>PWQX01000266.1 GCA_003556605.1 Spirochaetaceae bacterium
GGCGCACTGCCGGGCTCGGCTGCTGCACCCGGCACCGCGCGAGCCTCCTGTTGGGGGGGCGCGCCGGGGGCGGCCGTACCGTGGTCCGGGGCCGCATCGCTGCTTTCAGCAGCCCCGCCGCTCTTCTTGGTCTCACCGCCGGAGCGTGCCGAGCCGGCTTCGGCTTGCGCTGCCTGAACCAGGTCGGCGATGTCCTCACCTTCGGCCCCGATTATTCCGATCGCCTGCCCAACGGTCGCGGTCTCGCCTTCACCGCGAACGATCTTGAGCAACATGCCTTCCTGGGTCGCCTCATAATCCATACTGGCTTTGTCGGTTTCCACCTCGCACAGTACATCGCCTGCGGCTACGGTATCGCCTTCGCTCTTATTCCACGAAACAATCGTGCCCTCCTCCATCGTCGGCGAGAGCGCGGTCATAAGTATCTTCTCAGCCATAGTCCTTCCTCAATCCATATACGCCGCGCGCTTAACCGCGGCGACGATCTTGTCGCTTGAAGGCTGCACCGCGAGCTCCATGGTATGGTTGTACGGCATTGGTACGTCCTCTGAGCTTACCAGCTCCACCGGCGCATCGAGATCGTCGAAGCAGTTCTTCGAGATCAACCACGCCACATGCGAGCCGACGCTGGCGACAGGCCACGCTTCATCGACAACGACAGCGCGATTGGTTTTGCGCACCGAGGCGTACATCGCAACCTCGTCGAGTGGCCGCAGCGACCGCAAATCGAGCACTTCAACTGAAACACCTTCATTTTCGAGCTCCTGCGCCGCGCGCATGCAGTAATGCACCGGCTTGGAAAACGAGATAAGCGTGGCGTCGGCACCTTCGCGCATCACGCGCGCCTTGCCGATCGGTACCAAGTACTCCTCCTCGGGAACCTCGCCGGTCAGGCCGTAAGTCATCTCGCTTTCGAGCACCACAACCGGGTTGTCGTCGCGGATGGCGCTCTTCAGAAGCCCTTTGGCGTCATACGGATTGGAGAACGCCACCACCTTTAAACCCGGAATATGGGCGTAGAAGCTCTGCAGGGCCTGCGAGTGCTGCGAGGACAAATACTCAGCCGGACCGTTGGGGCCTCGAAATACGATCGGACATTTCAGCTGCCCCCCGGACATGTGACGCATTTTTGCAGCATTGTTTATCACCTGATCGATCGCGAGGAGCGAGAAATTGAAAGTCATCCACTCCACTACCGGACGCAGGCCGGTCAATGCCGCGCCGACACCCACACCGGTAAAACCTAACTCGGCGATCGGGGTGTCCATCACCCGCGGAACACCATATTTGTCGAGCAAGCCGCGCGTGACTTTGTAGGCACCCTCGTACTCGCCGACCTCTTCTCCCATGATGAAAACGCGCTCGTCGCGCTCCATTTCTTCATCAAGAGCCTGGCGTAACGCCTCTCGGATTGCAATTTCAGCCATGTGAGACAGACTCCTCTTTTTGGTTATGCATTACGCAAGAACGTCTTCGTACATTGAGCTGACCGGCGGCTCTGAGCTCTCCTCGGCGAAATCAACCGCTTGCTGCGCGATCTTCTTCGCTTCTTCGTCCAAGGCCTGGAACTCTTCGTCCTCCAACAGGCCGGCATCGAGCATTCGCGACTTCAGCACCAAGATAGGATCCTGCTGCTTGTACGACTCCAGCTCTTCCTTCGTCCGGTACTTCGCCGGGTCGCTCATGGAGTGTCCTTTGTAGCGGTACGTCTTGACATCCAGCAGCAGCGGGACGCGCTTCTCACGCACCGCGCCTGCTGCCTTGCTCAACGCCTCGTACACTTCCAGTACATCCATCCCGTTCACAACGCTCCCTTCCATATTGTACCCGGCAGCCTTAACATCGAAGTCCTCAACGGCCGAAACGCGCTTGACCGCAGTTCCCATACCGAAGTGGTTGTTCTCCACAATGTAGATCACCGGAAGCTTCCACACACTCGCGAGGTTCAAAGACTCGTGAAACGCACCCTGGTGAATAGCTCCGTCACCGAAAAAGCACAGAGTAACCCCGCCGTCGTTGCGGTACATCTGCGCGAATGCCACGCCGGTGGCAACCGGGATCTGCGCTCCCACAATGCCGTTACCGCCGAGCATGTGCTTCTCCGTGTCGAACATGTGCATCGAGCCACCCTTTCCGCGCGAGCAGCCGGTCTCTTTGCCGAAGAGCTCAGCCATGACGGAATTGGGGTCCATTCCGCACGCAATCGCATGACCATGATCGCGATACGCCGTGAGAACGTAATCCTTGCTCAAGTCCAATGCGGCGACGCTTCCCACCGCTACCGCTTCCTGACCGTTGTATAGATGGCAGAATCCACCGATTTTCTTGAGCCCGTACATTTGGGCGGCCTTCTCTTCAAAACGCCGGATTATGAGCATCTCGCGCATGAGATGATCGAGAAACTCCTTGCTATAGCCTTTCAGTTCATTCTTCTCTGCAGTCTTCGCCATGGACCCTGACTCCTACTGTCTTAATCTGACGACTATCCGCTCGCCCTGCAGCGGCTTGAAGTACATGATCTCCTCGATAGCCGACTCAAGCACAACGAGGTTACTCTCGTCGGGGATGTTCTTCCAAAACACCGTCAGGCGCCCGCCGATCGCTTCCTGCACATCCGCCTTAAGCGCCGGATTGTCGATCACACTGAGACCCCCGCGCAGATACATGATTTCATCCAAGGCTTTGGTCTGCAGCATCCACTCTACGCGCGGATTCTCAGCGAGGTTTTGAACCCACGCGTAATCCGGGGAAGTCAATGCGTACAGAAACCCGTTGCGCCCACGGATTGTGGTGGGCGTCATCCACCGTAATCGCGGGTGGTTTTCCGGACCCTCCACCGTGCCCAGCACCGCGGTCTTGGCGGTCTCGATGATACGTTCCATGACCGCCAACATTTCATGGGCTTTCATGCGATTGCTCCTTTGTTACGCTTACAACTGGTTTGGGTTGCATCAATTGCCCCTTAATGTAACACTCGCATCTTGATTTTGGAAGTCGGAAAACCTATGCTCCGGTCTTATTGATGTTGCCGTAAGATAAACAGCAGCCCTATTTTTAGGGTGCTTTAGCGATCTTTGGCGCGAGGAGGCGTTGTGTTCCAGAAACAGCTGGTAATGCGGAGGGTTCTGTACTCATTGGCCCCTCTGTTTTTGTTTGCAACGTACCAATACGGGTGGCGGGTCCCGCTACTAGTCGCCACCGTGTTCGTGTCCGGAATACTTACCGAGTACGTGGTAGAAAGAACCCGCAACAAAAAGGTGAGTGAGGCGGTCCTCGTCACCTGCGCGATCTTTGCGCTGGCCTTACCACCAACGGTACCGTTGTGGGTTGCAATTGTGGGCATCGTTTTCGCCGTGCTGCTCGGCAAAGGAGTGTACGGCGGCTTCGGGCGAAACATCTTCAACCCGGCGATCACCGGCCGAATGTTCATCTGGATATCGTTCCCTGCGATCATGATGACCAACTGGGTGAAGCCGAGCTTCTTCGGTACCGATGCGGTCAGCGGTGCAACACCGCTAGCGATGCTGCGCGACGGTGAGTCGCTGGAATTGGCCGACCTGTTCCTGGGTTTTCACGCGAGCTCGATGGGAGAGGGCTCGGTCCTCCTGATCCTTTTGGCGGCTGCATACCTGATCTGGACAAAGAGCGCGAACTGGCGCTTGATGGTATCCACTTTGGGAACTGCCGCTATCCTCACCACCGTCTTCTACCGCACCGGTCTGGATACCGGCTACGCCCCGCAGTACGCTCTGATGTCCGGCAGCTTGATCTACGTCTCGGTTTTCATGGCGACGGATCCGGTTTCCGCGCCGAACAAGAAGCTATCGATGTGGCTGTACGGTTTCATCATCGGAGGCATGACCGTCCTGGTGCGGACCTTCGCCGGGTTTCCGGAGGGCACCAGTTTCGGGCTCTTGCTCGGGAATACCTTCGCGTGTTTGCTTGACGAGATTGTAACCGGATTGGAAAAGCGCAAAAAAGCGAAGCCTGCGCAGGAACCTGCGGCTCAGCAAGCCGGGTGAGGAGGGTACTGTGGATAAACAGAGTTTCGCGTATACCGTGATATTCACTGCCGTGGTCACGTTTGCGTTCGTGCTATTATTGGCGATGGCCAACGAACTGACGATAGAGCAGATAGAGTTCAACCAGGAAGTACGCCTGCAACGGAGCGTGCTGCAGGCCATGGGGGTTGAGTTCCAAGATGATGAACAAGCAGCTGAGCTGTTCGAGCGCGTCGAGCAGATCGAGGTAAACGGTCTCGGTCTCTACAGCTATGAACGCGACGGCGAGCAACTTTATGCCAAGGAGTACGCCGGCAGCGGGGTCTGGGGAACTATCCGCGGGCACCTTGGCATTACTCCCGACGGTACGCGCACACTGGGTCTGACGGTCCTGGAGCATGAGGAAACTCCCGGGTTAGGCGGGCGCATCGATGAAGGCTGGTTCCAGGAGCAGTTTCGCAACAAGCGGCTCGTAGACGGGCGCCTGGAGATGACCTCGCGCGACGGTACAGGCGACTTCGACGAAGACAGCGGTGAGATCGACGGCATTACCGGCGCTACCGGAACCAGCGACGCGATGGCACGCATCATCAACGACCACTTACAGCAACTCACCCAAGCGTTAGGAGGAGCGGCATGAGCTCGGCAGCAGCCCCCGGCCCAATTCTAAGAGAGAACCTCTGGACCAATAACCCGATCTTCATGCAAGTGCTCGGTATATGTTCGGCTTTGGCCGTGACCAACTTACTGGTGAACACCGTTATCATGACGATCGCGGTCGTCGCGGTTATGGGCATGACCAACCTCACGGTCGCGATAATGAAATCACTTATTCCGCGGAAAGTCCGTATGATGGTTCAAACCTTGATTATCGCCTCCTACGTGATCGTTGTAGACATCATTCTGCGCGCCTACGTACCGGACATTAGCCGCGAGCTTGGCCCTTATGTCGGGCTGATTATCACGAACTGTATAATCATGGGCCGCGCAGAGGCCTTCGCGCAATCAAATCGACCGTTGATCTCGATGTGGGACGGCATGACCTCGGGCATGGGATACATGGGTGTGCTGCTCAGTATCGCTCTGATCCGCGAGCTACTAGGTTTCGGCAGCTTGTTTGGATACCAAGTCATGCCCGCGGCGTTTGAACCCTGGATCATTATGGTAATGCCGCCGAGCGCGTTCTTCGTACTCGGAATCATCATCTGGATCGGCAAAGCAATTATGGAACGAGAAGGAGCCCCCGCATGAACCCTCCGGATATTACGTTAGTCCCGCTGCTGTTCGCTTCAATATTTACCAGCAACATCTTGTTGGCAAACTTTCTCGGCATGTGCTCGTTCATCTCGATCTCCAAAGACATGCAATCCTCCAATGGGCTCGGGATGGCGGTCACTTTGGTGTTGTTTCTGACCTCCGGGTTGAACTGGATCGTGTATCACATGGTTCTAGTTCCGCTGGGGCTTGTGTATCTGCGCTACATTATCTTCATCATCGTAATAGCCTCTATGGTGCAGATCACCGAGATGGTCATAGACCGCGTCTCCCCGAAGTTGTACATAACCCTGGGGATCTTTCTTCCGCTGATTACCGTTAACTGTGCGATCCTCGGCGTCTCGTTATTCATGGAGATCCGTGAGTACAGCTTCACCCAGTCCCTGGTGTACGGATTAGGCTCCGGCTTGGGATGGTGGTTGGCGATCATGCTCCTGTCTGCGATTCGCAAGAAGGTAGAGAAAGGCCCGGTACCGGCAGCCCTCAAAGGCCCCGGCATTACGGTGATCACGATCGGGTTCATGGCAATGGCATTTATCGGCTTTGGTGGCATGTTGCCGGTTCAGTAGAAGTAAGGTCGAATCAAGGAGGAAGAGTTTGGAGCTTGCAACTGTGCTGGTTGCACCGGTGGCTCTGTCGGCGATAAGCGCGGCGCTGGCGGTGCTGATATCGGTTACCGACAAAATCGTAAATAACTATGGCGAAGTGGCGATCGACATCAACAACGGATCGCGCAGCCTCAAGGTTACCGGCGGAACCAATATGCTGGTGACGCTTGCCGAGAGCGCAATTTTCGTTCCGTCGGCTTGCGGAGGTCGCGGTAGCTGCGGCGAATGCAAGGTCAAGGTGAACTCCGACGTTGGTCCGCACCTGCCGACCGAGATCCCTTATCTCACGAATGAACAGCTTGAGGAGAACATACGCCTGTCCTGCCAAGTCAAGCTGAAGAGCGACGTTGATATCGAGATACCTGAATACCTGTTCAAGATCCAGCAGTATCAAGGCGTCGTTGAACGTATTCGTGACGTCACACATGACATAAAAGAGGTTTATTTCAAACTCACCGACGGTGAGGTCGATTTCAAAGCCGGTCAGTACGGACAGATTGAAGTGCCGCCTTACGGCAAAGTCAAGGGACCTACCCAGCGAGCATACTCTATGTCATCGGTTCCCGGCGACTCCAATCATCTCGAGTTCCTGATCCGGCTGGTCCCGGGCGGCATCGTCACCACGTATGTGCACGAACACCTGCAAGAGGGGCACAAGATGAAGATCATCGCGCCGTTCGGAGATTTCTACGTTCGCGACACCGATGCCCAGATGATCTGCGTTGCCGGTGGCTCGGGAATGGCTCCGTTCAAGTCGATCTTTTACGACTTCGTGGGAAACGGTATGATGGATAAGCGCGACATCTGGTACTTCTTCGGCGCGCGCACCAAGAAAGACTTGTTTTACTTAGACGAGCTGAACGAGCTTCAAGAGAAGTACGAGCGCTTCCACTTCATACCTGCGTTGTCTGAGCCTGAAGAATCCGACAAATGGGAAGGTGCTACCGGACTGATCACCGAGGTGCTCGACGGTTACTTGCGCGATACCATCCCGACCAGCATAGCGAAGGAAGGCTACCTGTGCGGTAGCCCGGGCATGCTCGATGCCTGTATGGCGGTCATGCGAAGCCACGACATGGCCGAAGATAAGATCTACTTTGATAAGTTCGCATAGGGGTAGTGCAAGATGTGGATGACACCGGAGTTCCGGAAAGCACAAGAGAATATGCAACCGGGAGTGATTACCGCCGACGGATTCCTCGGTGACGAGACGAGACCGATCATTGAAATCATCTCCGCCGATGAGGAGCGCATGGCGCAGCTCGGAATAGAGTTCGAGGAAGCGGCCGCGCGTATGCGGCGGGTAATCGACGAGGGCCGCAAGGGACTCGGCGAACCGATTACCGTCGATGGAAAGTGGGTTGTGCGGGTCGACGAGGCGCGCGGATTTCTCGCGTCGCCGTTTGAGGACGGAATATTTCGCAAGGTGAACGCGGTCGTTTCAAGAAAGGAAGACCCCGAGCGGCAGCTCTTGGTTTCCGAACTCTCGCTTCACCTGTTCGAGAAGTACCACTTCTGTCAGGGCAAGGGCTCGCCGTTCCGGTTGGACCCCGACAGACTCAGACAGGTTCTCGATCTCTAGCACAGAATAGGCTATACTACTATTGTGTCATTAGGCCCGTCAGCGCACCCGAGTTATGCTCAACCGTACGCATCGCGCTGAACAGGAGCAAGAGTAACAAGCAGGCTCTTCGCCGCGAACGTCCATCCGGCGCTATTCACGAGAGTATGAACGAGGTGTTGATCATGATCGATCCCCGCAACGAACAACCCGCTGCTCTGCGGTTAACCGGCATCGGTCTCCATCGCCTCGAAGGCTGCCACCGTTCGCTGCCGGTACCGCTGCGTTATGATCCGCCGCTCACGCAAACCTGAGCATGCCGCCGCTCGGCGGCCGCCGGTTGAGTACGGTTCGGCTGATCAAGCCGGCTGTGCGCTCATCGGAATGAAACACTGCGGTAAGACGACCGTGGGGCGCAGGCTGGCGGAACTGAACGGCCTTGGGTTCCAAGATCTTGATCTGCTCCTGCAGGAGTGCTACGCGCATGCCCACCAGCTTCACCAAGCGCCGAGCGTGCGCGAAATCTACCGCAACCTCGGCAGAACCACATTTCAGGAATACGAACAACGGGCAGTGACCCGTCTCGAGCAGCTGCTGGATAGCGCTGGAAAGCCGCTCGTGGTGGCGTGCGGCGGAGGTTTAGGTGAGAATCCAAATGCAATGGCCCGGCTTGTCTCGCGATGCGTTGTCGTCTATCTTGACGAAGATCCTGACGTGCTGTACACGCGTGTTGCGACCGGGGGGATACCGCCGTTTCTCGACGCGAACAACCCGCGCGCAGCTTTCAAGAGTCTTTGGCGTAAGCGCGACCCGCTGTATCGGCGCTACGCCGACCGCGTTGTCACACTACGCGGACGCGGCCCGGATGATATCGTAGGAGAGGTGCAGGCAGTAATGCAGGAGTTGCTTGATGTCCGGTAGTAGCTTCGGCAAGGCGTTTCGGCTCACCACGTTCGGCGAATCCCACGGAGGAGCTGTCGGCGTAGTGCTCGACGGCGTTCGGCCCGGAGTGTCAATCAGCGAGGAAGACATCCAAGAGCAGCTAGACCGCCGGAAACCCGGGCAGTCGCGCGTCGGCACGCCGCGTTCGGAGCCCGACACCGTAAACCTGCTGTCAGGAGTATTTGAGGGGGCTACAACCGGTACCCCGATGCTGATGATACTGTACAACGCCGACGCCGACCCCTCTGCTTACGATGAGATCAAATCGATGTTTCGCCCGGGCCACGCCGATTACACGTACCTCAAGAAGTATGGGCGCCGGGACTGGCGCGGTAGCGGACGCGCCTCCGGCCGCGAGACCGCCGGGCGGGTGGCGGCCGGCGCGGTAGCGCGCAAGATCCTGGCTGAACGCGGAGTGCAGGTGCTCGCCTACACCCTAGCAGCCGGTGGAATCGCGTGCCGCAGCTTTGATCCGGAGGAGATTGAGCGTAATCCAATGCGCGCATGCGACCGAGCGGCGGCCGAAGAAATGGTGTATTACGTGGAGCGGTTGAAGGAAGCTGGGGACAGCATGGGAGGTATCGTTGAGTGCCGCATCACCGGCACCATGGCCGGCCTCGGCGAGCCGGTTTTCGACAAGCTAGATGCGGAGCTGGCGCATGCGATACTCTCGATCGGCTCGGTCAAAGGGATTGAGTTCGGCGCCGGCTTCCGCGCTGCCGCAATGACCGGAAGCGAGCACAACGATCAAATGTCCACCGATGGGTTTCTCACGAACAACTCAGGGGGCATCATCGGAGGGATCAGTACAGGCGGAGAAATTGTGTTTCGTCTTCCGGTGAAGCCCACCTCGTCGATTGCACGGCCCCAACGCACCGTTGACATCGAGGGAGCCGAGCGCGTGATTCGCACCGAGGGCCGCCATGACACCTGCATCTGCCCGCGAATCGTTCCCGTGGTGGAAGCTATGACCTGCATTGTCGTCGAAGACCACTTCAAGCGTTATGCGGCGCTCATGGCTTAGCCCTTGCCGTGAGGTGCGAAAGCGCGTTACCCTGTTGGTATCATGGACCATTTGGTACAGTGGATTGCCGAGTATACCCCTTGGTTGCTGGTGGCGATTCTAACGCTCAACCTGAGCCAGCGGCGGCATCTGCACCACGGCGAAGGCAAGCGCTTTGCCACCCTGTATCTGAGCGCACTCGTTTTGGCGGTCTTTGCTGCGGCGCACGTTATAATACTATACCATTGGCCGGCGGTTCTGTTACTCGCTGCAACTGCCGCAATCCTCGCCGTAGGGGTGCTGTTCCGCGCGCAGGTCTTCCCCTTCGCCTTGTATTGCCGCAACTGCAAAGAGCGTCTGAGCTTACGCCGCGTGGTGTACTACGATTCGAATCGATGCGCGAGTTGTGACGCCGAGCCCGAGCAGTGATCGGTTGATCAATTGCTGCGTCCGGAAGGCGGCCGGCGACGCCCACGCGAGTAGTATACCCACAACAACACAATGCCAAAGATGATCAGAATACTCGGCCACCACATCCCCACGACTCGGCGAAAATCACGCTGGATAATATCAAGGCTGAACAGCAGAAATATGCCGGAGAGTACAATGATTGCAACTGCCGGAATCTGCAGCGCGACGCGAGCCGACTCGACCTTGGTGCGTGCATAAACCGCAAGCGACACGCCGGCGATCGTCATAAACAATGGCCAGATTCGCGCTAGCTCAACGCTGGACATCACGGTATTGAGCAGAAGGGACACTATCCCGACCAGCGTCAGGATCATGCCGACAAAGACGTACCCCTCAGGACCACCTTGCGCGAACGCCAGATACAACAGAATGGCCCCGATAACGAGCGGGACGATGGTCCAGAGCACTCGCACCTCGGGCATATACCCCACCGTGCGCGACAGTAACACCACTCCCACTAATACGAAGGTGATTCCAAACACGAGAAGCTTGTGCGGAAATCGCTGAAACGGTGCCCCGTACGACGCTCGTGCCAAAACTAGGCCTTCATGTGTTCGATGATCGTATCGGCAAACTCAGAGGTCGACACCTTGGTGGCACCATCCATTAACCGCGCAAAGTCGTAGGTTACCACCTTGTTCGCGATCGTCCCGGACATCCCGCGCGTAATACAATCGGCAGCCTCTTGCCAACCGAGATACTCGAGCATCATTCTTCCCGACAGTATCACCGAGCTCGGATTCACGACGTTCTTTCCGGCATACTTCGGCGCGGTGCCGTGCGTGGCTTCAAAGATCGCGTACCCGTTCTCGTAGTTGATGTTGGCTCCCGGGGCAATCCCAATGCCACCCACTTGCGCTGCTAAAGCATCCGAGACGTAATCGCCGTTCAAGTTCATCGTCGCAATCACATCGTACTCCAGCGGACGAGTGAGAATCTGCTGTAAGAATGCGTCGGCGATCACATCCTTGATCAGCACTTTTCCCTCCGGAACATCACCGTCGATATCTTCCCACGTGACGATATGCTGCGGAAACTCGCGGCGCGCGAGTCCGTAACCCCAACTGCGGAACGCGCCCTCGGTAAACTTCATGATGTTACCTTTGTGAACCAAAGTAACACTCTTGCGTCCATGATCGAGCGCGTATTGAATGGCAGCGCGCACCAACCGCTCGGTGCCGGTTCGGCTGATAGGCTTGATCCCGATCCCGGAGTCCGGTCGAATATCGCGCCCGAATATTTCGCTCAGGTAGGCGATGACACCACGCGTTTCCTCGGTCTCGGCTTCAAGCTCGAGCCCGGCGTACACATCCTCGGTGTTCTCGCGAAACACCACCATGTTCACCGCCTCGGGGTGCTTGACCGGAGTGGGAATACCGCTGAAATATTCCACCGGGCGCTGGCACACATACAGATCCAGACGCTGACGGAGAGCAACGTTCAAGCTGCGAAAACCGCCGCCGACGGGCGTGGTCAGCGGCCCTTTGATCCCAACCAGGTGAGTGCGAAACGCCTCCTCGGTCGCGGCGGGAAGCCACTCACCGACCGTGTCATAAGCCTTCTGCCCCGCCAGCACCTCAACCCAGTCTATGTTGCGCGCGCCGTTATACGCGCGCTCAACTGCGGCATTGAACACCCGCACCGCGGCGCGCCATATATCCGGCCCGATTCCATCGCCTTCGATGTAAGGAATCGCCGGATCGGCGGGAACATGTAGGCCCGCTTCGTCTTTACTGACTAGTTGTCCCACGGCGTTGTCCTCCTGATCGACGCATTCTACCAGATTGTGAATTACTTGCCAATTGGCAGCCTCATGAGGTATACTTTTTGGATATATGAGTTTTGATTGGAAGCTGGCCCTAAAGCTAACCGCATTCCTCGTCACGATCTTGGTCGCCACCGGCTTGACCGCTTTCAACAGCGGGAGCTCGTACTACGTGGTCGGGGACCGCGAGACGTCGACCGAGCTTGAGAAACTGTTCGAGGTTCTCAACACTGAAGAGCTGGACTCCCGTGATCGGAGTGTCGTAATCGAGCAAATAGCCGCCAACCTGCATCGCGCCGGATACCCCGAGCGTATGAAGGTTTTCCTCACTGAGTATGTTGAAGCCCACAGGGGTGACCCGTACAACGGCTATTACCTCTTTCTGGTTGCGCAACACTACGATTCCAACGCGGGAGCGCCGGTTGCGCGGCATTACTACGAACGGCTGGTGACTAATTACCCCGACCTCAAGGTTCGTAACAACTCAATTCATTTCCAGGCGCTGAGCCGGCTGGTAGACATAGCCGACGATGACAATGATCGCTTGGAGTATTACCATCAAATCACCGAGCGGTTCCCCCATAAGGTAGAACTCGGCAAGAAGTACTTCTATCTCGCCCGGAGCTATGAGAATCTGGGACGCTGGGATGAGGCGTTCGACGCGTATCGCGAGTTCTTGAGGCACCCGGGAACCAGCATCCCCGGTTACCCGGATGCGCGCCGTGATATCAAAACCCGGGTCGGTTTCTATGACTCCTCGCGCGACTGGACCCGTGAAAGCCTCGATGATCTTGTTACCGATATCAAGGTCGCTCTGAGTAGACAGAATCCTAGTCACCTCTTGCGCCATCGCGCCAAAGAGAACTTCTTTGCGATGTCATGGGAGCAACAAGAGTCGGATTTCAACAGTCGCATTGAGTTTGATATCGGAACCTTCATGCAACGGCGACCGGTGCGCTACTCGCGCGACCTTGAGATCAGTTCAAATGCGCGGGAAGCGTATCTGCGAACTTGGAACTGGTCATACCGCATCAATACCTGGTATCTGTATTTTCGGCGTGTAGACTTCCCCGCTGATCCCGAGATTCACAACAACTGGGAGTGGGCAGGCGTATACTTCGGCGAACAGCTGTAAGCACGAGCCCACTCGGTTCGCGTGAGCAAGCCCTGTAGCCAGGGGCCTCAAAGGTTCGGCGCGGCGCGCCGATAGTAGCAATAGATGCGCAGGTGCATACGGCAGACGGCGATTACGAGCTTATTAATGATCTCGATATGCACAATCCTCGGCGTCACGCCCGTGGCCGCGATTCGCAGCGGCCACGAGGCGAACATTCCGCCCGATCGGCATCACGCGAAGCTAAATTGGGAGCGTGGGCTGCTCACGGTGCGGCTTGAAGCGGAAATTCCCAACGACCTTGCAACGAACCCAAGTGCTACGCGACGCGTAAAACGCAGACTAGAGCGCCGCATAGACGAGCCGTATCTCGATGCGGTCAATCGCCTGCAGCTCAACTCCGCCCAGAAGGTTGAGGCAGCGCTCAACCGAGATGCCGATCTGACTACTCGTATCCGCCGAACCGCAGACGCACTGGTGCAGCGGTACACCGGTCCGACTGCCGATCTCACGAGTGCCGCAGTAGAGTTCTCGCTGGATATCCACCCCACCCTGACGCGTACCTTCGCGGCGCACACTCATCCTCGTCCGGTTCCGCACGTTCGCGGCTGGCACCCATCGCGATCCTTCACCGGCGTGGTGATCTACGCTACCGACGCGTTGCCGGTCCACGGCGAAGACCGTAGCGAGACGCCGGTGCCGGCCCTGCTCCCGCGACTACATGACGACGAACGCTTTGAGACACTGTTCGAGCCCGGCATGGTAGAGTCCCGCTACCTGGAACGCTGGGGACCGGTCGGATACACCCAACCCGGGCATGAGACGCGCTTTGTACAGCGCGTCGGTAACACCCCCTTACGCGTGCTTGCCTCCGGTGTATATGGAACTCAGCCGACCGATCTCATGGTGCCGCGTGAGCACGCGGTACGATTGCTGTCACGAGAAGAGAACCGCCGCCTACTCGCCGAAGGCCGTGTTTTGATCGTACTGCACCCGGACAAGCTTATCGAGCCCGTGCTCGCCGAGTAATCTCGGCGCTTTCCCGGCCGCATCCCAGCCGGCTGAAAGGTACTATCAACAGGCGGTCCAACAGCCTCAGCGACCGACGCACCCCGGCCGCCATCCGCGCGCACCAACCGAACGAGTCTTTGGCACGAGTCTACGGCATGAGCCGTGCTGGCGAGTGCGCCCTAGTACCCAAGCGTAGTTGACCAACACTGCGCAGTCGTGTTCAAATTCACTTAGCAGTCGAATCCGTCGGCCGGATGCTGCAGCATCACAAGCATCATAGCGAGTGCAGTAGAGCAGAGCATGAAAGCATTACGCATAGCGTTCACACTCACGTTGATAGTGGGATTGCTCGTCATGGGCTGCGCCCGGCGGCCGCGCGAGCACGGAGTACTGTTGTGGTCCCCCGATGAGGAGCGGGCCTCCTCCGGTACTCTGCTTGCGGTGGTCGACGAATCAGATATCAGCGACACCTATACCGTTGTGGGGCTTGACAACGAAGACAAGGCGGAACTGCCGCGCCGGCTGGTTCGCGTGTTCGACAGCGAGGAGCAAGCTGCGGCTTTCAAAGCCGAGTATCAGGATTTTGCCCGCCTTTACGGCCGTTCCGAACGGCGTGCGCTGCCGATTCGGGCCGAAATGTCGTCGCAGTCCCGCAGAGTCTATCGCCTTCGTGATCAACAGATCGTGAAGGTCATCCGGCGTAGTGAACAGAAGCACGAGATAAGTGATTACCACGATTATTGGTATGAGGTCATGACCGAGGACGGTGTCGACGGGTGGGTATTCGGGCGTTACCTCACGGTCTACGACTACGACGAAGGTCCGACGGATCCGGCCGACGTCGAGCGCGAGGAGCTGAACGCGTTTCTGCTGGAAACCTGGCGCCCTGAGTATTTTGAGCGCATGATCAGCGACGGACGCTACGACCTCGTGCGTTTTGATCCGCGTTACGGGCTGTTTCCGGAACCCGAGAACAACAGAGTGCGTATCGTGCTGCCCGACCACACTGTCGAGTTCACATACGAAGACTGGTATCGCATACGCGCGTCGCTGTGGGGCGCTGAAGGGGAGCCGCTGGAGATCCACATACGAAGCGAGACCGAGGTGCAGGCATTGTACTCCCACAACGGCCGAGAGCACTCCGCCCGTTTCGTGCTGGTGGACGAGGATATACGCGAGCTCATCTCACAGGAAGAGGCCCGCCGATTTGAGCTGTACACGGAGTTCATTGAGGTTGGGCAGCGATTCCGCAGTGCCGCGTACGGCAACCTGGAGTTCCGCGAGAACCGGACCTTCGTTTGGCTCGGCTACAAACGATTAGTCCCGCGCATCGTGTCTTATACCGCCGGTACCACCGGAACCGTCCGGTTCGATCTATATCTCGCGCGGCACCTGCGCGATCAGTACGACGGGGCGCTGACACTTGAGTTTGCGGGTAGCGACGACACGATGTACCTACTGTATCGTTACGTCTCCGGCGGGGTTCAGTTCATGTATGTCCCCGAGACGTTGGTGGATCGCAGCACCGTGCAGGATACGCCACGGGCACCGATCATTATGTACTTCTCGCTGATCGAAGACTAGCGTAGAACTCCATAGCACGCAATAGACGGGCTTTCCAATGACGATCGCGCAATTAACCGACGTATCGCTGCAGTTCGGCGCACACACAGTGCTTGATACCGTATCCCTCACGATTACCGACCGAGATCGCCTCGCGCTTGCCGGGCACAACGGTAGCGGCAAATCTTGTCTGATGCGCATCGTCGCGGGAGAGATCACGCCCGATGGCGGGGTCGTCGCGCGCGCGCGGGGGCGCACTGTCGCGTATTTGCCGCAAACCGGCGTGGCGCCGCCGCAGTTAGAGCTTCGTGGCGCCGCAGAACGCGCTTTCGCGCATGCACACAGCATGCAGCAGCGCCGTGTAGAGCTGGAACAGCAGCTCGCTGAGCACGGCCCCCGCGACCCACACACTCAAGCGCTGCTCGACGAGTATCAGGAGCTCGGCGAAGCGCTTGAGCGCAGCGGATACGACACGCGCGAGGCGCTCATCGACCGTGTTCTGCGCGGACTCGGGTTTCAAGACTCGGATTTCGCTCGGCCCTGTTACGAGTTCTCCGGAGGATGGCAGATGCGTGTCGCGCTCGCGCGCATTCTGCTTGAAGCACCGGACCTGCTCCTGCTCGATGAGCCGACGAACTACCTTGACCTCGAGGCCCGTGACTGGCTCCTGCAGTTCATCCGCACCTATCCCGGCGGCGTTGTGATCGTTTCGCACGATCGCTATTTCCTCGATCACTGCATCACCGCCGTCGCAGAGCTGTTTCTTGGGCGCGTGCGGCGCTACACCGGCAACTATACCGCATATCGCGAGCAACGCCGCCGCGAGCTTGAGCAGCAACGCGAGGCATGGGAACGGCAGCAGCTTGAGATCGAACGGCTCCAGCGGTTTATCGCGCGTTTCCGCTACAACGCCTCAAAAGCGCAGCTCGTGCAGAGTCGCATCAAGCAACTCGAGAAGATCGAGCGCATCGAGCTGCCCGACAGTCTGAAACAGGTGTCGATACGCTTTCCGGCGCCGGAACGAAGCGCGCGTGTCGTGCTGCATGCCGAACGGATCGCCAAGCGCTACGGTGAGCTGCCGGTCTTCCAAGACCTTTCGCTCACGCTCGAGCGCGGCGAGAAGCTTGCGCTGGTGGGCCCGAACGGATCGGGGAAATCGAGTTTGCTGCGCATAATCGCCGGCAAAGACATGGGGTACGAGGGGGAGCTCACACACGGCAGCGGTGTGACGCGCGGGTATTTTTCGCAGGATGACATCGAACGCATTGACTCAACCGGCACGGTAATCGAGGAGCTCGAAGCCGTTGCATCGTACGACCTGCAGCCGCGTCTGCGCGAGCTTCTGGGGGCGTTCCTGTTCAGCGGAGACGAGATCCATAAGCCGGTAGAGGTGCTGAGCGGCGGCGAACGCACCCGTGTCGCGCTCTTGAAGCTCGTGCTGTACCGTCATAACCTGCTTGTACTCGACGAGCCCACAAACCATCTCGACATGCATTCGCAGGAGATTCTGCAGTCTGCGCTCCGGGAGTATGCCGGGACGGTGGTGTTTGTATCGCACGACCGCGAGTTTCTCTCCGGTGTAGCTACCAAAGTACTCGAGTTCGCACCCGTGAGCCCGCAGGAGCCGGTGCGAAGCACGCTATACCCCGGTGATTACGAGTACTACCTTTGGAAAACCGACGGCGGTACGCTAGGCCAACGTTCCCAGCCTTCGGCTGCAAATAGCGGCTTCGCGGCGGCTACCACAAATAACCGTGCGCGTCTTGAGCGCAAGGCACTCAAAGCCGAGCTGAGCCGAATAGAGCGAGAAGAGGCCGAAATCCTAGAGCTGGTGGAAGAACTGGAGCAGCGCCGGCAGCAGTTCCACCGGGAGCTCGCCGACCCCAATGTGTACAGCAATGGCGCGCTGGTGAAGCCGTTGACCGAAGCGCTGGCGCAAGCCGAGCATCACCACGAACAGCAGATGGCGCGCTGGCAAGAGCTCGACGCGCGGCTGTCTGAAATTCTAGCCGAGCTTGATTAGTTGAGTACGATCCCTTTGCCGCCGATCTAATCCGAGCACTATATTAGGGATGTGAAACGCCTGCTGTCTTGGAACGTCAACGGACTACGCGCAATCGAGCGTAAAGGGCTGGTCGATTGGATGCAGCGCGAGCAGCCGGATATTGTGTGTCTTCAGGAAACCAAAGCGCACCCCGATCAACTGAGCGAGGCGCTGCGCGAACCGGCAGGATACCATGCCTACTTCGCCACCGCTGAAAAGAAGGGCTACAGCGGCATCGCGGTGTACTCACGCGCCGAGCCGCTGAGCGTCCAGCAACTTGGGGTTGCCCGTTTCGACTCCGAAGGGCGAGTACTGATCCTCGAGTATCCGGAATTCTACTTCATCGGCGCATACTTCCCCAACAGTCAAGACGGCGGTAGGCGTTTAGCGTATAAGCTTGAGTTCTGCGACACTCTGTTTAAGATCATGAATGAGCTCACCGGATCGGGCTGCAACGTGGTGCTCAGCGGTGACTATAACATTGCCCATCGTCCTATTGATCTCGCACATCCGGAGGAGAATGAGGGTAACGCCGGCTATCTGCCGGAAGAGCGCGAATGGATGGAACGTTTCATCGGCTCAGGTTACGTCGATACCTTTCGCGCCTTCACACCCGACCCCCATAACTATACCTGGTGGTCGTATCGCGCCGGCGCCCGCCGGCGGAACATCGGGTGGCGTATCGATTACCACTGCGTCAATGCAGCCTTGCTCGCGAGTGTAGAGCGATCGATCATTCGGCCGGAGGTGGCAGGTTCAGATCACTGCCCGATCGAGCTTGTGTTGGGCTTGCCGAGCGGGCGGGGCGGCTCTGATGACTGAGATCATCCCGATCTTTCCATTGAACGTTGTTCTTCTGCCGCGCATGCCGCTGCCGCTGCACATCTTTGAGGACAGGTACAAGCAAATGCTCGCAGACTGCGAGGCCGACGGAATCTCGTTTGGCGTGGTGCCGGTGTTGGGATCTCGTATGAGCGGCGCGGGCTGTATTGCCGAGATTGAACGGGTGATCCAGCGTTATGAAGACGGGCGTGCGGATATTTTGACTTTCGGAACCCAGCGTTTTATCGTTGCACGGGTGCATCGCGACAAAGAGTATCTTGAAGCCGAGGTGGAGTACTACCGCGATGCCGAGCCGGACGGCGATCCGGAGGCTGAGCGCCTCGCGGCGCACGCGCGCGAGCTCTTAGTTCAGTTTGCCGAGACGCAAGGCCAGAGCGTTGATGAAAAGGTGCTCGCGCGTATCGGACTCGAGGACTTATCGTTTTTGTTGAGCAGCACCGAGGTGTTCAATCACCGTGAGAAGCACGCGTTTTTGCAAATGCGCTCACCGACCGATAGGCTGCGCCGCGCGCTTCCGATTCTCGCGCACGGAATCCAAAAACGCAATTCCCGTCGAAATCTTAAACGCTTCCTCGGCAAAGCCGAGGACCTCGACAACTTATTCAACTAGGCGGAGGTCCATCCAGGCACCGACGCAACCACGAACAGGGTAAACCGCGAACAGCCCCAACCGGACGGAGGCGCTTACTGGTCGTTCGGCTTGAACCCAAGCGACGTGGAGTTGATGCAGTAGCGCAGCCCGCTAGGCTCCGGCCCGTCCGAAAACACATGCCCTAAGTGCGCGTCACACCGGGAGCATAACACCTCTGTCCGCACCATCCCGTGGCTGGTATCGGCGCGCTCCAGTACTGCCTCTTGCTCCAACGGCTGGTAGTAGCTCGGCCATCCCGTACCGGAGTCGTATTTGTGGTGCGAGCTGAACAGCGGCTGCCGGCAGCACACGCAATAGTACTCCCCGGCGGCATCATGGTGGTAGTACTCGCCGCTGAACGGGGGCTCGGTGCCGCCTTCACGGGCGACCCGAAAGGCTTCCTCAGAGAGCTCTCGCCTCCACTCTTCTTCTGATCGCTGTATCCTCTGATCGGCACTCAAGCAACACCTCCTGAACGACTTATATTTCGACAAGCTTATTGCCCCTTAGCTAAGCACGTCAACGGTGAAATGACAACCACATGCAATCGGCCGCCTGACGCAGACGAATCTATTGGGTATAATATAAGGGAGTACGAAAGCCCGAAGTATTACAATACTACAAGGAAAGACAGATGAGCAGCTACAAGAACACGATTCACGAACTGGAACACGCTAATGCTGAGGACCGCCGCAAAATCGGTGAGCGGCGCGTTGCCTGCGGTCAGCTGTTGTATGAACAGAGCCACGCCGCAGTGCTGGTTGAAGCTACCGCGCCTGTTCGGGAAGAACTCGAGGGACTCGGCGAACGGATTGAAAGCACCGAAGGCCGGATCGCCCGCATCGAAGAGATCACCGCCAGGAACGGAGAAATAAAAGACGAGATTGCGCGCGCACGCCGCGAGGTCTCGCGACTTGAAAACGAAGTGGTGCCGGTTTTCGAGCAAATCGGCGAACGTTCTTTTGAGCTGTATCGCAACAACGACTACCTCGAAAATGAGTACGCCGACGAGTTTCGCGACCTCGTTCGTCAACAGAGCGAGCTTGATGAGATAGAACGTGAGATCGAAGAGCAAAACGCGAGCGGTGAAGAGCTCCCGTTCCTGAAACGCCTGGTCTCCGGCGGTCGCGCCGCCCTGCTGCGCAAGCGGCGCAGCAGTAAGCTCGAAGCGTTCCCCAAACTCTATCGAAAAGCAGGCGCGGCGCTCTGCGAGACCGATTTTCTCTCGGCGATGAACGACACGCAGCTCAACCAAATCGCCGAGCCGTATCTGGCAGCCCGGCGGCGCATCGAGCAGTTGGAAAACACCATCGCTGAGCTTGACGGTGAGCGCGAGCGGCTACGCGCCGAGCTTCACGAGATGGATGCCGAGCGGCGCCCGGCGCGAGTGATCGGCGAGCTGAAGGAACGCAAGAGCGAGCTGGAAGCTCGGCGCGATGAGTGCTTTGGACGCCTGACCGACTATCTTATCGACTCTGCGTCCGATGTGTCACAACTGCCCGAGGAGGCACGTGATGCATTGGAAGAGATCGGTCGCCTGGAGGCTGAACAGGAGAATCGGCAGCAACATATCAACCGGCTGGAGGCGGCTATTGAAGCTGAGCAGGTCGCCTCCGAGATTGAGCGTTTGGAGAAGCGCGCCGGAACGCTTCGGGAAAGGTTGAAGGAGACTCAATCCGAGCTTGAAAACACCGATACCGCGATCGCCGAGGCAAAGCAACGGCGTGATCAGCTCCTCGCGTTACGCGGTTCGGAAGACGATCTGTAGCAATTACATGCCTGACCGGACTCCGGAGCTGTTCGATGCGCCTTCACAGACAGAGCCGCTCGCCGCACGAATGCGGCCCCGAACACTCGATGAGCTTGTCGGGCAGGATCACATTCTTGGACCCGGGCGGCTTTTACGGCGGGCAATCGCAGCCGACCAGCTGTCTTCGCTGATTCTCTCCGGGCCGCCGGGCAGCGGCAAGACCACTATAGCACGGATCATCGCGAACACAACCAAGTCACGGTTTGCGGCGCTGAATGCGGTGCTCACCGGGGTAGAACAGCTCCGCAAGGAGATACAGGCAGCCGACACCGAGTGCCGTATGCACGGCCGCCGAACCATCCTGTTCGTGGACGAGGTGCACCGCTGGAACAAGGCACAGCAAGACGCGTTACTGCCGTGGGTGGAGAACGGCACGGTGATCCTGATCGGGGCCACCACCGAGAACCCGTTCTTCGAAGTGAACTCCGCGCTGGTATCCCGCAGTCGCGTCTTCCAGCTCACGAAACTAACTGAAGATGAGCTGCGGCGCGTTTGCCGGCAAGCGCTAAACGATAAAGAGCGCGGATACGGCGCCTATGATGTTCGCATCGACCGCGACGCCATCGAACATCTGGTGGCGGTCGCCGCCGGTGATGCGCGCTCGCTTCTCAACGCAGTTCAGCTTGCGGTAGAGACCACACCGGAACGCTTCCCACCATCCACCGGCGAGCACATCGATGTAACGTTGGCGATTGCCGAGGAGAGCATTCAACGCAAGGCGCTGCTCTACGATCGTGACGGCGACTACCACTACGACAGCATCAGCGCGTTCATCAAATCAGTGCGCGGGTCTGACCCCGATGCGGCGCTGTATTGGCTGGCGCGCATGATTCGCGCCGGTGAGGATCCAAAGTTTCTTTTCCGCAGAATGCTGATCAGCGCAAGCGAAGACGTGGGTCTCGCCGATCCGCACGCGCTGCCGCATACCGTAGCGGCAGCCGAGGCGTTTGACAGGGTCGGCATGCCCGAGGGCGCGTTTCACCTCAGTCAAGCAGCGTTGTATTTGGCTGCTGCCGAAAAATCGAACTCTGCGATGGGCTACTTTGACGCGGTGCACGCCGTTGAGCACGAGCAGTCGCACGAAGTGCCGCGGCATCTTCGCGACGGCAGCCGTGATCACGAAGCGCTCAAGCACGGGGAAGGCTACCTCTACCCGCACGCGTATCGTGAACACTGGGTAGCACAGAACTATCTGCCTACAGCGCTGCATGGTCGGGTGTTTTATCGGCCGAGCGAACGTGGCTACGAGGGTAGTGTGCGCCGGACTCTCGAGCACCGGCGCGAAGCGCAGCTTGCCGCAGCGTTCGGCTCAGAGTTCGACGAGGTACTGACCTACTCGCCCCCCTCAGCGCGGCACGACCACTGGCTGCGCCGTGCATCCGGCGAGCTCTCGCGTCGCATCGAGCAACGCCGCGCCGCCTTGTTCGAGGCGCTTGAGGTGCCGCGGCACTATCGTGTCCTGGTGCTCGGCGATGCGCCCTCGGCGGTGTTATGGGAAGCGGCCCGCGCGGCGCCGGAAGGGCTCGTTGCCGCGGTTATCTCGAACGATCAGGAGCGCCGCACCGCCGAAGCTTACGGCCGGCACTTCAGCGAGCTCGTACGCCCGCAGTTGTTCGCAGATCTGGCGCAGGCGCGGGAGGAGGCGGCGGCAGGTTTTGAGCTGGTAGTGGGTCTCAATGTGTTGCTGCGGCACCCCGCCAAGGCGCAGCTACGCGATGAGATCGGCCGATTGCTCGCCCCAGGTGCAGTAATCGCGTTGTTGGAGGACATCCCGGCGCAGTCCTCACGGCTTTCAGGCATCTTCAGACATCACGGATTAGAACTATCATTGGCCGACCGGCTCGCCGAGCTGGAGCAGGACCTGTACAGCGATGACGGCGACCCGCGCCTCGCAAATCGGCCTGATACTCTGCAGGCCTTGTTTCAAGAGGCGGGGTACACCTTGAACCGGTCGAACATTATTCCTTTCGGCGAAAGCCGGTGCCTCACTCGCGAGCAGCTTGAACGCTGGTTCCCGGCACCTGCCTCGAACGCACCGCCGTCTCCGGCATCGTACGCCGGCCTCGCGCGAAGCCGGCTCTCGGCGAGCGAGTATGAAACGGTACGAAGTTTTGCGCTCAACCGGCTTGCGGAAACTGAAGTTGGGTGGTCTACCACAAGCCTCAGAATCGTGGCGGAGTACTCCGCGGCGCAGTTGCAGCCTTAGGCCCCTTGCATTGCTGCGGGCCAAGCGATTATTCTTGACAAAAAGACGGAAATCGGGCAGTCTTGGGCTTCCGAAATACAAGGTGGATGTAGTTCAGGGGTAGAGCACCAGATTGTGGATCTGGCTGTCGCGGGTTCAAATCCCGTCATCCACCCGCGATATTTGCGGTGCTGCTGCAGCGGTACCGAGCATGCGCCCGTAGCTCAGCTGGATAGAGCGTCGGACTTCGAATCCGCAGGTCGCAGGTTCGAATCCTGCCGGGCGTAGAGACATAGTGCAGGCGGGAAGTGAGCTCCGAGTGCACCTCTTTCGGACTGCAATGGGCCGTTAGCTCAGCTGGTAGAGCAGCGGACTCTTAATCCGCGGGTCGCAGGTTCGATCCCTGCACGGCTCAACCCCTTGACCGAACCGTGGCGGTTCGGTAATATAGGCGAGAGTGGTGAAATTGGTAGACACGCTAGATTTAGGATCTAGTGCCGTAAGGCGTAAGGGTTCAAGTCCCTTCTCTCGCAGGCCTACGACCGGGAGCGTGTTAATCCGGAACCGATTACTCGCGCGGGAGTAGCTCAGTGGTAGAGCTCCACCTTGCCAAGGTGGATGTCGCGGGTTCAAATCCCGTCTCCCGCTGTCTGCCTTTGGCGGCCCGGTTCTCCCGGGTCGCCTTTTTTTTTACTCTGATCGGGAGCAGTACACATGGTCACAGACAAGCAAATCGAACGACTCGAGAATGCGGCCGTCCGCCTGACGGTAACCATCGATAAAGACAGCGTCAAAGAGAAATATGACGACGTCGTCAAGCAGTACGCCAAGAGCGCGCAGGTGAAGGGGTTTCGTAAGGGCAAGGTCCCGGTGGAGATCATGGAGCGCAAATTCGGCGAGAGTTTGAAGTGGGAGGCAACCCATCAACTGCTCGACGAGAGCCTCAAACAGACCCTGGAGGAAATCGAGGAAAAGCCGCTTCCTTACTCCCAACCCGAGCTTGACGGCGAGATTGAGCTGAATACTGACGCAGATTTTAGCTACAGCGTCAAGTACGATGTATACCCCAAGATAGAGCTCGGCGAGTACAGCGGCCTCGAAATCGAGGTAGACCGAATCGAGGTAGGCGATGAGGACCTGGAACGTGAGCTCAAGAGCATTCAAGAACAAAACGCGGTCGTGCAGGAGAAAACCTCCGGTGCCGTCGAGAAAGACGACATCGTCACGATCGATTACTGGGAGCTGGATGAGAACGACGAGGTGGTTCCCAACACCGAGCGCGAGGATTTTGTCTTCACCGTAGGAAGCGGCTACAACCTTTATAAGATCGACGATGACGTCGTTGGGATGGAAAGAGGTGCCGAAACGGTAACCACCAAAGAGTTTCCGTCGGACTACGAGCACTCTGAGCTCGCCGGGCAGACCAAACGTATTGGGGTGCGGCTCAAGACGATCAAACAGCGCGAAATGCCTGAGATCGATGACGAGCTCGCGCAGGACGTAAGCGAGAAGTACGAGAGCCTCGAAGACCTGAAGCAGGACATCCGCCGGCGGCTCGAAAGCGCCGCCGAAAACCGCATGCGCGATGAAAAGGTTCAGCAGCTGTTGGATAGGATTGTAGCGAACAGCGAGATTGAGGTTCCCGAGTCCATGCTGAGCGCTGAGCTCGACCAATTCTGGCAGGATTTCGTTCAGAAGCTCCAGACCGCACCCGAACAGGTTGAGCAGATGCTCGCGGCGCAGGGCATGACCAAGGACGACTTCAAGCAGCGCTGGCGCGACGACGCGGTCAAGCGTCTCAGCCGTCGGCTGGTTGTGCAAAAGATGCTCGAAAGAGAAGCAATCGAGGTCAGCGACGAGGAGCTGGATGCCGATATCAAAGCGCGGGCCGAAGCAAGCGCAATGGACATAGGCGAGACGCGCGAGTACATCAAAAAGAACAATATGACCGAGTACTTGCGCCACGAGGTTCGCGAGCGCAAGTTATACGATCAGTTGCTGGAGACGACAACCGTAAAACCAGGCAAGCAGGTGAAATTCCTGGACGCAATGCAGCGAAATGCGTAAATTCGAGGCCAATTCAATTCACACAAAGGGCTTCCGCAATGACTGAACAGAATAACACCATGGTACCAATCGTCGTCGAGCAGACCGGTGTCGGCGAGCGGTCGTACGACATCTACTCGCGCCTGCTGAAAGATCGCATTGTATTCCTCGACGGCGAGATTCACGATATTACCGCGGACTTGGTGGTGGCCCAGCTTCTTTTCTTGGAATCTCAAGACCCTGAAAAGGATATCAACCTCTACATTAACTCCCCGGGAGGCTCCGTTACCGCCGGCCTTGCAATCTACGACACCATGCAGATCATCAAACCGGCGGTGCAGACGATCTGCCTGGGCCAGGCTGCGTCGATGGGCGCCATGCTCCTTGCCGGTGGCGCTGCCGGAAAACGGTATGCCTTGCCGTCCTCGCGCATTCTCATCCATCAACCGTGGGGTGGTGTTCGTGGACAAGCAACTGATATAGGAATTCAGGCGCGCGAAATGGTACGTTTGAAGAAGATGCTGATCCGGTATTTCGCACACCACACC
Organism: Spirochaetaceae bacterium; assembly: GCA_003556605.1. Lineage (GTDB taxonomy): Bacteria > Spirochaetota > Spirochaetia > DSM-27196 > SLAA01 > B1Sed10-166. Next base: position 25,422 of record PWQX01000266.1, read on the forward strand.
GGCAAGCCCGTGGATCAGGTGGCTGCCGATATGGAGCGTGACTTCTTCATGTCTGCCGAAGAGAGCGTCGAATACGGAGTAGTCGACAGCGTGCTAACGAGGCCAAGCGGTAATGAGCAAGCAGAAAAGTAGCAACGAAAACGTAAAGATCTGTTCGTTTTGCGGTAAGAACTCGGAGTTCGCCCGCCGGCTGATTGCGGGTCCTGGAGTGTACATCTGCGACGAGTGCGTTCACGTCTGTAAGAAGATTCTCGACGAAGAGGACGAGGTACTCACCACCGAGTTTCTTGAAGAGATCCCGAGCCCCAAAGAGATTATGTCGCACCTCGATCAGTATGTGATCGGGCAGGAGGAGGCCAAAAAGGTGCTCTCGGTAGCGGTATACAACCACTACAAGCGCATCACACAGAAGAGCAAGCTCGCGGACGATATCGAGATCGAGAAAGCCAACGTGTTGCTCATCGGGTCAACCGGTACCGGGAAGACACTGTTGGCGAAGACCTTGGCCGATAAGCTGCGTGTCCCGTTTGCGATCGCCGACGCCACGACCCTCACCGAGGCGGGGTACGTCGGCGAAGACGTCGAGAACATTTTGCTCAAGCTGTACCAGGCGGCGGGCAACAATGTAGCGGCCACCGAGCGCGGTATCGTATATATCGACGAGATCGACAAGATCGCGCGCAAGAGTGAGAATGTCTCCATAACGCGTGACGTTTCGGGCGAGGGCGTACAACAGGCACTGTTGAAGATCATCGAGGGTACGGTGGCCTCGGTACCGCCGCAGGGCGGTCGTAAGCACCCCAGCCAAGAGATGATCAAGATCGATACCACCAATATTCTGTTCATCTGCGGCGGTGCCTTCGTTGGGCTTGAGCGCTTATTGGAACAGCGCATTCTCCAGCAGCCGATGGGATTCGGCGCCGACGTGCGCTTACCGTCCGAGCGTGACAGCGCGGCATTGATGCGGCAGTTGCACCCTGACGATCTTATTCACTACGGACTTATCCCGGAGTTTATCGGGCGCATGCCGATTCACGTTGCGCTGCGCGACTTGACCACCGAAGACTTGGTGCGCATCGTTTGTGAACCGCGTAACTCAATCATCAAGCAGTATCAAGCGTCATTGAAGCTCGACGACGTAGAGCTGACGTTCGAAGACGATGCGGTTCAGGCAATCGCTCACAAGGCAATGGCGCAGAAAACCGGTGCCCGCGGATTGCGCTCGATTGTGGAAAAGGTCATGATCGACATAATGTTCGACATTCCCTCAATCGAGGGCAGCAAGCGTGTTGTCATTACGCGTGAGGTCATTGAAAACAGCGAGAAGCCCGAGATTCTACTCGATCGAAAGACCGCATAAGCACGGCCGTGCTTGCATTTCGAACGGCGAGTGCCTATACTAGGACACGAGCGGAGTTTTCCAGGAGGATGATCGTGAGGAATCCGATAGCCGTCTTTGTCGGCGTATTGGTACTGGTACTCGCCGTACACGCAGCCGCTGATGAGCCGCGCCCTTACGTACGAACCGTCCATTTGGAGCGTGTCTACACACACAGCAACGGGTACAAGGTGGTTTATCGTACCAGCCGACTTGAGACCGCCGAAACGTATATCCCGGCCCGGTGGTTTGGAAGAGCAAGCGGCACAGGGGAGATCATCTATACGAACCACAAGGCCGCTCCGTACATGCAGGTCTACTACGAGAGCGGGGAGTTCTCGCACGTGCGACTGTTTGTGCGCAGTAATACAACTCATCCATCGTGGGGCTTCCTGCCCAACCGCCCCGAAGAGCTGGAACGCTTCATTGCAGTGGGCGATCAGCTCCAGGTCCGCTATTGACGCGCGGCTCATAGAGTACGTGCAACAAATAGCTGCAGGGGCCTCTGTGCGGCGCATTGCAGCGCGTCTCAAGCCGGTGATTGGGGACACAGAGCCCTAAGTGCAAGCAGATGTTGAACCATACCCAGGATGCAGAGGACGTACTGCAGTTCCTGTCACAGTATCAGCGCTACTACATCCTCAGCCATATCGAACCCGACGGCGACTGTGTGGCCGCTTCACTCGCGTTAGCCTCGTTCCTCAAACGGCGCGGCAAACTGGTGACTCTGCTGAACGAGGGACCGTTTGATCGGCCGGAAATTCGGAATTATCAGCCACACTTTGAATCCACCGCGCCCGCTGCAACCGCACTTCAAGATTCCGACGCCGCCGCGGTAATCCTGGACTGCTCCGACTACGGCCGTCTCGGTGCGCTATCACAGATAGTTGGTCAGTTGCCGGTGGCGGTCATCGACCACCACTCAACCAACGAAACCAACGCGGCATGCACCCTGCTTGACTCGTCGGCTCCGTCAACCACGGTGCTCATTCAGCTGCTCATTGAACACTCCGGCGAGCGCCTCACGCCCACTGAGGCCCGGCATGCGCTGTTCGGTCTGTGCACCGACACCGCGTATTTTCGCCACCTCGACCACGATAGCGGCGACGCGTTCCGGTTCGCGGCGCGGCTCGTTGACGCCGGCGCCAGCCCGCGCGAAACCCACGACGCTATGTTCGGGGGGCAATCACTCGCCTCGCGCTATCTGATCGCGCGCTGGCTTGAACGCGCGCGGCCGCTGTGCGAGGGCCGAGCGCTCATCACCTACCACACGCGCGAGGATGGTCGTGAGTTTGCTCCGGCTGAGTTCGACACTGCGACGCTGTACCAACTGTTACTCGGTGTGCATGGGTGCAGTGTGGTTGCATTCGTTCGAGAGGAAAGCGAAACAAGCTGTACCGGCAGCCTTCGCTCCATCACCGATCTGGACGTTGCGGCAATCGCGCGGATGTTCGGGGGTGGCGGGCACAAACGGGCAGCCGGTTTCTTCATTGAACGCTCGTACACCGAAGTTTATGCCCAGCTCACTACGGTGATCGAAGAGCGCCTCGCGGAGTTGCCCCCACCTGTGCCCAACGTCCATCCGGAAACACCTTAACCGTACACAACTGCGGCATCCACAGTTTTGCTTTAAATGTAAACGAAAGTAAATTCCCGCACCGCTACGCCTCGGTTTCTTGGCACATGGATTGCACTATGGCCTTCCCCGTCGAAACGGGATCGTACAAGGAGGCAACCTATGGACCAATTGACCGGCAGAGTCTTAGCGTATCAGCAGACCGGAAGCGGCGAACCGCAGCTTTTCGCCGAAATCATGAGACGTGTTTACGCGTATCCTGCTCGCTGTTTCGGCCTTCGAGAGGACGACTGCGGGGAGTTTCTCTTGTACTTCTACCCGCGCATTGAGCTCACCCTGCAACGCTTCGAACACCGCGGGAAGCCGTTTGCTGCGTATCTATACGCAACGCTCAAGTATCAACTTCGTTCGTACGTCGCAGTACGAAACCGCGAAAGTATCCGCCGCGCGACCGCCGACTCGCCGGTTATCTGCAACACGGTGTTTGACGTTGCAACACTCGCTGAACGGCCGCCGGGCTACACAGCGCTCACCCCCCGTGCTCCGAGTCTGCAAGCCGAGATCGACGCGGTCGTTGCAGTACTGACTGCGGTTCCTCGCAGCCGTTCCGGGAGCGGAGCAAATGCGCGGCGCATCGTAATCCTCGCCATGAAGTGCTGCCTCAAGCTGAACGACGCCGACATCCGCGAGCTCGCGGGATTGACCGGCTATAACCACGACGAGCTCCAAAACCAATGGATCGCGCTGCGCGAACGCATGCAACTCCGCTTGTCGCGAATCGCAGTACTGCAAGAACGGCGCTCCGCCGCATTCTTTTCTATGCAATACCTGCGTATGCGGCTGCGGAAAGCTTCAAACCCAAAGTCCGTCGACCGGCTAGAGAAGACCCTCGCAATTCACCGCAACCGCTACGAACGAGCGCAAAGGCGGCTGGAACAAGTGCCGCTGACCCCCTCGAATGGCGAAATAGCGACTGCTCTCGGCATTCCGAAAGGCTCGGTTGACTCAACCATGCATTACTTGCGGCGCGTGTTCGCGCACGAAACCCGCGCCGGCGGGGCCGAGGTTGCGACGGGCGCACGCGCGCGGGGGTGATTTACAGAATTGGTGCCAACGCGTATGATGGCGCGCATGCGTTTGCTGCTTGCATCCGCGAACCACCACAAAAGACGCGAGCTGTCTGAGATCATGAGCCGCCACCGCTTGAGTACGCCCGACGATTACGAGGTGGTATTCGAGTACGAAGAGACTGCAGAAACATTCATGGGCAACGCGCTCGGGAAGGCACAAGCGCTGCATGGTCTCATTGAGCAACGACACGGTGATCACAACCTCGTTGTAATCGCCGACGACTCGGGGATCTGCGTTGATGCGCTTGACGGCGGGCCGGGCGTCCGCTCGGCGCGCTTTGGAAGCGCGCCGGGGCAACCGGAGCTCGACGACGAAGGGCGTAATCAACTGCTGCTCGAGAAGCTAAGAGGGGTTGAAAACCGCAGCGCGCGTTATGTGTGTTGCATGGTCGCGTATCTGGGTATAGACCGCTACTTCATGGTGCAGGAAACCTGGCATGGGGTGATCGCCGAGCGCGCCTCTGACGGCACCGGTGGTTTTGGATACGATCCGGTGTTCTACCTTCCCGACCTCGGTGTGACGGTAGCCGAAATCTCGGCCGAAGAAAAGCATCACCGCTCGCACCGGGGCACCGCCGCGCGCCGGCTTGCCGCTGTTCTCAATACCCTCTAGCTCCGCTCGCCCGCTGCACAACCAACCTTGACTTCCACGGCCTGCACCGCTATCGTGCAGCAATGAGCCGGAATACAACTCATGTACCGAGTCGCGACGAAGTCCCAGCTGAGTCTCGTTGGGACCTGTCGAGCCTCTATGACAGCGATGCCGCTTGGAAAGAGGACCTCAAGCGCTATATACAGCTAACGCCGGAAATAGACCGCTTCAAAGGGACGCTTGGCGAGTCGGCGCAGAAGCTTCGCGAGTGCCTGGAGTTCATGAACCGAATGAACATGCTCCAAGAACGACTGGGATACTACGCCCACCTGCGCCTGGCTGAAGATGTATCCGACAGCCGCAACCATGACCGGTTCTCGCGCTTCATGCAGGCCGCAACCGCAGCCGAAGCCCGCGCGAGCTACCAGACGCCGGAAATCCAGGCGATCCCGGATGAGCGGATGCAGGAGTTTCTCCGCGACCCGGGCCTTGCGGAGTTCGAGGTTGTGCTGCGTAAGATATTGCGTTACAAACCGCACGTGCTGTCCGAATCGGAGGAGCGACTGCTCGCTTTGCAGCAAGAACCCAATCAGACTGCGCAGAAGAGCTTCGGCGCACTTACCGATGCCGACATGGACTTCGGCGATGTTGACACCCCCGAAGGGCCCAAACCGCTCACCCACTCGTCGTTCGGCAGCTTCATGGAACACCCCGACCGCGAGGTGCGCGACCGCGCCTACGAGCAGTTTTTCTCGGAGTTTGTCGCCCACAAGAACACGCTCGCCAATCTCTACGCCGGGAGTGTACAGCTGGATATTTATCAGGCGAAGGTGCGTAACTTCCTTTCGGCTCGCGCCGCCCGGCTCTTTCCCGACGATGTTCCGGAGTCGGTGTACGACAACCTCGTCGAAACTGTCGCCTCCGGCTTACCGGAGCTGCACCGCTATTACGATCTACGCCGCCGTGCTCTTGGGCTCAGCCGGCTCGAGCTCCACGACACAAGAGTTCCCCTCGTCCCCGAGCTCACCGTTCATCACACTTACGAACAGGCCGTTGATGTGGTGATCACGGCCTTGGCTCCATTGGGCGAGGAGTACTGCCGCGTCCTCAAAGAAGGTTTACTCGATGGTTGGGTTGACCGCTACGAAAACAAAGGAAAACGCTCGGGAGCCTTCTCGGCCGGTTCGTACGAGGGCTGGCCGTACATTCTGATGAACTTCAGAGATGATCTGTTGCGTGACGTGTTCACCTTGGCACACGAGGCCGGCCACTCGATGCACTCGTGGTACTCCACCCGCAACAACCCGTTTCAGCATTACGACTACACGATTTTCGAGGCCGAAGTCGCCTCAACATTCAACGAGCAGCTTCTTGCGAAGCACCTCATGGAGCAGTCCGAAGATCCGAGCATGCAGGCGTACCTGGTAAACAAGCAGATAGACGACCTTGTAGGCACGCTCTTTCGTCAGACAATGTTTGCCGAGTATGAGCACATCACCCACAACAGTGTGGAAAGCGGGCACCCCCTCACCGTCGACCTGCTTCGGGCCGAGTACCATAAGCTGCTCGAGAAGTATTTCGGCTCCGACGTTCACCTCCACGAGCTTGCTGATATCGAAGGCTTACGAATCCCGCACTTCTACCGCGCGTTCTACGTCTATAAGTACGCAACCGGCGTCTCCGCCGCAGTAACACTCGCTCGTCAGGTTGTACACGGGAATACTGTTGAGCGCGATCGCTACCTGAATTTCTTGAAGTCCGGCGGGTCGCGCTTCCCGATCGAGTCTCTGCAACTCGCCGGCGTCGACATGACCGAAAGAACCCCCGTCGAGGTTGCGATAGAGAAGTTCTCCTCATTAGTGAATCGATTGGAGACGCTCTTGCTCGAGCTCGGCCGAATCTCCAGCACCGACTAACCGCCCGCTGCGCTCATCGCCGCGGCGCGGGCTATGCAGTCAATCCAGCAATGCAACAAGCTCCAGCAACCGCTCTAACCGGCGTTCCAGTGAGGACCGCCGGGGCCCCTCCAGCGGGTCTGCCCAAACAGCGGCCACCAGATACCAATCGCCGCCGGCGTTACGCAGCAGATACCCGCGCTCGAGCCGGTTCTCTTCTCCTACCCCTTGCCCCCCCAGGGGTACCAGCAGATTATGGGGCGCCTCCGCTGAGCTCGGGAACACGCGCGCCGTGGACAGCAGCACCCCACGCGCCAGCTCGCCGGCGCTGCTATCAGCTTGAATCACGCTGTGATACTGCACACCGAGCTCTCCAAGGGTGGTATCTACTTCAACCAGCCCGCTGATCTCCGGGTAATTGAGCGCCGCCAGCTCATCGGAAACCGCTTGTTGCGCCTGGTGGCCTGGGTCTGAGAAGGCAAGCACCGCGGCGGTGTAGACGGTAACCGGCGCGCCCGCCGGACCTCCGGCGAACAACGAACCCCCGTTTGGTATCGCATTATGCCCGGCGCGATTCGCCTTGCTACCGCCGTCCAGCTGCACTACCGTGTCCCACCGCAACTGCCCGGCCTCTACCGCCTCCAACAGCTGCGCGACTTGTGCGCGTGCCGGCAAGTACACCATGCCGGCAGGCTCGTCGGCTCGATGAGCCGCCGTCACCGCTTCGATCTCAGAGCTGCCGCCTTCTACCCCGAGTGACTGTACTAACAGGCGAAGCTCGCCCGGCAGGGCTTTCAGCTCCTCAACGATCTTTCCAACCGCATTCTCCACCGTAATAGCGCCGCCGATCCAGGCAATCTCGATGCGCCTGTCATGATCTCTGCTCAAGTAGAGATCAACCGGCACGAGCACTCCATTTTCTAACAGATACTCCAGACGCGCTCCGTACTTGCTGGTTACGGCACGTTCGAAAACCTGTTGCACCGGTCCGTACCGGGTAATATAGCGCCGCAGAATCGCGTGGATCTCGTCGGCCGGCATGCCGCTGAGGATCCGCTCTGTGAACACATTCTCGTAGCCCTCCAGATCGGCTTCTTCCTGCTCGGCCAACGCTGCGAGCTCTAATGCACGTGCACGCGGCGAAGGCCGTTCGACCACGTCTTCCACCTCATTGCGCGGTTCAAACCATTTGCTCGGATCGAGCTCTCTCGCCAAGAGCCCGCTCGCACCGGTGATCGTCAAAGCAGCAACAGCCAAGAGCATTGTCCTCATTGCCCGCAGCATCATGCAATTGCCTCCAAATCTGGTAACACCCGCCGAAAGCCGTTACCGAGTCATGACCGAGTGCAGATCCCGATCCAGGTAGGAGCTGTAATCGGTTAGCTCAGGCTGATAGTGCCGATCGAATAGCGACGAAGAAATAATGAAATCGGCGGTCGATCGATTATTTGCAGTCGGTATGTTGTACAGCACCGCTATCCGCAGCAGCGCCTTTACGTCGACGTCATGAGGTTGAGGTTGCATCGGATCCCATAGAAAGATCAAGAGATCGACCCGGCCTTCACTGATCAACGAGCCAAGCTGTTGGTCACCGCCCAAAGGTCCGGACTTCAGCTTGATGATCTCAAGCGGCTGATTCTCACACTCGTCGTCGAGCTTCTTCTGCAGTGCCGCTTCCAGCATAAGTCCGGTTGTACCGGTACAGACTAGTCGGTGCGGGGTGAGCACCTTGTAGTTCCACTCGGCCCATTCCGTCAAGTCTTTCTTACGATTGTCGTGGGCCACCAGACCGATTGTTTTTCTTGCTGCCATTGCATTTTGTCCTTCACAGGCGCCATCCGCCGATTACAGAATGCGCTCCGGAGATACCGGCCGATACGCGATGCCTTCTCGAGGCTCCGCCATCATTTCGGCAACTGTCTCCCGCCATTCCAAGTAGTGAGCGGTTTGCTTGTGCTCGGCCGGTGCGGCGTCATTGTGGTATATCTCAACGAGAATGAACCGATTGGGATCATCGTCGCGTTGAATCACGTCAAAACGAGCCACACCGGGCTCCTGCTCCCGAGACTTCCGGGCGTTCTTTTCGGTAGCAGCCAGGAACTGCTCGCGAAACCCCGGTTTGACGTTCACGTAAACCAGCATAATCCGCTGTCGCTCATCAGCCATGCACTCCTCCCAAAAATGAACGAATCTGCTGAAGCGCAATATTAATGTACATAGGTGAGTCTACCGCACCAAGCCCAATCTTAACACGTCTTGACAAGCCTTGGGTCGATTAGTACAATGCCGCTCGTATTCCAACAGTGATGCGGCGATGGTGAAATTGGTAGACACGCTAGCTTGAGGGGCTAGTGGGCGTTAGCCCGTGCTGGTTCAAGTCCAGTTCGCCGCA
>PWQX01000187.1 GCA_003556605.1 Spirochaetaceae bacterium
GTACTCCTCGCTCCCATGACGGTAGCCACCCTGCTCCAGGATGGGTCTCGCTCATCGGTAATGATCTCTGCTCATCTGGATGATACCACCCTATTTGGTCTCCCTTAATCGTCTGTCTCCACCACTGTGAATGTAGTCCTGCTTTATGCTTTTGTGCTCTGATCGTTAAGGTATCATCGTGGCACAATATCGGCTGATCTATGTCTGATATATCCATCCTGGCCTCCCGTACTCCCTGTGTCTGTAGGGGCTCTTAAGCGCCTTTACCAATGAGCAACCCCCGATTATTACCCCCCGTACACTACCCCCCCCCGGAGATCCTACTTTTCCGCTCTCCCTGGCTGGATCGTCACCGCCTCTCCCTGTCCCTCAACGGTCACCGTGAACATACGCCTCACACCGATAGGATCCTGCTGATCTCCGCTCAACACTCGCTCTCTCTTGGTCTCAAATAACCCCGAAATATACGCTGGCTTACTCGCTCCAGGCGCTTGTCTAAGTAGGTAATACCGTGGTGGCTTAGTGCGTCCCTGGTACTCCCTGTCTACTGGCTTAAGAATCCACTTGGCTCCGTCTGAACCGTCATAGATCGTGGCCTCCTCACCTTGGTGAACCCTGCTTAGTCTTACCTCTCCCATGTCTCCCCGTCCTCTCCATCCAAGAGTATAGGGTCCCTCTGCTACACCCTACCAATTTGGCTATGTTTGCAGTGGTGATCCCTAACTCCCTGTATTTATCTATCTCCTCCGCTTTGGCATCCAGCTTACTCTTGCCAGCTGGCCGTCCTAACTTCACACCCATCGCTCGCCTCGCTTGTAGTGCGCTCTTGGTGCGCTGTGAGATCATCTCTCTCTCAATCTCCGCACCGATGGAGACCGCCATCAGATATGCGCTTGTCTGCCAGCCGTCATCCTCTTTGATCGTCACACCGTCCCGTACTGCTATAAGCTCCGCTCTGCGCTCTTTGATCTCTTGCACTACCGACATTAGCTCCGTCATGGATCTGGCAATCCTGCTCATCTCTGAGACCACTATGCGGTCTCCTGCCTTAAGCGACGCTACCACCTCGCTCACCTCTCTATGCTGGCGCTGTACCCTGCTGGAGATCTGCTCCGATACCCAATGATCTATACGCTCTCCCTGGCTGGCGCTCCACTCCAGTATGTCCTGGCGCTGACCCTGTCCATCCTGTCCGTCTGTGCTGGTGCGCATATACGCCCATGTGGTCCCTGTACTCATGCCCGTTACCTCCCGTTAGTCCCGTAAATGTATCATCTGTCTTTTACTGTACTTTATATGTATAGTTTAATCAACCCATTTATCATGATATATCGGTCGTTTAAATGATCGTATTACTGATCACCCATTATGCAATCCTCACAAAGGTCGCTCCGGAAAGGTCGCCTCCGGCCCCCACTCTTAAACCTCTGTACTGTTACTATAGTTGTCATAGTTTGTATCAATGACGGCTCTGGTGGCTCTTAAGCGCCAGCACAGCTCTGGAGATAGGTGGTCCCTAACGAGTCCGAAAACTCTGGTAGTCCCTAACGAGTCTCTTTTAAGTGCGTCAGATAATTTGCGCTCTAAGCGCTCTGGTGGGTCTGTGGTGGGTAGTTTGTCTGCTCTGGTGGGTAGCGTGGCTTACATCGGCTCTGGTGGCCTCTGGTGGAGGTTTATCGGTCTCTCTCCTCCAGCTTTGCCATACGGCGCTCCAAGTCGATAGATTTTTGCTCTTGAATCCTCATACGGCGCTGTAGGTCTGTGAGTGTGTACGCAATACCGCTCATCTTTTTTACGGCTCCACGGTTACTCTTGGCTCCCGTTTGAATCCGTAGTCTCTCCGCTGTAGCTGGCGCTCTGTCCATGATGCCCTCCCACTCTCTCATTAGTGCGCTCTCCAGCTGGCGCTGAATATCTGGCTGTGTTAACCATGTCCGCACACCACGGAGATCATGTCGCTTAAGGTAGTCATCCCTTAAGGTCACCTCGACCTTTACAGCATTACTGCCGTGGATCTCCATAGGATATACCTTAACGAGTATCGGCTTATTTTTGCCAGTAGGTCTCTGGTATCCCTTTAAATACACCGTCTGAAACCCTTGGTCTTTGGCCTGGTTGTACTCCTCCAGCTCCTCCAGTAGGCCCTCTGCCATGTCTGCTCTGAGTATTAAGTTATGCTCATAACTCGATACTACCCAATAATCTCGCACTCTATGACGGAGAGCCTCCTGCCGATTACGCTCTGTCCTCTTGGCTCCCTGGTACTCAATGATCCCATGATCTGTTGCGCTTACTACCGCCTCCAGCCCTAACCGATAACGGCTCCGGAGATCGTCCCACAATGATCCTATGGTGGCCTCAATGTAGGATCCCTGCGCTCTTAAATACACTCCATCTGCCAGCTGTACTCCTCGCTCCCATGACGGTAGCCACCCTGCTCCAGGATGGGTCTCGCTCATCGGTAATGATCTCTGCTCATCTGGATTATACCACCCTATTTGGTCTCCCTTAATCGTATGTCTCCACCACTGCGAATGTAGTCCTGCTTTATGCTTTTGCGCTCTGATAGTAATGGTATCATCGTGGCACAATATCGGCTGATCTATGTCTGATAAATCCATCCTGGCCTCCCGTACTCCCTGTGTCTGTAGTGGCTCTTAATCGCCTTTACCAATGAGCAACCCCCGATTATTACCCCCCGTACACTACTCCCTCCGGAGATCCTACTTTTCTGCTCTCCCTGGCTGGA
>PWQX01000271.1 GCA_003556605.1 Spirochaetaceae bacterium
GTCGTCCTTGACCGGATTCTTCTCCCGCCAGGGCTTCGCCGCCTCAGCGTCGGGCGCTTCGAGCTCCGGGAAGCTCTTGAAGCGCTCGCCGCGGTACTCGGATTCCCGCAGATTATGCGCTTGAATCATTGTCCCCATCGCGCCGTCCAAGATGACAATGCGCTCTCGCAGCGCGCCACGGAGCCCGCTGATATCAGGTCTATCTGCTGTACTCATAGAGTCGTTACTCTCTTGTTCTATTTGCGCTAAAACCAGCTCGCTTTACGATGTACTATACTAGCACCAGCAAATACTTTCAACTGAAACTATTGCAGCAGCTAATGACAAACGCCGGTCAGCTCACCACCCATCGGGCCGGGTAGCCGCCGAAATTGACGGCGTTCGCGCGGCGCAGTAGCTTAAGTGCTATGAAACCGCTACGACCCCGCAAAGGGCAGGAGTCGGTCTGGGATTATCCCCGCCCTCCGCGCCTTCAACCGTCATCGCGCCGCGTACGCGTGGAGCTCGGTGGTGCCGTGATCGCCGATTCGACCTCGACCTACCGCATGCTTGAGACTTCGCATCCGCCGGTATACTATATACCCAAACGGGATGTGCTCACAGCGTGCCTGCAGCCAACCACGCGTGTGAGTTTCTGCGAGTGGAAAGGACGCGCCGCGTACTACAACGTGGAGATAAATGGGCGCCGCGCCGTCAACGCGGCCTGGGAATATCCCAAGGTACCGCAAAGCTACAAGGCTTTGCAGGGTTATCTGGCGTTTTATCCAGGCTTAATGGACGCGTGTTACCTCGACGACGAGCGCGTAGCGGCCCAAGCAGGCAGTTACTACGGCGGTTGGATAACCGGCGATATCGTTGGACCGTTCAAGGGACCGGCGGGAACAGCGGGATGGTGAAATACAGCGCCGCACCCGAGCCCAAGAAACAAGGCGAGCGTTGGAGGAAGCGATGCAGATTAGAATCGAACAACTGAAGACCGAGGACATTGAGCAGCGCGGCGTCGGCAGCTGGCCGATCTGGGAAAAGGAAGTCAGCCGATTCGATTGGCATTACGACCAGACTGAGGAGTGCTTGATCCTTGAAGGACGCGTGAAAGTCGAAACCGACGAAGGCGAGGTCGAGATCAAAGCCGGCGATTTTGTAACCTTTCCCAAGGGCTTATCGTGCGTCTGGAATGTGGTCGAGCCGGTGAAAAAACACTACCAATTCCTGTAGGTGCGGCTGCTACCGGCCGGCACCCACGCCGGCCACGACCTACGGGAGCGGGACATCCCAGGAACGCGCTTAGGCTTCGTCTATCGCGCCGATCGCCGACTCAATCACACGCGCAGCAGCCTCGTAGCCGGCATACGGGATCAGGAAGCTCACCTCGAACTCCTCATCTACCGGCGGGCCGGAGAAGAACAGCCGGAACACGACGGTGTTCCCAGTTTGGAACAGTAGTTGCCGAACGACAAACCGATCCTTGCGAAACTCGGTGTACTCGAGCTCGTATCCAGCCTCTTCGTGGCGCTTCCGCGCCGCCGACGCACCAGTCTCAGCACCGTCGTCGAGCGCAGTGAATACGTACAAGCTGCCGCTCATCGGGTCCAGATATACGCTCAGCAGCTCGGCGTTATCATCGCCGTGCAGCAAAGGATAAACCTGAGCACGAAAAACCTCCCGATGCTCCTCGTCGAGCTCCTGCCAGCCTTCAGGAATCCGATACGCAACGCCGAGTTCATCGAGCACCAGCTCGTCCTGCAGCAACTCCTCATTTACCTCAAAGCTAAGCTCCTCGTACTGCTCCTCAGGCGCTTCGGTATCGTCAGCGGTACCCCGAGGGCTGCACCCCATAGTGAGCAGCCCCGCCAAACCGAGCACCGTTACAACACACAGAACCTTGCGATGCATAAGCGCAGAAAAGGGCGAGAGATCGGACATACCCATTGTTACTCCGTGACCGTAACAGTCCGGGTGTGCAGGCTAGTCCACCCCAAGAAAATCGTGATCGCAATATCTAGGATGTCCTGCTCGGTCTTGATTTCGTAATCCTCCGCATCCCGGGCCATCTCGGCCGAATCTACATCGTTAATTGGAACCAGTCCCCACAGCACGTACCATTGCCGATCATCGGTTGAGCGGCCGGTCTGAGAACCATCGCCCACCGTGTGTACGTGCGTGGCACATGCCCCAATGAAGAACACTACTGCAATAACCAAAACAATGATTCGCTTCATATTCTACCCTCCAAGTTCGGCGTCCGCCTCTCGCCCTGTGGGGATCATCGACGATTGCCGCCCAACTGTCAACGACAAACCTCATATTTGATCAATGCGAGGTAGCAACAGGAGAGAACAGTCCGTTGCCGTCACTCGCGCGCGAACCCGCTGTCGTGAGACTGCACGAGGTCGGCGAACACCGCGAAGAACTCCGACACGCCGGCGGCGTTCTCCCCGGCGCCCTGCCACACCGGTCGCCGGCCGCCACCCTTACCTGCTATCGGTGCAAGCAGGCGTGCTTTGTGTTCAGCGAGCCCAAACCCTACATCCGACGAGACGCCGATCCACCACTGCAGCGCGCCGGCACTTCGGTTCACTACGCAAACCGCTGCGCCGCCGGCGCCGATCAGGTTATCGACCAGCGCGCGCACGAACGCGGGGTTATCGCCGTCGAACTGTGCCGTGATGACAAGCGGTGCGGCGCTCGCAGCGCGCCGTTGCATACCGCCGGCGGCGAATGCCTCCGAGGCACCGCCCGCACCGCCCGCCGGAGCCGCTCCATGCGCCGCATCCTCGGCTTCGCGCCGTAAGCGGGCGGCAAGCTCCCCGGCGAGTCGGCGCTCGACCGCCCCGTGACGCTTCTGCAACTCCGCCGTCCCGGCGATCGCTTTACGCACCTTCTCGCACAAATCGTGCTGCTGCGCCGAGAACAAGGTTCCGAGCTCGTTGACCACCGCAGTCTTCTCGCGGTAATCCCCCAGGGCCCGGTCACCTATCTTCCACGCGCTGCGCACGCGCCCGCGAATACGCTCAACACTCACGCAGTTCACCAACTGCACCAAGCCGGTCCGCTCGGTATGCAGGCCGCCGCAGGCCACGCAGTCAAACTCGCCGAGCTGCACCACCCGTACCGTGCCCGCGACCGTGGGTTCACGTCGCAGCGGAAACCGCGGCAGATCCTCATCGGACACCTCAGCCACGCTCACCGCCAGATTGTCTCGGATCACTGCATTCGCCTGCTGCTGCACGGTCTCAAGCTCCGCTTCGCTCACCGTATCGGTATCAAGCTCCACGGTGGTGTAGGCGCTTCCGTGATGAACCGATACAGTGGGATAGCCGTAAAGGCGGTGGAACGCAGCCGAAATAATGTGCTGACCGGTATGCTGCTGCATGTACTCGAAGCGGTGCACGCCATCGACGCGGCCGTTTACGAGCTTCCCCTCGGTCAAACCCGCGGTCGCGCCTGCGCTCGCGTCTTGGGCCGCACCTTCTGCACCGGCCTCCGTACCGGCGCCGCTCAGGCTGCTTTTTGCGCTCGCCGAATCAAGCCAGTGCCAGACCACGTCGCCCTGCTTCTGAACGGTGCGCACCGGCACACCGCCGAGGGTGCCGCGATCGGCCGGTTGGCCCCCGCCCTCCGGATAAAAGCAGGTACGGTCGAGCGCCACGCGCACACCGGACTTGTCCACACCCACCGCAACGACGCGCGCTCTGAACTCAAGCCGCCGTGGCTCGCTATAGTACAGCTTCTCGGTCACAATCTCCTCCTGCACCTTCTTCAACACCCTACCGGCCCGTCACGTTTATCGCAAGACACAATAACGGCTTGACAGCCCAACAAGCGCGACATAGCATAAACGCGAGAGGAGATAACCGGTGTGAAAAGACTGCGATTTGAAGGGTTCGCGACGCTGGTGCTGGTCGTAGCCCTGGTGGTGGTTGCGTGTGCTACGGTTCCGGTAACCGGGCGGCGACAACTCAGCCTCATTCCACGTCGCGATCTGCTGGCAATGAGCTTCTCACAGTACGATCAGTTTCTGTCCGAGCATCCGGTGGTGACGGGAACCCCGGAGGCGCAGATGGTCGAGCGTGTGGGGTTCCGCATCGCGCATGCGGTGGAGGATTACCTGCGTGAACGGGGTCAATCCGACCACCTACGCGGCTACGACTGGGAGTTTCGGCTGGTTGAAGATGAGGCGGCGAATGCCTGGTGCATGCCCGGCGGGAAGGTAGTATTCTATACCGGCATTCTGCCGATCACGGCCGACGAAGCCGGTTTGGCGGTGGTGATGGGGCACGAGATCGCGCATGCGGTGGCCGAGCACGGTAACGAGCGTATGAGCCAGGCTCTGCTGGCCGAGCTCGGCGGCGTTGGTTTGGCGGTAGCGATGCGAGAACGGCCCCAATACACCCGCAATATGTGGTTGGCAGCCTACGGGGCCGGCGCACAAGTAGGGGTGCTGTTGCCGTTCAGCCGGCGCCAGGAAAGCGAAGCCGATGAACTGGGTTTGATCTTCATGGCGAAAGCGGGATACGACCCTCGTGAAGCGGTCGATTTCTGGCAGAGAATGGCGGACCAGCGCAGCGCTCCGGGCCCCCCCGAGTTTCTCAGCACCCACCCGGCCGACAGCACACGCATGCGGAATCTCGAAGAACTGATGCCGACTGCTATGCAGTACTACAATCCGTGAGGGAGCCGCACGATGGAGTATCGCTATCTCGGGCGCTCGGGCACAAAGGTGAGCGAGCTGTGCCTCGGCTGTATGACTTTCGGCCGTGAAGCATCCGAAGAAGATAGTCACAGGATCCTCGACCGATTCGTCGACGCAGGCGGCACTTTCCTCGACACCGCCAACGTCTATGGGAAGGGAGGCTCGGAAGAGATCGTAGGTTCCTGGTTAGCGCGACGAAACCGCTACGACATTGTCCTCGCTACCAAGGTGCGATTTCCGATGGGCAGCAGCGTAAACGACACCGGTGCGAGCCGCAAACACATTCTTCACCACCTCGACGAGAGTCTGCGGCGACTGAAGACCGATCACGTCGACCTGTACCAACTGCACTGCTGGGACCGCGGCACTGACCTCGCGGAGACGCTGCAAACTCTCGACGGTCTGGTGAGGTCGGGTAAGGTGCGCTATATCGGAGCAAGCAACTACGTGGGCTGGCATCTGCAGAAAGCCCTGGAGATGCAGCGCAGCGCAGGCTGGGAGCGCTTCGTGTCACTGCAACCGCAGTACAACCTCCTGTGCAGAACTACCGAGTGGGAGCTGCTACCGATAGCCGAACAGGAGGGCTTGGCCGTACTGCCGTGGAGCCCTCTACGCGGCGGGTGGCTCACCGGGAAGTATAAACGCAACATGGAAACCCCTCCGGATGGCACCCGCGCTGCGCGCGACGAAGAGCATGGCGGGTTTAACTCCTGGAGCCTGCTCGATCGCGAGCGCACATGGACCGTGCTGGACGCTCTCGCCGAGGTAGCGTCCGACACCGGGAAAACCCAAGCGCAGGTAGCACTGAACTGGTTACTCCGCCGGCCCGCGGTCACCGCCCCTATTGTCGGTGTTCGAACCGTAGAGCATCTCGAGCAAGCGCTCGGTGCGGTGGGTTGGAGCCTTAGCGACGGGCACGAGCGAAAGCTGCAGCTGGCGAGCGAGCCCGAACAGGTGTATCCGTATGATTTCGTGTTCTGGGCTCAGGACGGGCGCTGAGGAGCGCATGCGTCTGAGCGCCACCGCCTTACATGAAGCCCAGGCGCTGTCTGAAGCGTACGGGAACGACAACTTCATGCAGAGCGCTGTGTGGGGAGAGTTCAAGCGGCGGCGCGGGCACCGGCGCCTGCGCTTTCGCCTCGACACGCCGCAGGGAAGTATCGGACTCTTGGGAATTACCCGCACCGCCGGCCGCGGTGCGCTCAGCCTGCATGTACCGTTTGGCCCCGAGCTCGAGGTCACGGAAGAAGATCGTGGGCCTGCGCTCGAGGCGGTCGCACACGCGATCGCGCCCCACTTGTCGAACCGCTACGTTTTTCTGCGTTTCGATCTGCCCTGGCCGAGCCCGTACGCCGAGCCCGAGCACTATCGGGCCGACGGACGCCGCCTCGGCCCTCCCGGCGATCGCCTCCGCGAGCTGCGCATGAACGTTACTACCGATGACCACAACCTGCGCAAAGCTCCCACCGATCTCAATCCGCCCGACACGGTACTCGTTGACTTGCGCGCGGACGAGCATGAGCTGCTTGCCCGTATGCGCGCCAAGACCCGCTACAACATTCGGCTTGCGGGTCGGCGCGGTGTAACGGTCACCGAGCCGGCAGCCGAGGGCCTGACCGCGTGGTATGAGCTGTACCGCGAGACCACCGAGCGGCAAGGTATCGTCTGCGAACACGAGTCGTATTTCCGTGACCTATTCACGACCGTCGCGGCCGGCGAAGAATCAGGTGATGGACTGCACCACGAGTTCACCGAAACCGCTGTACATCTGTACAGCGCGTGGCGAAACGAGAACCTTCTCGGTGGTATTATCGTTGCGCATCACCGCCGCAAAGCGTACTACCTGTTCGGTGCCTCGGCTTCGCAGGGCCGCGAGCATATGCCGGCGTACGCGCTGCAGTGGCACGCGATGCGCCGCGCCAAAGCCGCCGGCTGTGTGCAGTACGACATGTTCGGTATACCGCCCACCGGTGATGCTCATCACCCGATGCACGGGCTATACCGATTCAAGACCGGGTTCGGCGGTCTCACCGCTCATTATTCCGGAACCTGGGACTACCCGTTCGACCCGCCGTACTACACGGACCTTGTGCAGCACGAAACCGTCATCGGCCGCTACCACACCTGAGTCTTTCAGCTACTCCCCGCGATTCAGCAGATGCCGCCGCAGCAGCTCGAGCGCGGACTGCGCCGCTCGAGCCTTTATTTGTTCCCGGCCACCCCAGAACTCGTAGCGCCGGCAGACCTCGCCGGAATCATCTGCGAGCGCGATGAAGGTGAGCCCTACCGGCTTCTCTGCGCTACCACCACCGGGGCCGGCGATCCCGGTTATCGCGACAGCGATATCGGCACCTGACGCGCTACGCGCTCCGCGCGCCATCCCCGTGGCCACCGTATCGCTGACCGCGCCCTCGCGCTCGATCACCTCGTCGTCGACCGACAGTGCAGCGATTTTGAACGCGTTGCTGTAGGCAACAACACCGCCAACGTAATATCCCGAGCTCCCGGGAACATTCGTCAGCCGGTGGCTCAACAAACCACCGGTGCACGACTCGGCCACGGTCAGGGTCTGCTTTTGCTGCTTCAGAAGCTCTCCAACAGCCTGTTCAAGTGTGGTCTCGTCCTCTCCGTACACCGCATCACCGAGCTTTGCACGGATTTGCTCGGACGCTTGCGCAATCAAGCGCTCGGCCTCGGCCCCATCCGGTGCGCTCGCGGTTATCCGCAGATGCACTTCGGCAAGCTTCGCAAGCGGAGCGATCGTAGGATTGCTCTGCGAGGCAAGGATAGGTTCCAAGAGCTCGACAGCTCGAGACTCCCCAACGCCGACAACGCGTAGCATCTTAGATACCAAGACCGCCGACCGCTGCGTTCCGGCAAGCCCCAGGGCAAGCCGGGGCATAACCTCTTCACGCATCAGGGCTCGCATTTCGTGCGGAGGCCCCGGCAGTAATACTACCGTCAGGTCACCGCGCTCCAGATAGATACCCGGCGCGGTCCCGTTTGGATTCTCGAGCAGGATGCCGCCTTCGGGCACCATCGCCTGTCGGAGATTGTTCTTGCCGAACGGCCGCCCGCGGCGCTCGAAGAGTTCGACAAGCCTGCGAGCCCATCCTTCGTCACGCTTGAGCGGCGTCTCGAGCACTTGAGCAACCGTTTCCCGCGTGAGATCGTCTTCGGTGGGCCCCAGCCCGCCGCAGGCAACCAGCAGATCGGCTCGGCTCACCGCCGTCTGTACGGCTTGTTCAAGACGCTCGGGATTATCGCCCACTATGGTTTGATAGTAGACCCCCACCCCGACCTCCGCGAGCATCTGCGCAATCTCAGCGGCATTGGTATTAACCGTCTGCCCCATAAGAAGTTCCGTTCCAACCGTGAGAATTTCCGCCTTCATTTTCCTCTCGCGTTACCGATAGTGTAACATCGCGATGCATCCTACACGAGCCGACCTCTGCACGCAACTGCAATGCATAGATTCTTGGATAGGACAATACAGCTAGATGCGCGGAGTGAAACCCGGGAAGGACGCCGGTACCACGCCCGCGCGCAGTACCGACTCAATAGTTCCTCGCGGGCCTCCGCTTCCTCGGACGCCGGTACCACGCCCGCGCGCAGTACCGATAACCGTGTGAACCGTAACCAATGGACCACAGCTTGTGATGAATATGCTGCTAACCGTATGGCGCTCCGGAAGTTAGCCGGCGGACCCACAGCTCGCAATGCTTGCGGGCATACCCGAGCGCTAAAGCCAGCACGGGAAGCCATTTGCGTGGCACCCGAATCACAAGCTGCGGACCAGTGTTTGAGACCTACGGCCCGAAGGGCAAATGGAGGCGTAGCTCCTTTTGACCACAGCGCGCGGCGAGTGGTACTTTACCTCCATGGCACATTCAGATTCACGCAGGAGATTCTTAAAGTGGATGGGAGCCGGCACTGCAGCAGCGGCATTGAGTACTGTTTTCCCCTTTCTCTCGCCCTCTCGGCAGCAGGTGTGGGCCTCTCCGAGAAACCACAGTAACGGCAGCACAGAAGACACGATCGAACCGGGACTTCCGCGGCGGGCACTCGGCCGAACCGGAGTCCAGACGGGCTTGTTCAGCCTTGGCGGTGAGGCCACCGTGCAGACGGCAAGCCGGCGGGAGACGGCTGAGGAAATCCTCAACCGGGCAATCGATCTTGGAGTCAATTACATCGACACGTCGCCGCGATATGGGAACGGCGGGAGCGAGACCAACATCGGACACGTTATGCGCGACCGGCGAGGTGAGGTGTTCCTCGCGACCAAAACCCATGACCGCAGCTACGACGGCACCATGCGGCTGGTGGAGCAGAGTCTCAAGCGACTTCAGACCGACCACCTCGACCTGTATCAGCTGCACAACGTACGGGTTCACAACGATCTTGATCGCGCGTTCGCCGACGACGGTGCGATTCACGCCTTAGAGCGACTCAAGCGCGAGAAGGTAGTGGGGAACATCGGTATAACCGGTCACCGCGACCCCACAGTACTTCTGCGCGGGATTCGTGAACACAGCTTTGACACCATTCTTATGTCGCTGAACGCCGCGGACCGGTATTACGAACCGTTTCAAGAAGAGTTATTGGAAACCGCCGTTGAGCAGGAGCTCGGCATAATCGCAATGAAAGTGGCTGCAGTTGGGCGTGTGTTCCGCGAAGACGGGATCACCTCGATGGAACAGGCCTTGGGATACGTGCTGTCATTGCCGGTGAGCACCGCGATTATCGGAATCTCGACCGTCAAAGAGCTCGAAGAGAACGTTCGAATTGCACAGCGCTTTGAACCCTACTCGCGTGAGCAGATGCGGGAGGTCGAGCAACTTGTGTCGCACTACGAGAGGGAGGCAAACTTCTTCAAACACCACTGGTAGACGGCCCAATCACGGCACCGCCGAAATTCCGAGACGAAACCTCACGGCTTCGTAGCGTCTGATGATGTCGGCGTGTCGCCGAGTGCTCTCGCGCACCCGTGCTGCCGCGCTTCGTTCGAAATAGAGCTCGTACTCGCGCAGCGCTTTGTAATACTGCGCATAAGCGTTCGCGCGAGAGGCATCGAGCTCATATAAGACCGCTAAATCAAACTTGACGTCGGCGAGACGATCGGAAGGCGCGTAGGATAATCCACTATGCAGCTCGAGAGCACGCAGCCATGCTCGCTCGGCCCCATCATAGTCTTCCAGGCGCGCAAGCGAGCGTGCGAGCTCGCGCTGGGCTTCAGCCTCGATCGCAGGATTACCGGCACGCTGCGCGTACTCAATCGCTTGAGTGTAGCCGATTACCGCAGCTTCATCGCTGCGCAGCACAACGTAGCTGGAAGCCTCTTCCCTCCGAAGCCGAGCCGCCTCACCGAAACGCCCGGCGTGCGCGGCCCGCTCCGCCGCTTTAGCAAACATCGCGGCCGCTAACTCCGGTTCGACCTGGCGCCGCATCAACGCCCCCCAAGCGGCGAGCAGAGCACTTTCAAGCTCAGGACCATCATGACCCGGCAGCGGCGCAAGCGCGAATAGCTGATCTCTGAGCCCCTGCACGTCTGCCCCGTCATTGAGTTTCAGCTCAATCGCTGATAGATGCCACAACCGGCGCTGCGTCTCGAGCTCGTCGAAACCCTCGGAGAACGACTCCGCGAAACCAAAAGCCTCGGCGGCCGCGGCGTAATCCTGAAGCTCACGCAGCACTGCACCCACTCCGGCGTATGTGTCGGCGAGCACCGGTAAGCACACATAAGGCAACTCATCGGTGTACTCAATCACGACGAACGCACCGGACCCCTGACTCAGGAGCCGCTCGACGGTATCAGGGCTAGCCACCTCTTGCCCTGAGCCCGCGTGCGCCCCGGCGAGCGCAGCGTTGTAGGCCCGCAACGCCGCGAAAAACTCACCGCGATACCGTAGCTCTTCGGCACAGCTGATCGACAACTGACACTCGACGGTGGGCTCGGGCAAGCCGGCGCACGATGCAACGAAGAGCACTGCAGTGCCCACAAACAGTGCCATGCACAGACAATACGGTCGCCGCGATGAGGATATAGCGGTAGCCTGCTGCATTTCCCGTCCCATACAACCCTTTCGAAAAGGGGTATCCTATTATCTGGACTAAATCTTGTAAAGCGAAGCAGTAGAACGCTAAGGGCAGTAAGTAGTTAGTGAACAGCGAGTAAAATCACGGAGGTATCGTCAGTCATGTACATCCCCTTCTGCCCTAATCCGCGCTGCCACTATCACCA
>PWQX01000125.1 GCA_003556605.1 Spirochaetaceae bacterium
CCAAACTATGAGTTGAAAGCCTTGATTATGTTCGAAAGCAGATCAAGCTCGGGTTCTGGCTTGAATCCACCCGCTGTTGTTGGCACTGGACCGATCTCTGTGTCTTCGTCTTCAAGCTTGATCTTCATTGTCTGCTTCTTTTCTACACGATAGCTGTCCATGTCTATTGCTTCAAGAATGCCCTTTGACAGGTCTTCTTCCTTTGGAGCAGGCAGTTTTGGTACCAGGAAGTTAAGAAATATTGAGAGCTTCTCCCATTCAGCGTTTGTGTAAGGCAGGATAGATGATAGAAATGCATATGTTCGAAGGAATCCCTTTGCTTTACCCTTGAATTCGACCTGACCATCTTCGTCAAGGTCCGTTGTGTATACGGCAACACAGGCGTCCAGAATCGGATCGAGCTGCTCTCGTTCCGCACCATCCAGGTAAAGCCTTACCAGATCTTCTACCTGCTGAGGATCGTATACCTGGTATCCGTCAAGATCTGCCTTGAGATCATGAAGTTTGTCAGGGTCAGTCTCTTCTGAGAGGATCGTGGTTCGGTAGTAAGGCTCAAAGGCTGTCCGTATCGTTTCACTATCGTTCATGAAGTCAAGTACAAAGGTATCATGCTTCTTCGGATGGGAGCGATTAAGACGTGACAGGGTCTGTACGGCTTTTACTCCTGCAAGAACCTTGTCGACATACATTGTATGCAGCAAAGGCTCATCATACCCTGTTTGAAACTTATCAGCACAAATGAGAAACATGTAAGGGTGCTCGCGGATCTTGTCAGCGATCTGGGTAGATGGGAATCCGTTCAATGATGCTTCTGTGACCCTGCTACCCTTATACTCATGCTCTCCTGAAAAAGCGACAATCGCACGGAAAGGGCTCTTTCGTTCCCGCAAGTATTCTTCAAATGCATGGTAGTACTGAATAGCGCGGTGCACTCCACTTGTCACCACCATCACACGAGCTTCGCCGCCTATCTTGCGCTGCCCATAGACCTGCTCATGAAAGTGATCAACCATTATCTCTGCTTTCAGTCTGATTGCATGATCATGAGATTCGACATACCTGCGGAGTTTCTTGCTGGCTTTCTTCTTGTCAAATTCCGGATCACCTTCGATAGTCTTGATGAGCTTGTAGTAGCTATTCACGGGTGTGTAGTTGGCAAGAACATCCAGAATAAAGCCTTCCTGAATAGCCTGCTTCATTGTGTATGTATGAAATGGTTTGTGCTTTATTATCCCGCCCTCATCGAATGGCTCACCAAAGATCTCGAGTGTCTTGTTCTTGGGTGTTGCGGTGAAGGCGAAATAACTGGCGTTCTTCAAGAGTTTCTTCTGTTCCATGATCTTGTTTATCTTGTCTTCGTATGTTTCGTCTTCAGCTTCTTGTCTAGATTCGGAAAGAGCAGCGCTCATCGCGGCTGATGTACGGCCGCCCTGACTGGAATGGGCTTCATCAATGACTATGGCAAAGTTTCTGTTTCTGTGTTCAGTACCAATCTCATCCAGAATTAACGGGAACTTCTGTATTGTCGATATTATGATCTTCTTGCCGCTTTCGATGAACTTGCGCAGATCTCCAGAGCGTTCAGCGTGTCCAACGGTTGCCTTGACCTGTGCGAACTGCTTTATGGTATCTCTTATCTGCCAGTCCAGTACTTTACGGTCAGTTACAACAATCATGGAATCAAACACAGAAGCTCCACCTTTGTAGATTCCTATCATCTGATGAGCAAGCCAGGCGATGGAGTTAGATTTGCCACTACCCGCGGAGTGTTGGATCAAGTAACGTTTGCCAGCTCCATTTCTTCTCAAGTCTGCGAGTAGGTTTCTCACCACATCGAGCTGGTGGTACCGAGGAAAGATCTGCTTGGGTCTTGCTTTCTTCTTTTCGCCCCTGTATGATTTTTCGTCAACTCTTTGGGCATAGTTTTCGAGGATATCTGTAAGGCTTTCACGTCTGAAGATCTGCTTCCACAGGTAGTCAGTTCTCAGTCCATCAGGATTTGGCGGATTCCCTGCTCCATCGCTCCATCCTTTGTTGAAGGGCAGGAACACTGTACTTTTGCCGTTAAGGTGTGTGCAGAAGTGGACTTCGTTTTCATCAAGTGCAAAGTGAGCCACACAGCGACCAAGCTCAAAGAGACGTTCTCTTGGATTGCGATCTCTCTTGTACTGCTCCATGGCATCTTTCACTGTCTGCTTTGTAAGGCTGTTTTTCAGTTCAAACGTGAAGATCGGAAGCCCGTTTATGAACAGTGCAAGATCAAGCGCTCGCTGAGTTTCTTCTCTGCTATAGCGAAGCTGTCTGGTAACAGTGAAACGATTCTGAGAGAATAGCTCTTTTGCCTTCTTGTTTCCCGGCGAAGGCGTACCGTAGACAAAGGTAATTGTGTGTGGCCCATGTTTTATGCCGTATCGCAGGACGTCAATTATTCCACGTCTTGTTATCTCACCCTGTAAACGCGCCAGGAACTTACGACGGCCAGGACCGTCCTCATCAAGTCCAAGTGTCTCAGCTTCCTGAGGCTGTGTTTCTTCAAGAAAGGTTCGTAACTGAGCCAGATCAACGCAGTATTCACGGTCGTATTCAGATGCATTCCCACACATCCAGCCTCCTGCGTACGAAGCAGGGCGTTCCTGCACGGTATCTCCAGCAGTGTGGGCTGGGTCACAAGGAGCCCCGGTAAGTGCAGTACATATGAGCCTTTCAAAACCTTTTTCACTCG
>PWQX01000195.1 GCA_003556605.1 Spirochaetaceae bacterium
ACTGGGGATATCCCATGGCGGCTCGTTGATACTGTTGCCGTTAAGGGCCGCAAGGCGGGGGTGCGATTGTACACGACGCTCCCCGATATAGGCCCCGCGGTTCGAGAGCGCTGGCAGCGCCACAACGCGGCAATGGAGCTCTACTACGCGCGCCGATTCCGCCAAGCGTCGGAGCAGTTCAAGCGCCTGCTAAACGAAGAGCCCGCAGATTACCTCGCCGAGCTCATGCTGCGGAGGGCGGACGCTTGCGTACAGAGCAATCCGGGCCCCGGGTGGACCGGTGTAGAAGTAATGACGGTCAAATGATTCGATTGCGGCCATTGGTACGGTTCTTGGCGCTCCTCATGCCGGCGCTGATAGTATTGCACTCTGCACAGGCGCAGCCTGCTCGGGCTGAGCCGGAGCGTATTAGGGTAGCGATCGCCCCGCCCGAAGTGCTCGACCTGCGACCGAGCCCCGATACCGGCGACGACAATGAATCAGGCCTTGCACGGATGTTGTTCGAGATCGTTGTCGAGGAATTGGAACGGGCAGGGCTGCAGGTGGACCGTATTGCCGGGGTCCCGGTAGGAACTCCCGAACTGCCGGCACCGGTAGAAGAATCCGGCTATCGGTTTGCGATCGCCGCATACATCATGCGTGATCATGGCAGATACGGGATTGGTCTCAACGTCTATCACACCGCTGATCGTTACGTCGTAACCAGCCGTTCGGCTTTCGGCACATCGGAGCTCGCTTTGAGTCGAGCCATAACCCGAGAGCTGCAGAATCTCCCGCAAGCGCTGCGCGAACACCGCGCCGCCGAGCGAGTTGAGCGCGAAGCGGCGGTACGCTCGATTACCTTTGCCACCAGCGGCAACGACGTGGCGATTACCCTCTCCGACGGCCGCAGTCTGCACCCAAGCGAAACCGGCAGGGTGACGATTGCCGAGGTCCCGTACAGGATTGGGCAAACGATCGGCTTCACCGTCGAGCGGCCGGGGTACTACCCCCACACCGGTACCCACCGGATTCGCCGGACCGAGGAAACCGTCGTTGTGCCGCCGCTGACACGCCGCACGCGATTCAGCCTCAGCGCGGCCTCATTCCCCGCCTACGTACAAGGGTTCACGGCGGTTTCCCGCTGGTACCCTGCACCCGATGAAGCGTTCTTTGAGCTGTCGGTCGGCGCCTCTCGTGTCGGAGAGTCGCGATCCCTGGCCAAGGATATCGAGAAAGAGCTAGACGAACTTGAAGGCGGTGCCGTCGGCGCCTTCCGGTTCACTGATCTGGCGTTCGCTTTTGGTGCGTATCCGTTTGTTTCGCGCGAGCAACCGGTGCGCCCCGGTTTGCAGAGCGGCGCCGGGGTCATGCACGCTACCGGTGACGGCTGGGAGGAAACCATACCGTATCTGGCGCCGCTAAATGGGTTCGTGTCCTTTGGGCGCGGCCGCGTTCGCGCACGCCTGGTTTCCTCGGTGCGTTACACCCTCGGCGGTGACGTGCTTGACCGGGTTTGGATCGCCGCCGACGGACCGCTGCCCTACGGCAGGATAGAGGTGGCGTATACATGGTGAACCGCTTTCGCGCATGGCGCCTAGTCGCAATCGCCTGCCTCGTATGCAGCGCAGCAACACACGCTTTTGCGCTCGGCACTTCGGAAGAGCCGCCGGTAATCGCTCCGCCGGCAGACTTGCGGCCGCGGCGCCTGCTTGTAGTGGTGCATTCGTTCGATAGTGACCCGACGCTCGCCAGGGTCATGCGCGAGTCGCTGGTATCCGCGCTTTCCTCCGCAGCTAACGGCATGCTCGTGCGGACGGCAGACCACGGAGAAACCGGGCCGTACCCAGACCCGGCACAGCTCATCGACGCTCCTAGAGTGCAGCTTGAAGCGCTTGCCCGCGGCCATACCGCCGATGCCTATATCACGGTACAGTTGCAGCGCGAAACGCCGCAGCTCCTGCGCGTGTTCTGGCGGGTGGGTGACGTCCTGCAGTCTGTAGATCGTCGCGGCGAGTATCGTACACCGCTGATAGGCCCCCGTGAGCTGCACACCCGCGCCTGGATACCGGTCCTTGAAGCCGCCCGTGAGCAGATTCCACCACGTGATGAAGCGATAACGCTGCGACTGCAGGGTGTCCCGGAGACTAAGATCTCGATTGCACCGGACACGCATCTGGAGCTCGACGGTGACGGTCGGGGCGAGGCGTCACTACGCGTTCCCGGAGAGTACGTCGTTGCGGCCCGGCGCCCGGGATATCGCGATGTAACCGAGCGAATCAGGCTTGAGTCGGCTACTGAGTTACAACTTGAACAGCAGCGCAAACCGGTCGCCTACGCGCAAGCCTCGCTGTTCAACACCCAGTTTCCCGAGTTTGCCGCCGGCTGGATGCCCGGCCGGGGCGAGCTGCACCTCGGCGGATTCGTTAGCTTCTTTCAATTCGGGTTTGCCCTGCGCGAGCGCGGCGACACCGGGGACCAGACAAGGCTTGCGGTCTCGTTGCCCTTGACGCATGTGGGGCTGAGCGCCGGCTACCGCTTTGGGACCGACCAGCACAGAACCCGGCCATTCGCAGGGCTGCAGCCTTTCATTCGCGTATCTAACGACGACGGCCTTGCGTTTGAGTCCAACGCTGCGTTCGGCGCCGCCCTGAATCTGGGACTGGAATACCGGCTGTTCGACCCCGGCGTCGCATTTCTCGAATGGCTGCCGACCGCGTATCCAACCGCCGGCAAGGTATCAAACGAGGACTTCTACGATGGAGACCCGGGGACCATGACGGTCTCATTGGACGGGCTCTTTCTCGAGCTCACCTTGATTCGGCTCGGATACCGCCACCGGTTTTGACTTCGCTAGCAAGCGGATCAATCGGCAGGGCGCCGTCGGCGCCGCTTCTCATCTCTGCAGCGGTCATCATCTTAGCGCTGTATGCTCATCCTGCAGTAGACCGGCAAGCTGTTCGAGAAACTCGCGGAATGCCGGTTCTATGTTGCCGGCGCGCAGCACGCGTTCAAGATACTCTCTGCGCTCTCTATTAGACGAGAAGGTGGTCACACCGTATAATACGTCCACAGTCTCGGCGAACGCGTCTTCGCGGCCGGCGTCAAAGTGGGCATCGTGGTAGCGCTCAACGTCTCGGGCGAGTCCCGGCAGCACGCTTTCGAACTCGGTGGAGGACAATACATCGTGCAAGAGCCGGCGTGCCGACAGGAGCTGCGCAGAGCCGGCGGGGGCAAGCTCCTCCGGTCGTTCCCGCTGGAAGCTCTCGTAGCGCTGCTCTATCTCGGCGAGCCTTTCGGCCGCTTCCCGCAGTTGTTTGAGCTCGCCGGGATCAACGGTATCTTCAGCAGACGCCTCAACAAACGCTTCGGCCGCGGCGGCCGCTTCGCGCGCATTCTCCAACTCGGCCGACAGCTCGGCCTCACGGGCTGCCAGTTGCCGTTCCAGCGCGGAGATCTGCTCGGCGGAACCGGTCCGCAATTGCGCTAACGCTGCGACGGTCTCCTGCAGCTCTTGTTGGAGCGCCGAAATCTCCTCGGTCGACTCGCGCTGAAGCCGTTCCATCGTGGCTACGGTCGCTTCTATCTCATGTTCAAGCTCCGCAGTCTCCTCAGCGGCCTGCTCCTTGAGCTCACTCGCCTGTGCCGAAAGATCCTGTTCCACTGCACGCTCGAGCAGGAACCGATGCCCCGCAAACAGCTGTGGCATTAACGCCAGCGCTTCCCGGTAGTACGCTTCCGCCGTTTGTTCGTCCTCGCGATCCAGCGCGGTGTCGCCGCGCGCAACCAAGTCCAGAATCTCCTCACGGAGCTCGTCAACCGGTTGGAGCGGGCCATCTTGCGCTTC
Organism: Spirochaetaceae bacterium; assembly: GCA_003556605.1. GTDB lineage: Bacteria > Spirochaetota > Spirochaetia > DSM-27196 > SLAA01 > B1Sed10-166. The sequence continues at coordinate 3,827 of PWQX01000195.1, forward strand.
AAGAGCGATCATTGCCTCCAACTGATCAACGACAAAAAGATCAACTTTGCGACGACTCTCACCCCGCACTGCGCGTACTTGCGGCTCATTCAACAAGGCCCGCAGGTTCTCAGCCTCTTCGTGAGCAGCGTCGTGGTCCTCGCTGATAGTTGCATCGCGGAGCGCCTCAAACAAGCCCAGAACCTGAGCATCGATCTGGTCTCGCCGGCGTGCCTGCGTTTCCAGCTCAGCCATCTCGGTAAGCGCCGATTGAAGCTCCTCGTCGGCAGCCCGCTGAGCTGCAATCATCTCCTGCTCCATGCGTTCGCGTTCGTCCGTCAACTCATCAAGATCGTCTTCAAGTTGAGATTCCAAACCCGCGAGCTCCACGATGAGCCGGTCACGTTCGCTCTGAAGTTCTTCAGCGTACGCTGCCAGCTCATGGTCGATCTCCGCGCTCCTCGTCGTTTCGTACTCGGCCAAGCGCAACTCAATCTCCTCGATTCCGAGGCCGATAGCTTCCAAGCGCCCTCGCTCGTCGCTCAGCGCGGCGTCCAATTCGCGTTCCAACTGTTCGCGCCGCTCCACCTCCCGCTGCACTATTTCGGCCTCGAAATCACCGCGCTCGCGGTCTATCTCTGCAAGCCGGCGTTCAATCGCCGCAATCTCATCGTCACGCTGCTCGATCTCCGCCTGCATCTGTTGCTGCAGCTCGCTTACCACCGTTCCCTCGGCACCCTCGAGCGCCGAAATCTCGGCGGCCCGCGCTGCAGCGCTCGACGGGTCGAAGAACGCACTGAAAGCCACGATACCACCGACCACGACAAGTACGGCAGCCGCGTTCACGATTAACGGAAACAGCACGCCGCGACGTCCTTGGTTGACGGCCAGGAGCTCCGGCGTAATATCCAGCCGATTGCGCTCGGCCACACGCGCTATCTCACGGCGTATCTCTTCTTGATCCGCCGTCGATACGCCTTCAATGCGTTTTCTCTTCTTGCGCCGTTCGTCCGCGCTTCGCAGTAACGAGCCCATTGGTTTTAGTATAGCGCATCGAAACTACCGCTGCCAGGAAGCTGGGCGCGGCGGGGCCGCGGTATGGGAATCATGAGCGCAGCGGCGCAAGACGCTGAAGAAGTTTCGTGGTTTTGCCCCCTTTCGTTTTGCCGACTGCCCGCTTAGACTGAGGGTGAAACGCATAGAACGGGAGGGGAACCGATGTGCACAAGCGAGGTACGATTACCGCGCTGCTGAAACACACCCTGCGCCTGCCGGCTGTGGCAGGCGAGATGTTCACCGGCATCCGCACCGCGCCTACAATACCGCTTGGGCGGATTATCACAACCGTTCGTCTGATGCCGCTTCTGGAGGCGAAATCGCTGCTGAGGCTGGATTTCTACAACCGCTTCGCTCACGTGAAACGGTTATTCGCTGCAGTTGCCGATGACGGACGCCCGAGTTGTACCGACAGCACGCTGCAGCGGGTCTTGCGATGCCTTAGCGAGGAGGAAACCAAGCGCTTTCTCATCGCGCTTGTGCCTGAGATCCGTAGGCGCTCGGCTGACCGCTACCAGTTGGTAGCCGGTGGCCGCAGACGACGCATCGCTGTGGGCGACGGCTCGGTGATGGCCGGCCACCATGTGTGCGCCTTCGCACTGCTCGGGCACCAGAACGCTCCGCAACTGCTGCTGTATGACCACGGGGGATTCAACGCTTCAATGTTTCGTGCCGTCCGCTCGGCGGGGATGCACCCGCTTGTAAAGGGTGGTGAGTCGGAGTTTCGAAATCTATTGAACGACGCGCGCACGGCGCGGATTGCGGAACTACGGTGAACGCCGACAGCTCATAATCTCGTTCACTTACCATCGACCGGCCGCCGGTATGTCCGCTGCCTAACGCCGCCCGCACTCGCCTCAGCATCTGCTGTGCCAACCGGCCCCGCCGCGCCCGCTCAGGCCCATTTGGGAAACCTGTGTGGGTAATTTCTGTGCATTGTTGGGTGCGGCCGTTCCGTGATATATTTTATGCGGTAAGCTCCGGCAATTGCACCGCCGGTGATTGCTATGTGCCGGCGGATGGGTGCACCGCGAAGAGCTTTAAGAAAACGTTTTAAAAAAAGACGAGCGAAAAATGAGTCAGACACGAAAGCTTTCCGGTTTCGGGTTCCGAGTTCTTCAGGTGCCGGCACGCCTGTTCGCGTGTGTCGGCGTACTTGCTCTGGTGTGGTCTTGCTATCTGCCGATAGGCGGGTATGAGTTCGACTCATCCGGGGACGGCTATCAACCGGTTGATCCTTCGCGCCCTCAGTCACCTGCCGACAGCGAACCTGACAAGCCGCTTCTCTTAGATTCCAGTGACGAGATGCTAAAGTGGCTCCAGCCGAGAGGAGCGGAACAAGAATGGGACGCCGATGCCCTCGGCGGGCATTACAGGCTTACCAGCGATCTAAATCTCGGCAGCGACGAGCTTGAAGGCGAAGAATGGGTGCCGATAGGACGCGGAACAGACGATGGATTCACCGGTAGTTTCGACGGGAACGGCCATTCAATCACAGGCCTAACGATCAATGCGAACGGCGATGCCGGCGATGACTGGGGACTGTTCGCGGTTATCGGCGAAAGCGGTGAAGTACGCTACCTCGGCCTCGAGGACGGCACCATGAACGGGGAAGGGGAGCCGGAACGAATCGGGCTTTTGGCCGGCACCAACAAGGGAACCATTGAATACGCATTTGTGACCGGCGATATATACAATGGTCACGATCGAACCGGGGGACTAGTCGGCAGCAACAGCGGAATCATCAGGTACAGTTATGCCCGTGTTTCTGACCTCGAGGGCGACAACCGCGTTGGCGGTCTGGTGGGCGAGAATACCGATGCAGGAGACATCACCGAAACCTACGCCGCCTCCACTATCACCGCAACGCCTGCCTTCAAGGGCGGGCTCGTAGGAAGGAACGACGGTGGCGCAAGCATTCGCGGTTCGTTTTTTGATCAGGAGATCAACGATGACGATGGTCTTGACGCGGTGGGATGGGAGGGGGCGGATGGGACCGTAGAGCATGTGTACGGGCTCAGCACTGAACAGGCACAGAACGTCGATGTGTTGACCGGTAACGAACTCGATTTTGCCTTGTCCTTCGACTTCGACACCATCTGGACGATCGACGAGGAGTGCAACACCGACAACGCCAACTGCTGCAATAAAGGCTATCCGTACTTGCAGGCGAACAAACCCGTCGCCTGCAGATAACCGCGGCTTCAGCCCCGGGGACTACGATCAAAAACACCGTACTTGACTGACGGGCACGCAACCGAGTAGGCTCAAAGTCTGAACGTATCTAGATCTAACGGAGGCGGATTTTGTCTACAAGAGATGTTACTCCGCCGAAACTGCCCTTTACAATCAAGCCCCGTTTCATACTCCTGTTTTTGATTGTTCTAGCGGTTCTCGGCGCGGCAAGCACAATGGTGTTTATTGTCGATCAAAGCGAACGGGCTGTCGTGACTCGGTTCGGAGCAATAGACCGTACGATGCCACCGGGACTGCATTTCAAGCTCCCGTTCGGCATTGAGCGCAACTTCAACGTTCCAACCGAGGAAGTGCAGCACGAGCTGTTTGGGTATCGCGCACGCTCGTCCGGTTACTCCGACCAAGCGGCCGATCGCAACTACCCTGAGGAATCCATCATGCTCACCGGCGACCTCAACATTATTGATGTTGAGTGGAGCATGCAATACCGCATTCAAGACCCGGTAAAGTGGTTGTTTGAGGTGGAGGATCAGCGCCGTACGGTTCGCGATATATCGCAATCCGTCGTGAACCAGCTTGTCGGAGACCGCGCGATTCTCAACGTCATCGGCCGCGAGCGAACGCAAATCGAGGAACAAGCACGCGAGCTGATGAATGAGCTCTACGACAGTTACAACCTCGGCGTTAACGTTACGCAGGTCCGCTTGCAGAACACTGTACCCCCGGTAGGGCGCGTGCAGGACGCCTTTGAAGATGTCAACCGCGCGGTTCAGGACATGAATCGCTTGATTAACGAGGGGCGCGAGCAGTACAACCGCGAGATCCCGCGAATCCGCGGTGAGGCACAAGAGATGATTGAGATCGCCCGCGGGCGCGCCGACCAACGCATAAACCGCGCCGAAGGCGATGTCGCTCGGTTCAACGCGGTATTAGGGCAGTACCAAGATGACCCAACCACCACACGCAAGCGCCTGTACTACGAAATGATCGAGAACGTGTTCAACGCCGACGCGGGTGAGACCACCTTGATCGACCGCCGACTCGAGAACGTGCTGCCGTTCCTGAACCTCTCCGGTGCCGACCCAACGGCTACCACCACGGGAGGCCGATAATGACACGCAAACTAATCACTGTTGGAGTAGTGGTAGTGGTGCTCGGTGTGGTGTTTATCATGCTCGGGCCCTTGTACATCCTCGACGAAGGCGAACAGGCTGTGGTAACCCGCTTCGGTGAGATCGTGCAGGTCGAGACCGACGCGGGACTGAAGTTCAGGCTACCGATGGTCGACCAGGTGGTACGTTACCCAAAGCGCATCCAATCCTGGGACGGCGACCCCAGCCGTATGCCGACCGAGGAGCAGCAGTTCATCTGGGTGGACACCACCGCACGGTGGCGCATCACCGACCCGGCGTTGTTCTACGCCTCATTATTCGGCCTCGAATCAGCCTACGCCCGGCTCGATGAGGTCATTGAGAGCTCGGTGCGCAATACCATCGCGGCCAACGAGCTTGCCGAGGCGGTACGGGCTTCCGACCATATCTTGGAGACCGAGCCCGAGATCGCCCCGGTGGGGGACGCCGAGGCCGAAGAGCTCGAAGAAGCCGACGACTTGGAGGACTTGCTCGATGTCCGCGACGAGCAGCCGAGTATCGCACGCGGACGGCGCGCGCTGTCGGACGAGATGCTGCGGGCGGCGAGCGAGGTTGCCCCGGATTACGGTATTGAGCTTATCGACGTCGTGATCCGCCAGATCCGTTACGCTGACGACCTCACCGAAAGTGTGTATGACCGCATGGTCTCTGAGCGCGCGCGTTTCGCCGAGTTCTACCGCTCGTTCGGCGAGGGCCGCAAGCGCGAGACTCTCGGGCAGCTGGAAAGCGAGAAAGCACGCATACTCTCGCGCGCCTATCGCGAGTCGGAAGAGATTCTGGCGGAAGCAGAGACTGAGGCCGGACGGATCTATTCGGCATCTTACAGTCAGTCTCCCGAGTTCTTCGACTTCTACCGCGGTGTGCAGTCGTACGAAGAGATCGTTCCGCGTTTCCGAAAAACGCTGACCACCGACATGGACTATTTCCGGTTTCTGCATAGCGAGATGGGCGAGTAGCGCGCGGAGTACAGCACAGAATGCACAGCGAGTTTAGATTATCTGAGCTCATTGATACGAGCGAGGTGCGCGATCGTCTTGGTAAAGGCGACCCGGCTATTACCGCCATCGCGTACGACTCGCGCGAGTGTCTGCCCGGCTGCGTGTTTTTTGCGCTGCCGGGTGCCCATGTAGACGGACACCGGTTCATCCCGCAGGCGATTGAGCGCGGGGCGGCTGCGATTGTACAAACCATGCCGGTAAATCGCAACACGCCAGACGCCTCACGCAGCGACGTCGTGCGACTGCAGGTAGATAATGCACGAGTTCTCCTGTCACGTGCGGCGGCGCGATTCTACGGTGATCCGTCACGCAAGCTGACCGTAATCGGGGTAACCGGAACCGATGGGAAAAGCACCACCGTGTACTTTCTCTATCAGCTGTTGGCCGCACTCGGCAAACCGGCCGGTTTCATTTCAACCGTTGCGCTGAACACCCGCGGCGAGGTCCGCAAGAACACGATGCGGCAGTCCACGCCTGAAGCGCCCGATCTGCACAAGATGCTGGCGGAGATGCTGGAAAACGGATTGCGGTATGCAATCGTTGAGGCAACGAGTCACGGCTTGTCGCTGCGCACTGCACGACTCGCCGACATAGCGTTTGACGTTGCCGTGTGTACCAATATCAGCCACGATCATCTGGAGTTTCATGGCACCCCCGAGCAATACCGCAATGACAAGGCGAATCTGCTGCGCGCGCTTGATCGCGACATCGCCGCGAGCCCGGACGGCACTGCGCGTGTACCCCGCGTCACACGCGGGCGTGAAGAGCACACGCCTGCGGCGTCCAAACGGTTCGCGGTATTGAACCGTGACGACGATGGCTCCCGGTCGCTCTCCGCGCATACCCGGCAGCCGGTGCTGTGGTACTCGCTCCGGGATGCCGGCGCCGACTTATTCGCCGACGAGTTGCACGAAGAGCTCGACGGCAGCAGCTTCAGGCTGCGTTCCGGATCACAGCAGGCGCAGGCGCGAATCACGTTAGGTGGCCGCTTCAACCTCGAGAACGCGCTTGCCGCCGCCTTGGCGGTGAGGGGCCTGTTCAGGGTGCACTTGGAAGAGATTGCGGCGCTCTTGCCGGCGCTCGAGGGCGTAGCCGGCCGAATGATCACGGTAACCGCGCCGGACCACCCTTTTACCGTGATCGTAGACTACGCGCACACCCCGGCCTCCTTTGAGAAGCTGTTCCCTATGATTGCAGCGCGCACACGCGGCGGCATAATCCCGGTCTTCAGTTCCGCCGGCGAACGAGACCTCGAAAAACGCCCGATCCTCGGTGAAATTGCGGCGCGCTACAGTCGGATGGTGATACTCGCAGATGAAGATCCCCGCGGCGAAGAGCCGTTGGCGATCCTTGAAGCGGTTGCGGCAGGCTGCATGCGCGTCCGTCCGGAGTGGCGCCGCGGCCGTGAGCTGCAGATCATCCCGCACCGGCCCAGCGCGATTCGCGCCGCGTTGCGCGCCGCCGAACCGGGAGATACCGTGCTGTTGCTCGGCAAAGGACATGAAGGCAACATCATCTACGCCGACGGCGCAGTTGAGTGGGACGAGGAAGCCGAAGCTCGTAGGGCGCTGCAGGAGCTCAACTCGGCGATGGTATAGCGGCGCGATAGCAAGGAACTCGAGCAATGGCGATTACCAGACTAGGAGTACTGTACGGCGGCCGCTCAGGGGAACACGAAGTATCACTACAGTCGGCTACCTCCATAGTTCGCAACATCGACAGCACCCGCTTCACGCAGACGCTTATCGGAATCACGCGTGCAGGTCACTGGTATTTGCAACCCGACTCTGTAGTTGACTCGGTACACGCCGGCATGCCGATTGAGCGTGTTCAAGAGAACGAGCAACAGCTGGTGCTATTCCGACCGGGTGTCGGGCTCACGGTAAACGGCGACTTAATCCCGATGGACTGCGTGTTCCCGGTTCTGCACGGCTCGTTCGGCGAGGATGGCACGGTGCAGGGCTTGTTGGAGCTCGTCGGCGTACCGTACGTCGGCGCAGGGGTGCTCGGTAGCGCGCTCGGCATGGACAAGGAGATCGTCAAGCGCGTCTGGCAGGCTCATCGGCTGCCGGCGGTTCCGTTTCACCCGTTCTCTGCGGCCGAGTACCGTGAAAGCGGAACCGCGAGACTGCCTGCCGAGCTCAACGCAGCACTCGGTCAACCGCCGTACTTTGTAAAACCGGCCTGTGCCGGATCCTCGGTCGGAATCAGCCGTATCAAGTCATTCACCGAGCTTGACCCGGCTTTGAAAGCGGCGTTTCGCTTCGATACCAAGGTCTTAATTGAGCCGAGCATTCCGGCCCGCGAAATTGAGGTGGCGGTGCTCGGCAACCACCGGCCCCGGGCGTTTACGCCCGGCGAGGTTATCCCAACACATGAGTTCTACGATTACGAGGCGAAGTATATCGACCCCAACGGCGCCGAGCTGGTAATCCCGGCCGATCTGCCGCACGAAACTCTGACAACCGCGCGTGAACTGGCCCTCGCCGCGTATCGTGCCTGTGGCGCCTGTGGACTCGCACGCGTCGACCTATTCTACGACAAACGCGAAGAAGAGCTGCTGCTGAACGAGATCAACACCATTCCCGGCTTCACGCGGATCAGTATGTTTCCGCGTATGTGCGCCCACGACGGGCTCGCGTACCCGCAGCTGTTGGCTCAATTGACCGAGCTCGCGATTGAGCACCACAGCGAGCGGCAGAGCCTCGACGGAGTCTGGACTCCTTTATAACCAAGCGCACACGGGCGGCCGGCGCGTTACAAGAACCCGCTCTCTTACCAATGCTCGTACGCCACCACGCGCTTAAACGGATGACGCGCGGGCGGTTCCGGCGATTCGTCCGGGTTCCCGACAACCAACAGCATAACCACTCGCATTGAGAACGGCACCGACAGCAGACTCTTGACATCGCGCTCTTTGAACGTAGTTACCACGCATGCGCCGAGCTCTTCGTGCTCGGCCTGCAGCAGCATGAATGACGCGGCAAACGCCAGGTCTATCGGGTACGACAACTGCCCATTGGGCATCTTGTATTCAACATTGGTAGTACACAGGGCAATGGTAACCGGTGCTTCACCGATATACTCCTGTCCAAACGCGGCCGCTTCAAGGCTCTTGCGCATGTCAGGGTCCTGCACCACGATGAAGCGCCACGCTTGACGGTTCTTGGCCGACGGTGCACGCCGACCCGCTTCCACGATGCGCTCAATTTGCTGATCGCTCAGCGGCTCATCCGTATACTTACGAATACTGACCCGCTGTGCGATCTCAGGAAGTAGGTCCATACGTGATTCCTTCTCAGTTTTCCTCGTGCTTGACTGCCTCGAACGTTTTACCTATCGTGATCTGGTAATGCGGAAGTTTCTGTTCCTTGCGGTCCTGAGTCTAACAGGTTCCGTGTTGTTTTTACAGCCCTTATCCGCCGTTAATCCGCAACGCGCAGAGGAATTACTCGGGGAGTTCCGTGCGTTCTATCCGCGCGCCGAAGCGTCCGACGGCGAAACCCGCGCGGTTGCGTTTCTCGACGAGCGGCTCAGTGAGCTGGGACTCCAGCCGATAAAGCAAGGGTTTGAGGACTTCGAGGACGGCCATTCGTTCTCTTCAATTGTCCGTGCTCGGATTGAGGGAGCTGTCGACGAGGACTTACTCCTGCTTGTCCCGATTGATCATCAACGCCGGCGCGAGCGCCGGCAAGATGGGTCGGCGTCGCTTGCGCTTGCTCTGGCGTTAGCCGAGCGCTACAGCCAAGAAACACCGCCGCTGAACATTGAGTTCGTGTTTTTAGGCGCCGAACAGGGTCCGTTTGCTCGGCATCCCATGGGCACGCGCCACATATTGCGTGATTTCTTCCCCCAGCGTCCAAGCTATGCGCTGTACCTCGATCTCCAGACCGTTGGCGGAAGCCTTGAAATCGAACACGGCGGAGATGGGGTGGTAGCACCTTCCTGGCTGGTGCAGGCTGCGCTTCAAAGTGCTCACAGCACCGAGCTTCCGTTCTCGCTTCCGGGCACTCTCGGTCACATTCATCGCGCCGGTGTAGGGACCAGCAACACACCGATCAGTTTGTATCTGGCTGCCGAGCTTCCGGCGATCGGGCTCTTCAGCGGTGGGGCGCCGGTGCTTGAAGCTGATGAATGGTTCGGCGAACTGATCGCACTGGTAGACCGGCTCGCCGAAGGTACCGCCGAGCGCGTTGGGCTGCAATGGGATCGGCACTACGTTGTTTTCGCTATTCCCGGACGCCACATCGTGGTGCCGGAGACCGTACACGTTATCGTAGTATGGGTGATCGCCGCCGCGATGCTGCTGTACGGCATGACGTACCGAGTACGTTTGACCCGCTACCTTCGCAGCGTTCGGCGGAATCTCTGGAACCTTCCGGTCCTGTTCTTGTTGGTGTTCGGTTTCTTGGCGCTGGCCACGGTTTTGCTCGAACAGATTCTGAGGCTCAGAGGCTTCCCGGATTTATGGCAGTTCTATCCCCTGCCGTTCTTCGTCATGAAGTTGACGTTGGCGATCTTCTTGTTCAGCACAGTCTTTCAGCTTGCCTTTCGCCTGCCGCTCTCAAAACACGGAAGCTTTTACTCCGCCGCCGCGATCGTGGTGTTGATGGTGCTGGTAGTGGTGACGGCAGGCATCAGTATATCTTTCAGCTACTACTTCTTATGGGCACTGTTGTGCGCTTTCTTGTTCTCGATAACACGAAAGAAAGCCTTGATGCCGCTGTGGGTCGCGATCGCACCGCTATGGTTCTTGGTAGCCGCGGTCGTGGTATTCAGCCGTCCCGAGCTCGGAGCAATTCGTGCGCTGCTGTTGTCACCGATTCGGGGAAACGCCATCCTGGCGCTCGTTATTCTCCCGTTCCTCCTCATGCTCGTGCGTATCGACTTTCTCCTGAGCCCGCCCTCCCCTGGTAAAGCGCTATTCAGCCTCAAGCTGCTTGCGGGGGTCACCGGGGTGGTGTCAGCCGCCTTTATCGCGTTTGTAGTAGTGATCAACCCGTTCGAAAACGATGAACGCCAGGTGGTCGAGATTCACGAACACATCTCCGTCGCGGCCGAAGAGCGCCGGGTCAGCCTGCACAGCCCCGCACCCCTGCCGGCGCTGCAGTTGACACTCGGTGATGAGGTGCACCGCATTGACGCTGCGGGAAGACGGCACACGCTGCGGCCTGCAGGCCTGCCTCAGCTCGTGCAGGCTGAGCTCATGCAGCAGGCGTTCCTCGACCGCATTCAGCATCGGTTGATCGTTGAACCTGACGAGCGTTTCGATGATCTGACCATTCGACTGCAGGCACCTGAGAGCTTCCTGTTGTTTGACTCAAACTTCCCGTTCCGCATGGGACCCGAAGGGCGCTCTGCCGAGATCTTCGTTGGGGCCGCGCCGCCGATCCCGCTTGAGGTTGAGTATACCGTGCCTTCCGACATCCCGATTGCGGCCACTATCGAGGCCGAATGGTTCCGGCTCTCAGAGCCCTTTTGGCTCAGCAACGGGCACCTAACCGTGCGCCCGCGGCTGAGCCTCAGACAGCCGGTACCGGTTGCGGAGTGAGTGATGGCCGACCCGCTGTGGTTCCACGTGGATATGGACGCGTTCTACGCCTCTGTGGAGCAACTCGACAATCCACAGTTGCGTGGTCGGCCGGTGATTGTAGGCGGTAAACCCGGCGGGCGCGGTGTTGTGTCGGCGTGCTCCTACGAAGCGCGTGCGTGCGGCGTGCATTCCGCCCAACCTATCGCCAAGGCATCTGAGCTATGCCCCCACGGAGTGTTTCTCCCGGTTCGGATGTCTCGGTATCGCGAGCTGTCGCAACAGATCATGCGGGCCCTCTCCAACTACTCTCCGGAGGTACACCAGGTTTCCATAGACGAGGCGTTCCTCGAGATGACCGGTACCGAGCGCTTATTCGGCTCACCGCATGACACCGCAGGCCGGCTCAAGCGAGAGGTGCGCTGCGAGACAGGCCTTACCATTTCGATCGGCATCGCCCCCAGTCGCTACCTCGCGAAGCTCGCTTCCGGCTATGACAAGCCCGATGGGCTGTACCAGGTACACCCGGGTGAGGAGCTGGCCTTTACCGCCAGGCTCCCGCTCTCGAAGCTCTGGGGCGTCGGCAAACAGTCTCGCCGGCACCTGGAACGCTACGGCATCACAACGGTGACGCAGTTGCGGGCGCAAACCATCGAGCATCTTACGCGGCTGTTCGGAGAGGCCGGCGCATGGTACCTGTACCGTTCGGCCCGGGGCATAGACCCCGGCATGTATGCAGAACGCACAAAAACCCACTCTATTAGCTCGGAGACCACCTTTGAGCACGATATCGCCGGCGCCGAGACGCTCGAAAGGGTACTCTTGGAGCTGAGCGACGGGGTGCTGTATCGCTTGCGGCAGGAAGGCGGCGTCGCACGGGTGGTGACTCTGAAGATCCGGCTGCAGGACTTCACGACCAAGACCGCCCGAACCACCCGCACCGCCCCGATTCGTTCGCTCGAGGAGCTGCACAGTACCGCCGTGGAGCTGCTCCACCGGCGGTGGACCAACCGGCGCCCGGTGCGTTTGATCGGGGTAGGGCTCGACAACGTGCTTCTCGATACCGGACCGGAACAGGTGGAGCTCTTCGAGGATCGCGGGGAGCGGCAACGGCGAGTTGAAGATGCGGTATTTGATCTGCGCCGGCGCTATCGCGGCATCGCGATCCGCAAAGCCCGTAACCTCGGCGAGACTAATCGGTAACATCGCCCGCCGCGCATGCACTATCGACCAATCTGCGGCTCCGCCGGACCGCCGAAGCTCGACAGGGCCCGCTGGGTTTGGTACAGTACGGCGGTAGCGACACCTAAGTGAGGACCGATACATGATTCGAATGAACGAACATTTCCGCAAGCTGCAGTCATCGTACCTGTTCAGTGAAATCGCCCAGAAAGTTGCGGCGTTCCAAGGGGCCAACCCTGATACTAACGTCATCAAGCTCGGCATCGGCGACGTCACCCGCCCGCTGCCGCCAAGCATCGTTACGCGCTTTCAGGAAGCGGTTGCCGAGATGGGCAGCTACGGGTCGTTCCGCGGTTACGGCCCGGAACAAGGCTATACGTTTCTACGAGAAGCGATCGCAACCCACGATTTTGAGGCGCGCGGAATGACCATTACTCCCGATGAGATCTTCATCAGTGACGGCACCAAGTGCGATATCGGTAACTTCCAAGAGCTGTTTGCCGAAGACGTGCGCGTTGCAATCGGCGACCCGGTGTACCCGGTGTACTTAGACACCAACGTCATGGCCGGCCGCGCCGGTGAGTATCAGCACGGCCGTTACACCGGCATCCATTATCTCGCCTCCACTGCCGAGAACCGCTACGTCCCGGCACCGCCGGATCAGCCGCTTGACCTGATCTACCTGTGCTTTCCGAACAACCCAACAGGCGCTACCGCCTCGCGGACTGAGCTTGCCGAGTGGGTCGCCTACGCTCGTCGCCACCGCGCCTTGATTCTATTCGACGCCGCTTACGAGGCCTTTATTCAAGACCCCGAGATCCCACACTCGATTTTTGAGATTGAAGGTGCCGGCGAAGTTGCGGTTGAGTTCCGCAGCTTTTCGAAGACCGCCGGTTTCACCGGCACCCGCTGCGCCTACACCATCATACCGAAGGCCGTGCACGTCTACGACGGTAACGGCGAACGGCACGGGCTCCACGCACTGTGGAACCGCCGCCATAGCACCAAGTTCAACGGTGTCGCCTACCCGGTGCAGCGCGCGGCCGAAGCTCGCTACAGCGAGACCGGCAAACGCGAGGTTGCTGAGCTTGTTTCCTATTACCTCGAGAATGCCCGCATCATCCGTAGCGAGGTCAGCAGTATGGGATATCGCTGTACCGGCGTTGACAACTCGCCATACATCTGGGTTCAGACCGGCGGAAGCGCATGGGAGTTTTTCGATCAGATTCTATCTCGCGCCGGAGTAGTCGTGACGCCCGGCTTAGGGTTTGGACCTTCAGGAGAGGGCCACGTGCGGATCAGCGCCTTCAACGACCGCGAAAAGGTGTCTGAAGCGATGCAACGAATACGCGCTGCGCTGTAGCCGGCAACCGGTGCCTCAGTACAGGTGCCCCATCTTGGCTTTTTTCGTAGCAAGGTAGAAGCGATTATGCTCGGTAGGCGCTGCTACCACCGGAATACGCCCCGTAACCCGCACACCGTCGCCGGAAAGCTTCTTTATCTTGTCGGGATTGTTGCTCATGAGCTCGACCGAGGCGATACCGAGCATATCGAGAATGCGGGCGGCAACACGATAGTCGCGCGCTTCAGCCGGATACCCTAACGCCTGGTTTGCTTCAACCGTGTCGAGTCCGAGATCTTGCAGGCGGTAGGCCTTGAGCTTGTTCAACAATCCTATTCCACGGCCTTCCTGTCGCATGTAGACAATTGCGCCGCGTTCGGCCGCACCCAGATACCGTAAGGCGAACTCAAGCTGTTCACGGCAGTCGCAGCGCAGTGATCCCCACACGTCTCCGGTATGGCACTCCGAGTGCACCCGGACGGGACAATGCTCCGCCGCGCGCACCTCGCCTTTTACAACTGCGGTATGCTCGAGCCCGGTACTCCGTTCTAGAAAACCGTATAACATGAAAGCACCGTAGCGAGTCGGAAAGTCTACACTGACGACAAGCTCTACCGCGGCGTTGGTGTCTGAATCGACGCCGCGCGCCGAACCGGGCGGAGCAACCGCCGCAACCTCTCTGAACACGCCGGGATCCTTCTTTATTCGTTGTATCACGTCTTCGGCACGGGCAGCGCTATGGCCGTTGCCGTTGCCGTTGCCGTTGCCGTGACCATCACCATCGACCCTTGTTCGGGCAGCGGTGTCTACAGCGTCCTCGTCGGCTGCGCTGTATGGTAAAGCTCCCCCGGAGGCGGCAATTTCACTGTGTTGATCCATCGTACTTGACTTTCCTACACGAGTATTTACATTGACCTAGTTACAATAGCCATGAATACCCACAAAAGTCAAACATCCGCGTTTTGGTTAGGTTTTTTCCGGGGCACCACAAATCACAGATCGTCGCCGCCCGCCTTTGTTGCGAAGTCGCCGCACCGACCGATACCGAGGTCAGCGCCCCTTGAGCCCCGGGTGTTCTTCCGGCTAAAATCGCCCCACGATCCGGAGAGTTCATGCCCCACGATATCGCCGTAGTGATCGGTTACGCACAGAGCCTCGACGGGAACGTCGCAACTTCAACCGGAGACTCGCGTTGGATCTCGGGGCCTGAGAGCCTTGAGTACGCCCACACGCTGCGCCGCGATAACGACGCAATCCTGGTGGGAATCGGAACTGTGCTGCGCGATGATCCGTTACTGACGTGTCGGCTGCCGCAGGCGCGCTCGCCGCACCGCGTAGTGCTTGACTCACAGCTGCGAGTTCCCTTGAACGCACAACTTGTGCGTACCGCCGCTGAAGTGCCGACCACGGTGTTCACTACGCATGCGCGTCTTGAAACCGAGGATGACATTGTACGGCGCCTGCGCCAAGCCGGAGTAGTGCTCAGCCCTACCCGTAGCGATGCTTCGGGTGCGCTCGATCTAAGCGAGGTACTCCGGCACCTGCGGGCCTCCGGACGCAGCAGCGTGTTTGTTGAAGGCGGGGGAAGAATCATCACCAGTTTTCTCAGTGCCCAACTCGTTGATGAGCTTCACCTTGTGATCGCCCCGATCCTGATCGGTGGCGGAGTCTCGGCGGTCGGTGATCTGGGAGTGCGTTCGCTTGCCGACGCGTTCCGGTTTCGCACCGTTGCGACAGAGCCACTGGGGGAGGACCTGCTGTGGAAGATGACTCGCTGAGCTCGGCCTCGCAGACCGCCCGTGCGATGTATTTCACCGCTCCCCGCACAGTGGAAGTCCGTACCATCGATATTCGACCTCCAGCGAGCTTTCAAGACAACGAAACGCAGTTGGTGCAATCGCGGCTGGCTGCCGTCAGTCACGGGAGCGAGCTCTTATTCTTTCGCGATGAGATGCCGTCACGCATTGAGGGCGAGACGATCACGGCGCTCGGCAACACCGGCCGGTATCCCCTCTGCTACGGCTACATGAACGTAGGGGTAACATCTGACCGGCGACGAGTGTTCGCGTTTCAACCGCATCAGGACCGGTTTTGGGCGACCGCTGAGCAGTTGATCGAGCTTCCCGACGCTGTGTCGGATGACGACGCGGTTCTGTTGCCGAGCGTAGAGACGGCGCTCAGCGTTGTACACGACGCAGCACCCTTGGTGGGTGAGACGGTTGCGGTATTCGGACAAGGGGTGATCGGGCTGCTGGTATCGGAGGTGCTGAAGCGCGCGGGGGTCGTTGAGGTCGTAAGCGTTGACCCGCTCGAGCAGCGCCGAGCCTGCTCCCGGAAGCTGGGCTGTATGAGCTTCACACCGGCCGACTCTGCGCTGACGGAGGCGATCCTGGACCTGACCAAGGGACGCGGTGCGGATATCGCTATCAACACCAGCGCAAGTCAGGCCGCGCTGCAGCACGCCATCAACCTGACCGCGTTGCACGGCACCGTGGTGGAGGCATCGTGGTACGGGCGGAAACCTGTTGAGCTTACCCTGGGTGAAGCCTTTCATCGCCGCCGACTGACGCTCAAGAGCAGTCAGGTCTCGCGGGTTGACCCCAGATTGGGCGACCGCTGGAGTAAACAAAGGAGACTGGAGACAGCGCTGCGCCTCTGCGGCGAGCTGCGTCCCGGCAAGTATATTTCACACCGGTATCCGCTGGAACAGGCTCAGCAGGCGTTTGAGCTACTTGATAATCATCCGCAGCAGGTGCTACAGATAGTGCTGCATATGGAACGCAAGGAGTAGCGGTGCAATGTACAGAACCGCAGTGATTCGACCGCTCAACGCGCATCATTACCTGCAGGGAGACTTCGGTCGCGAATCAGAGCCGCACACCCATCCGTACCAGGTGGAGTGGATTCGCCAGAACCGTGAGCTCGATGAAAACGGCTTTGCAACCGATATCGCGGCGATGGAGCGAACGCTTGAAATGGTGTTAGAGCAGATCGATAACCGGCTGCTAAACGACTTGCCGTTCTTCCACGAGCGCCAGACCAGCCTCGAAAACGTCGCGCGATATCTCGCCGAACGGCTTGACGGGGAGCTTCCGCAACCGGGCTCTCGTACCGAAATCAAGATCTGGGAATCGGCGACGGCGTGGGCCTCGTACGAGCGTGACTCTTGACGCCGACTCTGGCAACCCCCCCGAGCAAGAATCAGAAGACCGGCGGCTACATCTATAATGCGCGGATCGCTGCGATCTTGGGACGCCGAGGCCTGCTGCGGCATGAGTTCGTCCGGCCTGAAGATATCGACACGTGGATTCTGCGCCGCGCGGAGTCGCAGCGCGGCGCCGACCACCCGGCGCCCGTAATACTCGACAGCTTATACATCAACTGCGCCGACCGCTTGGCGGCGGTGCGCGTGCCGACCGCCGAGGCGGGCCAGCGCTGGATTCTACTCGCGCACTTATTGCCTTCCCAAGAGACGAACGGTCCCGGCGAGCGCGGCTGTGAGGCTACCATCCTGCCCTTGTTCGATGCGGCAATCACACCCAGCCGGCATATGCGCGAGCTCCTGAACAGCCGCGGACTGCCGGCAGAAGCGCTCGCGGTTTGTCCCCCCGGGACCGAGCTGCCTCCCAAACCGGCTGCACCCGATCCGGCGCAGCCGCTCCAGGTGCTCACGATCGCGAGCTGGATACCACGCAAGAACCTGGAAGCCGTATTGGACGCGCTTGAGCAATGCCGCGAGCTTGCTTGGCACTGGAACATCGTAGGCTTAGCGGATCACAACACCGAATACGTTCGGCAGTTGCTCCTTCGCATCGCAAACAGCCCCGTCGGCGGCCGTGTTACGTGTCACGGCGTGCTCGATGCTCCCGCCTTGCAGAGGCTCTGGAGCCGCACTGCGCTGTTTGCGCTTGCCACACGGTTCGAGAGTTACGGCATGGTGTTCGCTGAAGCGCTCAGCTACGGCATCCCGGTGGTGGCGCCGCGCACGGGCGCCGTACCGGAGATCGTCGACAGCGGCGCAACAGGTATTCTGTACGACCTCGACTGTCCCGCGCTGTTAGCCCAAGCCATGCGCGAGTTGCTTAGCGATCAACGCTTCCGCGCGCGGCTCGCACGCGCGGCCCGCGCCGCCGCGTGCAAGTTGCCCACATGGGAGCAGACGGCCGCCGCCTTCGCGGCGTTCTGCGGTGCCTGCTGACGTGGCGGCGCATAAGACCACTTATCGGCATTCGGCCTTTGGGCTGCTTATTGCCGGCCAAGTCACTTCGAAGCTGGGACACGCGGTATTCTTAATTGTTCTTACGTTGTATCTCAAACAGCTTACCGACTCGGCGCGTGTTCTCGGGGCGGCGCAGTTTCTTTCGTACCTACCGGCTCTCTTGTTGGGACCGTTCGCCGGTGTGTTGGTTGACCGCTTTGACCGCAAACGCCTGCTCGTGGGCTCGGATTTGGCACGGGGCGCCGCGATCATGCTCGTTGCTGCAGCCGCCCGTTACGGCGGCGCCGCTACGGTGGTGCTGTTGTTCGTTCTCGCGGCTTTGGTCAGCATCTGTCAGGCGGTGTTTCTGCCCACGGTACAGGCGCTCTTACCGGACGTGGTTCCGCCGCAGCGGCTACGCAGCCGAAACGCGGTGCGCGGCGCCGGTGTACAGCTGGCAAACCTGGCCGGGAATGCAGCCGGCGGCATGCTGTTCGCCGCGTTCGGCGGGCCGGTGGTACTGCTGTATACCGGCGTTACCTTCTTGCTGTCGGCCGCCCAAGAGCAACTGATACGGGTACCGCGCCGGCCCCCACGCGCGCACGCTGCAGGGATTGGAGCACAAACGGTGTCGGCACTGCGCTACGTGCGAGTAAGACCCGGGGTGGCGGCTGCGGTGGTAACACACGGCGTAGTCGGATTGAGCTTCCCGCCGTTGCTCCTGGCCTTACCATTTGTGGTGATGGACGACCTTGGGTTACCGGAGAGCTTTTTCGGGTTCTATCTAGCGGCGGTCTTGGCAGGAGGAATTTTGGGATATCTCTGGTTTGGCAGCATCCGTTCGCACCGCGTACCGGAGCGCACGCTGTTACTCGCGGGGTTCATGTTGTTGGCTCTTGGAGTCTCCGCCGCAGGTGTGTGGATGCAGCCTATTCCGCTGTTTCCCGCCTTCACGGCCGCAGGCTTGGGCGCCGGGATGGTGAATCTGGCTTTGGTAACCGCATTACAGCGCAGCACCCCCTCGGCGCGTAGAGGCCGCGTGTTCGGCCTCTACGAATCAACCGCAGCGGCTGCCTCGGCACTGGGTTTCGCGCTGGCCGGACCGCTGGTAGACCTCTTCCGCGACCGTTTGTCGGTGTTGGTGCTGGCGGTGGGAATAGCGCTGATACTGTACTGGGCGCGGCTCTTGTGGTCGCCCGCAGTCAAAAAACTGGTTCAATCGCCGGGGGCGAACTCAGCCAGAGAGTCAATGTAGCTCTCAAAACGCGAATACTCCCCGCGGAGCCGCTCAACCGCCGGAAGCGCGTGCCCAAATTGCTTGGTCCGCGCGGCCTCCTCCAACTCGTCAGCCGCGTCACCAAGCGGGAACGCCGCAAGACTGCGCGCGCCGCCCTTGATTGCGTGCGCGCCGAGCCGCACGGTGTCCCAGTCTTCTTCTGCAACCGCAATGTCAATACGCTCGAGCTCAGACTCGGTCTGCGTTCGGAACCTGCCGACAACCCGAACAACGACGTCGCGCCGGCCCATGAATGCCGCAACAGCGGCATCCCAATCAAACACCGGCGAGCCGGCAAGTTTTCCACCGGGAGCGCCGGACCCAACGGTACCGGACCCGGCGGCGGCCACGGCAGACGTGGACTCGACAGACGCGGACTCGCCCGCCTGTGTTTCGACATCGGCCGCTCCCCCGGACACAGGGCCATCAACGAGCCCGGCCGGCTCCCCTCCTGCGCCGGTCCATTCTTGGGCAACCGGAACGCGCTCGGCGCTTAGCAACCAGCGCCGTAACAGCGGGACCACATCTCTATTCCTGAATGGCTTGCTCAAGAAGTCATTCATTCCGGCATCAAGGCACCGGTCACGCTCGTCGCGAATTGCGTTCGCGGTAACTGCGATAATCGGTACTTTGGAGTTGAACTCGCGAATCGCCCGCGCAGCCTCATATCCGTTCAGGCGCGGCATCTGCACGTCCATAAACACGAGGTCGAAAGCTCTTTCGCGTATCAAATCCACCGCCTCCTGTCCATCCGAGGCGACTCGCGTGCCGTAGCCCATCTTTGTGAGTATCGTCTCGAACAGTTGCTGATTAACCGGATGGTCCTCAGCAACAAGTACCGTATAGTCGCCGGTTGCGGGCTCAGCCGCGCCGCCCGCAGGCGTTTCCTCCTCATCGAGCTCCTCGAGCTCTTCAACGAGCTCCGCCGCCCCCTCGTCATCGGCGCCGTCTAGCGTCTCAATCCGTGAGGAGAAAGCGCCTGAGCCGGCGCCATGCTCGCGCTCGTCATCTATTGCGCTGATAACCCAAACTCCCAGCACGCGATTCAACGTGTCGAACAGTACACGCCACTTGACCGGCTTGTTGAGGTACCCGCTGAACCATTTCAAGAGCTTCATTTTCGCTTCAGTTGCGCTCTTGCCGGCGGGGCTGAGAAGAATGAGCTTGGTACCTCTAATCTCCGCATCCGCGTTGACCTCACTGGCAACCTGCCACCCATCCATACCGGTCAAGTCCTGATCAACGAGCGCCACATCAAACGGCCGGCCCTCTCGCACCGCCGCCCGCAAAGCCTCTATACCCTCTTCTCCGGACCTGACCTTTACAACATCGCCACCCCATTCCCTCACGTAGCGCAACAACACTGCCGAAGCAACTCGGCTATCATCGATAATCAAAATCCGGCGCCCCTCGCATATGCGTTGCGCCGGCGCCGTATCGCCGAGCCCGTTGCCGGGAGTGCTCAAAGGAATGCGAAACCAGAACCGAGACCCTTTGCCCACCCGGCTGCTCACACCTAAGCGCCCGTGCATCATCTCGACAAGATTTTTGGAGATCGAAAGCCCCAAACCGGTGCCTCCGAATCGACGAGTTGTCGAGGAGTCCACCTGTCTGAACGCTTGGAACAGCAGTTCACACTTGTCCCGCGCTATACCGATTCCGGAGTCTATCACCTCAAAGTGAATGAGGCGCTGCCCGTCGTCCGCCGAGACCGGCCACACGCGTATGATGATATAGCCCTGAGAGGTGAACTTCACCGCGTTATTGAATAGGTTAACGATAATCTGCCGCAGGCGGACCGGGTCGCCGGAGATCGTCTGCGGAAGCCTGGGGTCGAGAAAGATCACCACCTCCAGCCCTTTCTTATGGGCCTCGAGGCTCACCATATCGACCGCATCTTCAGTCATCGTCAGGAGATCAAACTGTATCACCTCCAGCGAGAGCTTGCCGGCTTCTATTTTCGAGAAGTCAAGGATGTCGTTGATCAGCCCTAACAGTACTTCGGCCGAAAACTGAATCTGCTCGCCGTACTCGCGCTGCTCCGCATCAAGCTGGGTATCAAGTAGAAGCTCGGCTATTCCGGTAATGGTATGCAGCGGTGTCCTGATCTCGTGGCTCATGTTTGCGAGAAAGGCCGACTTCGTTTTGGTGGCTCTTTCAGCGGTGTCTTTGGCTTGCTTAAGCCGAATCTCGGTGTTCTTCTGTTCCGACACGTCTTCGATCAGTGCAAAGAGCATCTGCGCATCGGAGCTCGCGCCTGCGGTAGAGCCGAGCGAAACCTTCCACCAGCGGGACTCGCCCGATACAGCTCTCGGCCTAACCGACAGCTGCCGGGTCTCGGCCGGCTGCCCGTGAACAACAGCGATGGCAGCGGCAAGGCGCGAGGCATCCTCTTCGACCACAAAACACATCAGCTCGGCCCCGAGCGGATCGTCAGCCCCTTCACCGAGCAGCTTCACGAAAGCGTCGTTGCAGTACTCAATCGCCCCGGAAGCTTTGAGAAGAAGCATTCCAATCGGGGAATTGGCGAATGCTGCGCTAAACTGTTGGTTGAATCGTGATTTCACCGGTTTGCCTCAAAACGAATGGTGTAGCGCTATTGGAAGAACCGGTTCAGAAGTTCATACGCAGTACTTCGGTGGCCTTCTTGAGAATCCACTCCGGTCTCAACGGCTTAATGATATAACTGCTCACCCCGTATCTCAACGCTTCGATAACCGTTTCCTTCTTTGAGAGTGCCGACAACACGATAACCGGCAGTTTGAGCCCGCGTTGCTTCAGTTCATGCAACACCTGGAAACCGTTCATCTCCGGCATCATCAGATCCAGAAATACAAGATCAAAAGTCTCCAGATCACCCGAGTGCATAAACTCCTTACCGTTGTTGAACGCCGTGATGCGGAACCCGGTATCGGCAAACGCAGTGTCTATCAGTTCTTGAATGACAATATCGTCGTCAATGACCGCGACCGAAACGTGCTGTTCAATTTCTTCAAGACCTTGCTCAACCGTCTTCTCATCTTCGAACTTCATGTCGAACGATTCAGCGCCTCCTTTCTTAGGGGCGGCGGTTTTAAGAAAGTTTCCTCGGACGCTGCTGTCCTCCGCATCCATGTACGCGCCTGCCTTCTTCCCGAGCAGGCCGTCCATCGCGTGCTCAATACTGTTGGTCACCTCAACCTCGCGATACTGATCGCGCGTACCGACGAACGCTTTCACGTGCTCGTTGTTGGTCAGAATCTTCACGAAGCGCGGTTTGGTCTTGGTGTAGGTGAGAATATTGCTCAATAGCAGGTCGAGCTTAACGGTATTGTCGTCACCGATCTCTACATGCGGCATGATCAACAGAACGCGCGGCGTTTCAATCTCGTAGAGATGCATCAGCTCCGTAATCTTGTACTTCAGAAGCTCGATTTTTTCCGTATTCAAGCCTTCCGCGACCTCGATAAAGAGAATCTCGTCGTTGACGTGCGCCTCAATAATGCACGGGGTATTATCGAGCTTGACGTTCACACCGAGAATCTCACCCATCGTGTGCAGCAGCGAATCCACCTTGACCGGTTTGGAGACGAACTTCTTCACCCCGTACTTCGCAGCCTGCATGATCTTTTCGCGCTCTATGCGCGCCGAGCACATGATTACCGGAGTATTGGCGGTATTCGGGTCGCTCTTCTTCTTCTTCAACAACTCGAGCGAGCTCGCACGCGACAGGTAGTAATCCATTATCACTAGGTCCGGCATGCTCTGACGCAGTTTGACCGCCCCGTCGAGACCGTTTACCGAGAGAATGACCTCGAACCCGTATGCCCCCAGCTTCTGCTTGAGGAAATCACGAAATAGCTGAGATTCGTCTATGACGAGAATCTTCTTCATATTGAACGCCGCTCCGTTGCTTTAGTTATATGCGGATTCACCATAGTTTTCAACAATTGTCGATTGACACAGCTTAACAATGCTCGCTAGGATCGCTTTAGTGTAGGTTTACGCATGCCGTATGACAGCCTTACCGTCGCCGAAAAACTCAACGTCTTGGCACAGACACCGTTCTCAGCCGAATCCGACTGGAGCGCAGACCAACGCCACAGCGTGCTCGGAAACCTGATTCTCTCCGCATCCGGCTGGCGCACTGTTTTCGCCGGCGACGCCCAAGAAGAGAGCCTCAGCCCGCTGGTCAACGAGCCGCATCGGCTCTTCGCGTGCTACGCCGCAGACAGTTTTGCACGCTACCTCACCGACCGCCTCGGCCGGCCCGCACGTGTCGCCGTCGCCACCGACTCGCGACCAACCGGGTACCTGCTCGCTGCAATCGTGCTGCGCACCCTACACGCCGCCGGTCATGGCTGTGAGTTCCTCGGGATTGCGCCAACCCCACAACTGCTCGCCTACACCGGCACCGCACCCGGAGTGGACGGGTTCGTGTGCATAACCGCCAGTCACAATCCCATCGGCCACAACGGGTTCAAGTTTGGTCTGAACGACGGTGGGGTCATGAGCGTATCACAGGGCGAGTGCCTGACTGCGAGACTGCGAGATACCGTTGGAGCGGCGGAGCGGCGGCGCGCAGCGGTTGCACGCGCTGCGCGGGTCCACGCCGATACGATCAGCGAGCTGCTCCAAGGCTACCCGCCTTATGCTGCCGCATCGCGTGAGGCGTACCGGAAACAGGCGCTTTGCCTGCTCGACCCTACCGGCACCGCTGTTGCCGCTCGATTGCGGGCAGCGCTCGCCGCCGCACCGCTCGGGGTAATCGGCGAGCTCAACGGCAGCGCCCGCGGGGCATCTATTGACCGGGAGCTGTTTGAAGATTTGGGAGTCAGTGTTGAGCTGTTGAACGCAGCGCCGGGGCGGGTGGTACATCAGGTTGTTCCCGAGGGCCCGGGGCTCGATGACTGCCGTAATGCGCTGACCGCACGCGCCGACGACCCCCGCAACTTCATGCTCGGCTATGTCCCCGATAACGACGGTGACCGCGGTAATCTCGTATACCGCCCCGCCGGCCGCCCCGATGCTCAGGCACTCGGCGCCCAGGAGGTGTTTGCGCTGACCTGCTACGGGGTCCTGCGAGCGATCGCCCGCGGGGGCGAAACAAGCGATCAACACGGGCCCGGCAGCCCGGGGCCGGTAGCGGTAGTCGTAAACGGCCCCACTTCGCTGCGTATCGACGAGATTGCCGCAGGGTTCGGCGCCGAGGTGTACCGGGCCGAAGTAGGTGAAGCAAACGTACTCGCACTCGCCGATGACCTGCGTGCCGAGGGGTATCAGGTGCCTATTCTCGGAGAGGGCTCGAACGGCGGCGCTATCATCCCACCACAACGTGTGCGCGATCCGCTTGCCATGCTGATCACGCTCATAAAACTGTTGCGTCCTACAGACGGCTCAGACCCGCCGGATGATCTTCCGGCGGTACTCGCACAGCTTCCGCGCTGGTCCACGACCAGCGCTTACGAACCCCAGGCGCTGCTGCGCCTGGGGACCACAGACCACGCCCGTTTGAAACGGCAATACGAGGCGAGGTTTCTCACACTCTGGAAACAGCGGCGCGATGAGCTCGCCGATCGGTTCGGAATCGTGAGTTACGAACAACACAACTACGAAGGTACCAATGATCGTGCCGGCTTCGGCCCGCAACACCGAAGCGGCACGCAAAACGGCGGACTGAAGCTACTGTTTCGCGATGCCGAGGGACACCCAACCGCCTCCGTCTGGCTGCGCGGTTCCAAGACCGAGCCGGTCATGCGGCTCATGGCCGAATGCCGCGGCGGGCAGGTCTCAAAGGCCCGGGCGCTGCTCAGCCTCCAGCGGGAGCTCGTGTCGGCCGCCGACGAGTGACGCGGAGAGCGGCTAGGAACCGAGACGGAAACTGCCGTCGGGCTCTTGCACAATGAACCCTTCGCGCGCGAGACCGTCGAGTGCTTCGCGGGTGAGCTCTTGGGGCTCCGGTAGCTCTCGGTACAGCTGTTCCACCGCGACACGCTCGGCAGCGGTCAATAATCGGAGAACCTGCCCGCGGCGCTGTCGGCACGAGCCTTCAAACGGCGTTTGCGTGGTGTAGTGCCGGCTCCGGCGGTTGGCGTTCTCACGGCGATTTCGCCCGAGCGCCGCGCCGTAATCCATCAGTGCGTAGTACCACTGCCGTGGATTCCGCCGATCTAAGGCTGCCTCCAGAATCGGCCACAGCTCGCGATCGGACACTTGCTCCCGATTCGGGAAAAACCACTCAATCACCGCACGACGGATGTTGGTTTCAATGAACACAACCGGCAGATTGTACACAAACGCCATAAGCGATCCTGCAGTCGCCGCCCCAATACCGGGTAGGCTTCGGAGAAGCTGAGGGTCCTGCGGCAACACTCCGCCGTACCTCGTGCTCACAATCGCGGCGATCTGTTGCAAGTATCGCGCCCTGCGGTTATAGCCGAGCCCCTGCCACAGCTGCAGCACCTCGCGTAGCGGCGCCTGTGACAGGGATCGGTAGTCTGGAAACCGCTTGAGGAACTCACGGTACTTCTCACGCACGCGCTCGGTCTGCGTTTGCTGCAGCATCAGCTCAGAGACCACAATCGCGTAGGGGTCGCGAGTAGCGCGCCAGGAGAACCGGCGGCCGTGATCCCGGTAATGACGGTAGACTGCCTCGCGGAAACGACCGGCCTCGGCTACGCGCTCTTTTCGCGCTTCTTGCGCGCCGCCTCCGCCTTGCGACTGATCTTGTTCCATACCCCGGTAAGTCCCATCGCCTTCTTTGCTGCCACAAGGGTGACCTGCTGCTGTTCGCGCATTTTGAGCGTGCCTTCGTAGATCACTTCATCGACAAAGCCGGTGCGCGCCTCGGCCGCTGCGCGGCGCTCGCGAATCGGCTCGAGAAACGCGTTTAGCGCGGCCGCAAGCTTCTCCTTCACCTCAACATCACCCACCCTGCCCTTGCGGTAGCGGTCGGCCATGTCCTCCACCTCTGCTTGATTGGGGTTGAAAGTCTTGTGGTAGATGAACACCGGATTGCCCTCAACTCTTCCGGGCACATCGGCACGCACTCGATTCGGATCGGTGTACATGCCGCGCACCTTTTTCTCAACGGTCTTGGCTTCATCCGAAAGCAGAATCGCATTGTTCAGTGATTTCGACATCTTACCCGAGCCGTCGGTACCTACCAGAGTCGGCACATCACCGATCAACGACTCCGGTACCGGGAAAACTTCGCCGTACAGGTAATTGAACCGCCGCGCGATCTCACGGGTGAGCTCCACGTGGCTCTCGTTATCGCGCCCAACCGGTACGAGATGCGCGCGCGGTCCCAAGATATCGGCGCTCTGCAGCACCGGATAGCCCAGCAAGCCGAAGGGCATCTCGGTCAGATCCGCCGACTTGGCCATCTCTTTTAGACTCGGCAGGCGCTGTAAACGCGGGACGGTCACGAGCATCTCGAACAGCAGGTTCAGCTCGTAGGTTTCATGCACCGCACTCTGCAGATAAATGACCGAACGTCCGGGGTCTATCCCGCAAGCGAGATAATCCAGGACCATCTCACGCGCGTTCTCGGCGATCTCGCCGATCTCTTCCTTACCGGGACGCGTTGTCAAGGTGTGCAGGTCGGCAATAATAAAGGCGCATTCGTACTCCCGCTGCAGCTTCACTCGATTCGCGATCGAGCCCACATAATGCCCCAAGTGCAACCGTCCGGTCGGGCGGTCGCCGGTGAGAATTCTTCTCTGCTTCATACTGCGTTGTGTTTAACTGTCCTTGTCGTTGTAATCGCTTGCTGTGATACCGTTGTTTGCAAGCCCGCGCCGCAGAAACGGTGAACGCTTGCGTTGTTTATAGTTACCGGTCCCCATCAAAATACCCACCGGCTCAAGCGCCGGAATATTCTCGAATGTAATCTTCAGCGCTACCGTCAGCGGAACGGCCAGGAACATGCCGATTGGTCCCCATAGCCATCCCCAAAACAGTAACGAAAGCAAGACTATCACCGGACTCAAGTTCAAACTCTGACCGACCAATTTGGGATCGAGAACGTTGCCTACCGTGAACTGGCTCACGGTCATGGTAATCGCCGTCGCGAGAACCGGATTCCAGTCCGGAGCGAACTGCAACAACGCAAACAGCACGCTCAGTACCGTTATCATGATCGACCCGAGAGTCGGGATGAAGTTGAACAACAAGGTAAGGATCGCCCACACGAACGGGAAATCAACCCCTATTATCCGAAACGCCACATAGACGATGCAGCCGGTCATGGCGCTGATCAGCAGTTTGACGCGCAAATAGCGACCAATCTCAGCGCTGATATGCTCGAACACAATCGCGATCTTGCGTGTGGTGTGATCCTTGAGCGCTTGCGTGAGCTTGGATTTCATATACGGCTTCTCCAGCAGCAAGAACAACAAGAACACCAATACGATCACAAGGCCGCTGGCGAAGCTCATGAAGTTACCCGACAGCGAGAGAAGGTAGACTCGAGCGGTGCGAGTGAGGTCAAACTGATCAAAGACCTCGTCCTGGAGCTCAAAACGCCTGGTGAGATCGTTCAGTAACTCGATAAACCGTACCTGATAGCGCGGAAACTCGCGCAGAAGCGCCTGCACGCTGGAGTACAAGATCAAGCCGATCAGAAATCCGAACGCCAAAACCATCACCAGAACCGCGAGAATCGAAAGCGACCGCGGCACATGCATGCGAGCGAGCAGTTGCACCACCGGCGCCACTAAGAAATACAGCATCACCGCGATCACGAACGGGATCACGATCGTGCCGGTCATCGCCAGAACAGACCCAACCGCCACAATCGCGATGATGAGAAGTAAAGCGGTGTTTACCTTCTGGTGATCCACAGCGCTGCTACGGTATCAGATTTCCGTGCTTAGTGAAAGCCTGCAGCGTTAAACGGGAGCGCTGCGTCTTTTCCCGCATCTCCCTATGGCCGTAATCCGCGCAGTACGGGAAACTCAGGCGTGCACCGCCCAGCCTTCGGCGGTGCGGGCGGCTTCCATCACCGCCTCCGACAAAGTGGGATGCGCGTGCACCATAGTCGCGATATCCGCGGGCAGTAGTTCGCCCTTCTTGGCGAGCAGCAGCTCGTGGATTAACTCGGTTGCGTTGGCGCCGACCACGTGCCCGGCGAGGATCTCGCGGGTCTCGCGGTCGTACAGCACCTTCACAAGCCCTTCGGACTGCTCAGCGGCCACCGACTTACCCGCGCCTCGATACGGGAACACCGCCTTCTCGAACTCAAGGCCGCGCTCCCGTGCCTGCTCTTCGGTAGGTCCGAAGCTTCCGATCTCAGGAACAGTGTACACCGCCGACGGCCCGAGCTCGTCCGGCAGCCGCGGTTCAACCGTGTGCCCGGCCATGTGCTCAGCGGCGATTTCGGCCTCCTTCATCGCCCAATGTGCGAGAAGCGGCGTGGCAATCACATCGCCGACAGCGTAGATACCCGCGACTGCCGTGCGGTAGTAATTCTCGGTCTCTATAAAGCCCTTCTCGATCTTCACCCCAAGCTCCTCGAGCCCGAGGTCGGCACTGTTCGGTGCGCGGCCCACTGCCACCAGCAGCTTGTCACATTCCAAGGTACGGGTCTCACCGCCCTGCTCAACCGTGAGCCGCAGTGCGTCCCGGCCGCGCTCCAGCCCGGTAGCCTTCGCGGCGGTGAGCATCGTGATCCCGCGGCCTTTAAACGCCTTGGCGATAACCTCAACCGCCTCGGCGTCCTCAAGTGGAAGGATACGCTCCAGCATCTCAACCACCGTGACCTCAACGCCGAAGGCGTTCATCACATGCGCGAACTCCATACCGATTGCGCCGGCTCCCAGGATCACCAAGCGCCTCGGGAGCTCGGTCATCATGAGAACACCGGTTGAGGACAGCACGCGATCTTCGTCAAACTCAAAACCCGGCAGCCCGCGGGGCTGCGACCCGGTAGCAATCATGATATTCTTGCACGAGAGCTTTTGCTTGCCGTCAACGCTGACCTCATTCTTGCCGGTCACGCGGCCGGTGCCGCGGATATACTCGATGTCGTTCTTCTTCAGCAGAAACTGTACGCCCTTCGACAGCTTATCGGCTGCGTTCCGCGACTTTTTCTGTACCTTCCGGTAATCGAACCCGTTGTAATCGAGCTTCACGCCGAGCTTCTCGAGCTCAGCGCCGTGCCCGTACACTTCAGCTTGGTGAATCAACGCCTTCGACGGGATACATCCAATATTGAGGCAAACACCCCCCGGTTTATCCCTTTCAACGATTGCGGTTTTCAAGCCTAACTGCGAAGCGCGGATCGCCCCGACATAGCCGCCGGGCCCCGAGCCGATTACCACCAGATCATAGTTGTGTTCAGCCATGCAGCACTCCTTTGCCTCGAACGACACGCTAGAACAGCACGCGGTACGGTTGTTCCATGATTTGCTTCAGCTCGTTAAAGAACCGTGCACCGGCCGCGCCGTCGATCACACGGTGGTCGCACGACAGTGTCATCTTCATAATCGGCCGCACAACCAAATCGTCGAGCTCGTCTACTACCGGGGTCTTCTGGGTCTTGCCCACTGCAAGGATTGCCGATCCGGGGGGGTTGATGATCGCGGTGAACTCCTCGATACCGAAAGCGCCGAGATTGCTGATGGTAAAGGTCGCGCCGGTGTACTCTTCCGGCTGCAGCGCGTCGTTCTGCGCCTTCTCGATCAGCTCCTTGAGCTCGGAATCGATCCGCGCGATACCTTTGCCGCCGCAGTTGCGCACAACCGGGGTAATGAGCCCCGAGCCGGCATCGACCGCGAGGCCAATGTCGATACTGCCGTGCTGCAGAATGGAATCCCCCTGCCAGCTCGAGTTGATCACCGGGTGGCGCTTGATCGCTTCGGCGGCGAACTTCATCAGGAACGCGTTCAACCCGGCCTTCTGCGGCAGTTGCTTATTCAGGGTGCTGCGTGCGCTCGTCACCTGCTCCATATCGACCGAGAGCGTCAGATAAAAATGCGGCGCGCTGAACTTCGATTCGGCCAGCCTTTGCGCGATCACCCCACGGCGGCGCGACACCGCGATCGTCTCGTCTTGTGCGGCTAACGTCGCTGCACCGGCGTCGGCGGCGCCCAAGGGAGCTGCGGCCGCCTGCGCCGCTGCACCCGCGGTCGCGGTCAAGGTCTCGATGTCGGCCTTCACGATGCGTCCTTGCGGGCCGCTACCGGCAACCTGCCGGAGGTCTATTCCCCGGCGCTCGGCGAGCTTACGGGCAAGCGGCGAGGCCTTGATACGCGCTCCATCGGCGGGCGGAGGCGCCGGCGCACTGCCGGGCTCGGCTGCTGCACCCGGCACCG
>PWQX01000157.1 GCA_003556605.1 Spirochaetaceae bacterium
CGGCGTTGTTCACGAGAACATCCACGGGCGCAATCTGCTGCGCGGCAGCTAGCAAGCGATCGCGGTCCTCGGTAAGGGTCATGTCGCCGGGCGCCACGGTAGCTCGACCGCCGGCATTGCGGATCTCAGAGGCCGCCTCCTCGAGCTGATCGCTGTCGCGGGCCGACAAGACAACGTGAGTCCCACCGGCGGCGAGGTCACACGCGATAACGCGCCCAATGCCGCGTGATGCGCCGGTTACCAGCGCGTGCTCTATCTGCACCTTCATTTGTTCCTCCGTCATACACATCGAATACCTGCCGGTTGTCGATGTGCCCGTTTCGACGGTGAAGTCGATCTCGTAGCCACATCACTAACGAAGGCAGATCCGATGAGAATGATACGGCATTGTCTTTTCGCTTTCTATAGCTTGCCGGCTCGAATTACGCCTTCGGGCTTACCCGGCTATTGAATGACTGCCGGCCAAGCTCGGCGTATTTCGGCGCCGCTTTCAACCCAAGCACACCGCACCCTTGTGCCACGGGAGCTCATTAACCCGGCGTACTCGCAATCATTCGCCAACGCGTATCGTGGAGCTCGGACGAACCCGTTGCGCGAAGCGCCGTCAGCGGGTAACGGCGGCTGTTGAGAGTTTCCGGAGGCATTCTATGAGCCCGTTGCGCTTGTAATTGACACCTTGGAGGGCAGCCGGCAGGTGAGAGGCGGAGGCGGCAGGCCCGCCCCGGGGGCTATCGCCGGGGGGACCTGATGAGCCCACAGCACAGGCAGCGTTCTTCGGTTATCCTGCGTTTTGCCGAAAACCACACGCGAAGAAGCCGCCTGCATGCAGTGTATCGCCCGGCGGGCTAAACCAAAGCCCTCGGTCGTCCGGCGTGAGCTCCGCGTTAACAGCACCGAGGATGGGCGCTAAGCAGGCGGTCTGTGCCTGTCGTGACGTGAAATCTATGCTCATATCGTCACCTACGCGTGCGGCTTTCAACGGTAAGGCCTTCCTGTCCGGCCTTCTGCCGTCGTTGCGCTGTCAGATAGCCAAGGCCGCTTGCAGTGTGAGATAGGTTTTACCCTATGTTGTGGTCCAGCGAAGCTCCGCGGAAGAGCTACAGGCCATGGAGACCGCCGACTATCTCCGGACCGCCGGCTATCTCTGCGCTTTCCGATTGCGGTAGATCAAGAGCGGTCTATCATCACCGGCCGCACACTGCGCCTAACCGAGGCTTGACACGAACACATAACAACCTAATCATTGGCGCATAGAAGCCGGCGCGCAGCGTGTCGGCCGGGGCTTCGGTGACCATACAAGTCGCCGCAGTCCCGAACGAAGGAGGTTCTGATCGTGAGCTCGTTCAACCGCATCTGCGTGTTCTGCGGCTCGAGCCCCGGACTAAGGCCCGACTACGTGGAGGCCGCACGTGAGCTTGCACGCTCGCTGGTTGCCGCGGGAATTGCATTGCTGTACGGGGGCGCGGAAGTCGGGGTGATGGGCGTGCTGGCGGACACGGCGCTTGAGGCAGGCGGGAACGTAACCGGCGTGATTCCGCAGAGCTTGGTCGACCGTGAGGTCGCGCATCGCGGTCTAACCAAGCTACATGTCGTCGACACAATGCACGAACGCAAGGCGCTGATGGCTGAGCTCTCCGACGGCTTCATAGCGTTGCCCGGCGGGCTTGGAACCCTTGAGGAGCTCTTTGAAGCTCTCACGTGGGGACAACTCGGCATACACAGCAAGCCGTGCGGGCTTCTGAATACATGCGATTACTACAAAGAGTTGCTGAGCTTCCTCGATCATGCGGTCTCGGAGCAGTTCATCAAGCCGAGCCACCGCGCGATGGTCATGGCTGCCGAATCTCCGCGAGAGCTGCTGCGGCAGTTTGAACGCTACAAAGCGCCGCTCGGTGCGAAGTGGCTCACGCCCAACACAGACACCTAGGGTCCGGAGGTACAGTCCCCATGGAGATTGCCGTGATCGGTCTCGGGATCTTGATCTCGATTGTTGCGCTGGTGGGCTGCATCGTACCGATCATTCCGGGCCCGCCGCTCGCGTTTTTACCCGTACTGTTGCTGTTTTTCGTCGGCGGGACCACACTGTTCTCGCCCCTCCTGCTCTTGGGGCTTGCAGCGTTGGTAGTGGGGGCCACGGTAGCCGATCATGTACTGCCTCCGGCGGCGGCGCAGCGGGCCGGAGCAGGCCGGCCGGGGATTATCGGCAGTGTGCTCGGTATGCTGGTTGGGCTCGTGTTCTTCCCTCCGTTCGGTCTGGTCGCCGGTGCGTTCCTTGGTGCGCTTTTGGGAGAGGTCCTGTTCCATCGTCAAAACAGAAGGCCGCTGCGAGCGGCGCTCGGGGTTTTGCGCGGCAGCCTTATTGCTACCTTGGTCAAGCTTGTTGCGGCAGCGATTAACGTTTTCGTGTTCGCGCGCGGCGCATTTGCTCTGCTTCTGTGAGCGGAAGGCGCTGAGCACTCGGCACTGAGAGGGCGGAGCGGGGAACTGAGCGGGCCGTAGTGTCCGGTCGTGCGGCCTGCCGGCCCAGGGTCAACGCTCCGCGGTGGTCGCCGTGCGGCAGGTCAGACCAGCGCACGCTCGTTCACCCCGCGGCCGGTCAGCTATCCGCGGTAGTCGCCCCGCGCTTGAGTGCGAATGCAGAGATGGGAGGGCCCACTATCTCCTTAATCAGGACGGCAAGCAGCGTGATCGTCACCGTCTGAGCAAGAGCCGCGGACAACGGGGGCGGTAACGTCTCTAGGATCGGCGCATCTACCAACACAAGCACCAGCCCGAGCACAACACCGGCCTGCGGCACCAGGCACAACGGCATGTAACGCCTGATTTCGGGAGTTGAGGCGCACACCCGCGTAGCCGCGCTGGTCCCCGCGTACGAACCGGCAATCCGGGCGGCCACGTACACCAGGCCGTAGAATAGCACGACCGTGTCCGCTAGCACGGCCGGATCGAGCTTTGCACCGGCGAGCACAAAAAACACCGCGTACAGCGGCGGCGACCACGAGCGAATAGTTTCCATTACCGTGTGGGGTATGCGAGAGAGGTTGATATAGACGATTCCAAGCGCCATGTTGCTCAGCAGGGTCGAGAACTCGTACGCTAGTGCCAACGAGGTCGTGACGAGCAGTATCCCGAACGTCACAATCACCGTTCGCCCACGGTCGGTTCGGCGTCGTGTCACCAGATGAAGGGCGGTCCCGCCGATTACTCCCACGATCACACTCAGCACTACGTCCCCGATCGCTGCTGTCAGCGCTGCGGGCAGCGTGATCGGCGGCGCGCCCTCAACCTGGGCAAATACCGGCAGGAACGAAAGCACTGCTCCGAAAGCGGTAATCGTAATAGCGGTGGCAACCGCCACCACACCGAAGAGGTGCTCTACGAACGGGCCGCGGGCTCGGACGGACTGCACAACCGCGACAACCGTCCCGGGCGACGAGCCGCCCGCGAGCACGCCCATCACCAGCGCGGCCGAGAACGGCAGACCGGCGAGCGTAAGAAAGAGGGTCACAAACACCAGGCCGCCGACAACGTGTCCGGTTGCCAGAAAGGCGACGGCACGGCCGGCACGCGCGAGCGTGCTGCGAAGCACATTGGACCCAACCGTGAAGGCGATGATGGCTAGCGCAATCTCCGCAAGCAGCTGCAGATCGGCCGCGATTCGCTCTTGTACGACCCCGCCGAGATGCGGACCGGCAAAGAGGCCGGCAAGAATGAAACCGGTGATCTCAGGCAGTCCCACGCGTCGGGCAAGGCGCCCAAGCAGATACCCGGAGAGGAGAATGAAAGCGAGTACGAATAGGTGATTGTGCTGCAGCGGTTCCCATAAGCGCTGCAGAAGCTGGTCGTCCGGAGAAAAAAGCTGTTTTGTCACTCGATGCGCATTATGCCGCGCAGAATCCGGGACGTAAAGGTGGATACACCCTGTCGTCGCAGTATTCCCCTCAGCTGCGCCGGCTGCGAATAGGCATACGCCGGTCGCCAAGTCGTTCCGGTACTCCGGCCCTACGGCGCGAGCGGACCATAATCGGCGCCGCGGATCAATCGTTGTTGAACAGCCTGTCGAGGCGGGCGCGGTTGGCTTGTACCGCGGCGATGTCTTCTTCGGGTGCGGTGAACAGCCCACCCATCATGCCCATCACCTCTTCCATCTGCGCCCGCATCTGCCGGCGTTGCTCGTCGCTTAGGTGAGGATTCTGCTCGATAGCGTCAATCTGCTCCTGAAACTGCCGCTGCATCTCCGGTTCCTGCTCGCGCATTTGCAAGGCTAGGTAGGCGTTGAAGATCTGCGAACCGACTGCAGCCCACTCGCCGCCGCTTGAGAAACCATGTCGCTCGATGATTCGCTGCACCTCGCGGTCGTGCCGCGCGATCTGTGCCAGAGCGGATTGAAAATCACCGGGGTCTTCGGCGCCCGTGTAGTCGTCATCGAGCTCACCCTGCCGGTCGCCCCAGCGCTCAAGCTCTTCCATTGAGTCTGCCCAGCTATTGACGGTGGCACGGTCGAGCTGCTGTGCGAACGCGGGTGCGGCGAGCATTATCAGCGCACCGCTAACCGCAAACCATGTGATCATTCGAGTTCTCATGATGTCCTCCTCAATCTCTTGGGTGATAGTTTAGCACTAGTTGGGCACTAACGGTGTACAAAGAACTGCAGTATCCGGCTCGCACATCGGCGGCATTGTCGAAGAGGGTCGCCTGCAGCACCGCTTCACGGTGTGGTGGGACAGGACGGTGTAGTTTCGCTATCATGAAGCTCGGCAGGCGGTGGTGCAGATGCACCGGCGCGGCTGTTTGCGTGGGATCACAACATGCAGCGGAAGTACGGGGTGAAGCGGCCTGCCCGGAGAGACTCATGCCGAGCAGGGCGTGAAATGGTGGCTTCCGTCGCGACGCTGTGCCGAGCGCAGGCGTCAACCGCACCGCATCCCGCCTCGTGTTGACCCCGCGTGTCATCCGTCAGACTGATAATCCGCAATACTTGCCAAAACTCGTTCCCGATCAGTGAGTGGGCCGCGGAGCGCTTCCACGCTGGTCGCCCGAAGACGGCGCCGACTCCTGTGCCAGGGACCACCCCAGCTCCAGAGCCTTTTCGTTCATCTGCAGAAAGCGCTCGGAGAACCGCTTCTTCACGACCTCTAATACGGATTCCTTTGTCACGACTGGTCTTAAGCACAACAGCGCGCCCAGCATGCACAGGTTTAGCACAACATTCGTGCCGATCTCCTGTTGTACCGTCCTCTGCATGGGCAACTTATACTGCCTGGCCTCTACCCGCATTCCGGGCTCGACCAGATCGGAATCTAGAAGCATCAACCCTCCGGGGCGGAGTATGCTGTAGAATTGAGTGAACGACTCCTGGGTGAGGCAGACCAGGATATTCGGCTGTACGACTTTCGGGAAATTGATCTCGGAGTCGGAGATGATTATGTCTGATCGGGTTACCCCCCCTCGGGCCGCAGCCCCGTAGGACTGGGATTGGACTGCCTCAAGCCCGTCATGAATGGCAGCGGCCTCCGCGAGTATGATAGCTGCGGTTACGATTCCCTGTCCGCCGGAGCCGCAGAAAACCAGCCTGCACCGTTCCATGCTGCTCAACCCTCCCGGGCCTGCTCTAGGATGCGCTCGTACTGTTCACAGTACTCGGGTCTCTCGTCTTCCACGAAGATACCCCGGGTAATGAGCTCGGGGTTCTCCTCTGCGGCTTTGGAGCCCAGCTTGGCGGTGTTGGCCTTGAGCCATTCGAGCATCTCCACCGAGTCTCCCTGCTGATTCCTGCGCCCAAAGTGAGTGGGGCAGGGGGAGAGGACTTCAATCACTGAGAATCCCTTGTGACTGATCGCCTTCACCAACAGCTGCTGGAGCTCGACAACATGATAGGTGCTGCCGCGGGCCGCAAACGACGCCCCCGCCCCTACCGCCAGGCGCATAACGTCGAACGCGGGATCATAGGTGCTGTACGGCGCAGTAGTCGCGACAACGCCGGGGCCGGAGAGCGGCGAGAACTGGCCTCCGGTCATCCCGTAGATCCTGTTGTTTAGGACGATCGCGGTGATATCGATGTTCCGCCGGCATGCGTGAATGAAATGATTGCCGCCGATCGCAAGCGCGTCGCCGTCCCCCATCGGTACCAGCACCGTCAGCTCGGGTTTGCTCATCTTAGTCCCGGTCGCGAACGCCAGCGCCCGTCCGTGCAGCGTGTGCAGCGTGTGAAAGTCCACATACCCGGGCATTCGCGAGGAGCACCCGATACCGGAGACCATCACGATATCGCTCGGATCGAGGCCGAGCGTCTCCACCGCCCTCAGGAGTGCGTTCAGCGCGGTTCCGTGCCCGCAGCCCACACACCAGATGTGCGGGAAGAATCTGCTGCGAATATAGTCCTGCAAAGCCATCGTCACACTCCCCTGCCCATGATAACGCGCAACACGTTCTTGATGTTGGTGGGAGTGATGAACTCTCCGTCTACGCGGTTGGCAAGATACACCCGCTCGGGATGGTCAACGGCGCGTTTCACTTCATGTACCACCTGTCCCATGTTCATCTCCACAACCACGATGTGTTGTGCCCCGGAACACTTCTCGCGCACCAGGCCGGCCGGAAACGGCCAGAGGGTTTGCAGCTCGAGCAGGCCGAGCTTCATCCCTCGCTGCCTGCGGTTCTTCACGATATGCAGCGCAGATCGAGCAGAGCAGCCGTAGGATATCAGCACACAGTCCGCATCAGAGAGGTAGTACTCCTTGTAGCGGGTGATCTGGTGCAGGTTGTTCTCGATCTTGTCAATCAGGTGATGGATCAAGCCGTCGATTACCCCCGGGTCCGTGGTCGGAAAACCCCACATGTTGTGGTACAGGCCGGTAACGTTGTAGCGGTGTTTGTCTCCGAAGTCGGACATCGGCAGCCTGCCGTCCTCCCGCGGAAGGTAGGGATGATAATCCACGCCATGGGGCACTGCGGTGCGCAGCCTCTTCACGACCTCGAGCTCATCCGGGTCCGGCATCTGCAGCTTCTCCCGCAGATGCCCAATCACCTCGTCGATAAGCACGATCACCGGCGTCCGGTAGGTCTCAGCCATATTGAAGGCCTCAACGGTCATCTCGAAGAGATCCTGGTTATTGGATGCAGTGAGCGCAATCACCGCATGGTCCCCATGCGTACCCCACCTCGCCTGGTAGACATCCCCTTGGGCGGCCTGCGTCGGGAGACCGGTAGAGGGCCCGCCGCGCTGAACATTGACGATCACGCAGGGTATTTCGGCCATTATTGCGAACCCCAGAGTCTCCTGCATCAATGAGAAACCGGGCCCGCTGGTGGCGGTCATGACTTTGTGTCCGGTCAACGATGCGCCGATGATCGCGGCGAGCGAGGCTATCTCGTCCTCCATCTGCAGGAACCTGCGCCCCATTGCAGGCATGCGCCGGGCCATGTGCTCCATGATCTCGGAAGACGGGGTTATCGGATAACCGGCGTAAAACCCGGCCCCGGCATACAGCGCCGCCTCGGCGCAGACCTCGTTGCCCTGTACGAACGCGATCTTGTTATTCGTCTTATTCGTCATCGATCAAGACCTCGATGGCCAGGTCCGGACACCAGTATTCACAGAGTCGGCAGCCGGTGCAGCGATCGAGAGCTCGCACCCTGGGCAGATTATCTTCTCCGGAGACGAAGACCTCTCGGGGACAAAAATGCACGCAGATTCCGCAGCGCTTGCACCAAAGGGAGTTGATGCGGACGTCGGCGATTGTTCGTTTGGGCATGCTCTTGCGCTCCCGGCGATACGGGTGCCTCAGCGCGGGTCCCGCATCGCTGTTTCAAGGCAGGTGGACCCGGCGGCGCAGTGCCGCCCGGTCCGGTAGGTAGAAGCCTCGCTCGCTCTTTAATGGGCGAGTGACTAGTCCAAAAGTCCTACCTCGTCGTAGTATCGTCTCGCACCGGGGTGGAGGTCGATGGACATCCCGGCGAGGGCAGACTCTGCAGTGACTTCCCGGCCTCGATCGTGTGTTCGGGCAAGTACATCCGTATTCTCGAGGGTTACTCTCGTGATGTTATATACCAAGTCCTCATCGAGAGTCTCATGAACTATCATCATGGCCATCACGGCTACCGCCCGAACATCCGAGTCTTGCCCGGAATAGGTTCCTCCCGGAATGGTAACCTCGGCGTAGTACGGCCATTCCTCGATAATCGAATCCACCATAGCCGGCCCAATAGCGACAACGTCCACGTTCGTAGTAGTAGCGAGGTCGATAACACTCGAGGTGGGGAGACCGGCCGTGACGAAGGCTACGTCAACGTGGCCGTCTCGAAGAGCATCTGCAGCCTCGGCAAAAGACAGGAAATCCTGGCGGATATCATCATATGTGATTCCGTGCGCATGGAGGATCTGACGTGCGTTCACTTCCGTCCCGCTCCCCGGCGCACCAACGGCGACGCGCTTTCCGGCAATATCCTCGACGCTCTGCACCCCGGCACCGGCGCGTGCGATGATCTGAATCGTTTCGGGGTACATCGTGAAGACGCCTCTCATACTTTCCATAGGCTCTTGATCGCTGAACATCTCCACCGCATTGAAAGCATAATAGGCGATGTCGTTCTGAACGAGCCCGAACTGTGACTCCAGGAAATTAACCAGGTTCACGTTTTCCACCGATGCACCCGTGGACTCCGAGCTTGCACTGACACCCTCGATTTCACCACTCCAGAGACTCGCCATTGCGCCGCCGAGGGGGTAATAGACTCCTCCGGTTCCGCCGGTCGCCAACACGATGCGCTCCTCTTCCGCCGCGCCGGCGGCTGAAACTGAGAAACCTACCACCACCAAAAACACTGCTATCAGCACTAGACCCAAAACTTTGTTGATCCGCGTTAACTTCATTACTCATTGCTCCTTTTTTTGCGTTCGTTTAAGACCAAGGCCTCTTCACCTGCCCAAGTACAATCTATCCTTTAGGATACTCCTTTCCCGCCATCACCTCCTTGCTCGGAGTTTGAGAGTCAAATCCTGCTCTGCATAATCTGCGTACATCTTGCAAGGAGGTTTTTGATCTGTCAAGCAAAACGATGCACCGGCGATCGAAATGCATTACAGCCGGAGGGGCTTTTTCACAGCACTATCGCTCATTCTCAGGGGTCCGTACTATGGCAACAGGGGTGAATTTAACTTGAGCCTGGAGCAGAGTCAGTGTAAGGTACGCTGGATAGGAGCCATATCGGCAGCGGCGGTAGCTGTTCGGCGGGTTGCATGGCCCTCATAGGCGCAAGGATATCAAACCAACGGGGAGAGTATGAAGAAAACGCGTACCGTGGTATTCGGGTGCGGGGTGATGGGGCGCAGAGCGGCCGAAGCCCTGCTCGGGAAGAGCAGCTTCGAGCTGATCGGCGCAGTGGATGTAAACGAGCGAATCCTCGGGTCGGACCTGGGCGAGCTGCTTGATCTCGGGCGAAAGATCGGGATCCCGGTCCAGCGCGCAGATCAGGCTCCGCTTGGCGAGGCGGATACCGTGGTGCTCACAACCGGCTCACACCTGCGAGACATAGAAGAGCAGGTTAATGCCTGCATTGATGCGGGCGCCAATGTGGTCTCCACCTGCGAAGAATTGTTTTACCCGTGGATCCGCAACCCCAAGGCCGCCGGACGCATAAACGCGCGTGCCCGTCTAAGAGCGGTGACGGTGATCGGCACCGGCATCAACCCGGGTTACCTCATGGACACCCTTCCGCTCGTGCTGACCGCCCCCTGCCTTTCGGTGCGGTCGGTAACTGTCACACGCATGATGAACGCTGCAGCACGGAGGCTGCCGTTCCAGAAGAAGGTTGGCATCGGGCTCGCGCCGGCCGCGTTTCGCGATGCTATGGACCGCGGTGCGATAACCGGTCACGTGGGGTTGCGCGAGTCGATGCAAATGATCGCCGCGGGCCTCGGGTGGAACCTCGACGCTTACGCGGAGGAGCCGCCGGCGCCGGTGCTCGCGAAGGCGCCGACCGAGACGGGGCTAGGCACCGTAGCCGCCGGCGATGTGATCGGACTTTCGAGCGTTGCCTATGCCTCCGCAGGCCACGCGGAGCGCATCCGGCTTCTGTTCCATGCCTACGCCGGCATCAAGGACGAGTATGACGAGGTAGTAATCGACGGCGAGCCGCCGGTTCGGCAGCGCGTCACAGGAGGTATCAATGGGGATACCGGGACTGTGGCGGTGACCGTGCACACGGCTGCGCGAGTAGTGGATGCCGCCCCCGGCCTGAAGACTATGATCGATATTCCGCTGGTAAGGTTCGTACAATAGACGGTCGGCGCATTGAGCGCGGTAGCGTGTGCGAACGTCTGTCGGTACCGCCTCCTTGAGCATATTTCCGTTGCGCTGCGGCGAAAGTTGCTTTACAGTTGGAGGAAACTAAATCGGTTTATGTACTGCGCGACGACCGGCATGAGTCCCGACAGGCTCGCGACCTGCGGTGATCGACCGTGAAGGCGTGGTGTGACCGGTAATAGGGGGACTCGGCATATGTTCGACCGGGATGCACTGCGCAATCTGGAGCAGCAAAAAGGTGCCTGGGAACGAGGGCCTGTTGCAAAAGCGTTGGAACGGTTCGGCGAGCGCTCCGAGCACTTCCGTACAACCTCCGAGGTGCCCGTGGATCGAGTCTATACACCTCTGGAGGTTGCCGATGCCGATTATGAGCGGGACCTGGGGTTCCCCGGGGAATACCCTTATACGCGCGGAATCCAGCCGACTATGTATCGAGGGCGTCTGTGGACCATGCGGCAGTACGCCGGTTTCGGAACCGCCGAGAAATCCAATCAACGTTACAAATACCTCTTGGAGCAGGGGCAGAC
>PWQX01000214.1 GCA_003556605.1 Spirochaetaceae bacterium
GCCGGGCTGTTTCTGTATGAAGAAATACGCCGGAACCTTTGAGAGGCTCATGGTTTCGGAGATCGACGCTCAGCGCGTTGAGCCCGTTCGCAAGGTGCGTGGCTGCTTTCACGTCAATATCGCTGACCATCTCGAGGAGGCAAAGCTGTTCGACCCTAATGCTACCCACACCTTAGGGGCCCATCTCTGTTGCAGGCAGCGAATCAAGATGGTGAACGAGTCGCGCGAGATTCTATCTGAGAACCCCAGCCCCTCGTCGCACCGGCCACACTCGCAAAGCGGGCTAAATCGGCTTTATTGCGGCGTCGGGTTTGCAAGTTGCGTTAGTCGCGGACTAATGCACCGACACCATAACTGCGGCGGCAGCTCCAACAAGCCCCGCGACCGGTCCGAGTCTCCCTTGAGTCAGAGTGATACTTTCGGAAACGTGCGGCAGCACGAGGCTCTCAAACTCTTTCCTGACGGCCGGGAGGATGACGTCTGCAGAGCCCATGAGCCCGCCGGCAAACACGATCCGTTCCGGCGCCAAGGTGCTCGCAAGAATAGCAGCCGTTTGCCCAAGCGCAAGACAGACCTGTTTATGGACTCTGCCGGCGAGCCCGTCGCCTCGTGAGAGA
Source organism: Spirochaetaceae bacterium (assembly GCA_003556605.1). GTDB lineage: Bacteria > Spirochaetota > Spirochaetia > DSM-27196 > SLAA01 > B1Sed10-166. The sequence goes on from PWQX01000214.1 coordinate 618, forward strand.
TAATCATAGACGACGTCGGCTTCAACCATCTCACTGCCCGACATGGTGCGGACGAGCCTGGCTAGTCCGCTGCTACAATCTGTGTAGCGCTCGGCTTCCTCACCGGCAATTCTGCCAATTGCAACTGACGAAGCGTATGCCTCCACACAACCGCGATTGCCGCACGCACATATTCGACCACCCGGCCTAACCACGAGATGCCCGAGCTCCCCTGCAACGCCTGCGTTGCCGGCATACGGTCTGCCGCCAATCACTAGGCCTACCCCTACGCCGGTCCCTACGGTAACCAGTGCGATGGCGCGCATGCCGCTACCGGCCCCATAGTAAAACTCCCCCATAGCAGCTGCGTTCGCATCGTTCAGCACAATGACTGGTACGCCGAGACGGGATCGAAGTTCCGAAGCAATATCGAAATCACGCCACCCCACTATGTTCACCGCCGGACCATGCAGATATCCGTTATCGTCGACCATTCCGGGACTGCCAAGCCCAACGCCGCACATCTCGGCGAGGCCGCCTCCCGCTTCAGCTGTGCTTTGGACCTCGCTGCAGATCGCAGTAAGTACCGCATCTCGGCCCCGGCTAGGAGTGGCGACACGGCTAATGTCGCGTACACTGCCGTCGGCATCGACAACGCTGGTTCTGATCGATGTTCCTCCCAGATCCACTGCTACAGCAGAACGGTAGCTGCGGACATCGGCCGCGAACCCCTGTCGTGAAACCCGGTCCCCCGGAGCAACCGGATTCGATAAACCCCGTCCAGCGGCTTCGGCGCCCTCCGGCTCGTACTTCGCAGACAAACCGCCGGGTGCCCGGTCACGCTTCAATTCCCAGCTCATGCTCAACGTCGACCTCTCAAGCGCAACTGTATCGGAATATCGTCCAACTGGTCCACAAACAATTCGGCTTTACTCCCCAGTATATTGATATTGGACGCTCGAGTATGCGTGAGCCGTCCCGCTGTGAAGAATCACCAAATAACCATCGCCACAGACTCACGATTAGAATCCACCACGTTTACCGAACACTCAGCCGCTCTGCGTCATGCGCGAAACGCCACGAGGTCATCTCCAAGCAAATCGGCAAGCCGGTCCATTTCCACCCGTGAGAAGCCGAGGTGCGAGTGTCTGCGCCATCCCTCGGCCAGATCAAATCTCCCTGACAGAGTTCCGACTTCCCGAGACATTGATTTCATCGTGTCGAGATAAGAGTCGAATCCTTGTGTTCGAGCTAACCAGTTCTTTTGGCTGGCATGGCATGCGAGCATCTTCGATTTCTTTTCGATCACCGAACTAATATCGACGTAAAACTCCCCAAGAATGCGATTGCGCAAACCGTCTCGGAGTCCGTGGGGCATCGCATGATACACAACGACGTCCTTGTCAACGATCTCGCGCGGCGGGTCGGTCGGGAAGTTTGGGGCCCGCAAAACGAATGCCGCCGACACGGCGAGCCGGCATGCATTCATATGATCCTCCATGTAGTCCTGGGGCGAAGATGTGAGTACGATGTCGGGCGCGACATCGCGCATGACCGACGCAAGACGTTGAAGTGTGTCCTTTTCGTAAAACACCTCAATGTCATTCACCAAGCTTTCGTGAAACGTGGCCCCAAGGTAATCAGCAGCCGCACGCCCTTCCTGCTCTCGAATTCTCACGATCTCATCGCGCGAATACTCCGTCGTCCCGCAGCTGCCATTGGCGATATTCATGTAGTGAATCCGGCAGCCGCGTTCGGCCAGGAGAAATAAGGTACCGGCCATGGTGAACTCTATATCGTCCGGGTGCGAGTGCACGGCAAAGACAGTCGCTGACATCTTCAAAACCTCACTTTATCGTTAGTGCAATTCCACGGTTAGTGCGTTTCCACCGCTGTCGAGCCCAAATTCGGCCTATAATAGCTGAACCGGACGCCAGGATGGTCGGCGAGCAACGACATCGGAACCAAGGAATCAACTATCCTTTTGGAAATCATAAGCGCGGGCAGCCGACGCCTTGCTGATACGCGCCAATGTGAGGCTTGCCCGTGAAGCCAGGCCCCCCTCAACTGCCACGAGTGCGACCATTACGCCACTCCTCCTTCAC
>PWQX01000200.1 GCA_003556605.1 Spirochaetaceae bacterium
GGCACATGGCCAACCACAGGGGCTAAGACAGCACTATACGAAGCTCCATTATTGATTATCGATTACAGCAACCTACCAGGACGTGGTTGTACACTCAAAGAGCGGCACTACGGCAACGGCGCCCGGACAAAGGGCGGGTATCGGCAGCTCCACGAGTACAAGAAAAGCCGGCGGCTCTGCCCTTGTTGTCCGCTTCATACCTCGGTGATACCATCAACGCCGTTGTACAGATGAGTGTCTTCCAGGATCTATTGTCCGAGGTACCGATGCCCCGGGTGATACGCGTCAGACAGGAGTTCGCGCGGCCAATCCTCTCCGATCCGGCGATGGATCTTTCCCGCCGGCTGGCCGAACAACGCGTCATGGCCGGAGTTGCCGCGGGTGCCCGTATCGCGGTTGCCGTAGGTAGTCGCGGCATCAGCAATCTGGCGCTCGTGGTGCAACAGCTCGTTCAGGAGCTGCGCGATGTCGGAGCGGAACCGTTTATTGTTCCCGCCATGGGGAGCCACGGCGGAGCCACGGCCTCCGGTCAGATTGCGGTCCTCAACCATTTCGGCGTAACCGAACGCTCTGCGGGTGCACCCATACGGTCATCTATGGAAACCGTGCGGATAGGAATTACTTCCAACGGGATTCCTGTTCACGTTGATCGGCTTGCGCACGAGGCCGACGGAATCATTGTTGTTAACCGTATCAAACCACACGTCTCGTTCCGAGGGCCTTACGAGAGCGGAATAATGAAAATGCTCGCGATTGGCCTGGGGAAACAGAAGGGTGCCGAGATTTGCCATCAACTCGGCTTTGACCGCATGTCCGAGGTGGTATTGGAAATCGGCCGCGAGATTCTTGCTCGAGCTCGAATCATTGCGGCGGTTGGATTGATTGAGAACGCCTACCACGAAACGTGCAGAATCGTTGTGCTCCACCCAACCGAAATCGAGCCCATGGAACCCGCGCTCTTGGATGACGCCTGGAAGCTATTGCCGCGGTTCTTCTTTGAGCAATTGGATGTACTTGTAATCGACGAGGCCGGGAAGAATATCTCCGGAACGGGATTCGATAACAACATCGTAGGCCGCTACACAACCGACTCCGCCCACGGTGGACCAAGCATATCCAGAATTGTAGTACGTGACCTCACGCCGGAGACCGGCGGCAATGCGAACGGCATCGGTATCGCCGACGTGATCACAAGACGCGTATACGACCAGTTTCGATTCGAGGACAGTTATCCTAACGCCTTGACTTCCACGGCAACGCGCAGTGTCCGAATTCCGATGGTGATGGATACCGGAGGCGTCACGCGTATGGGAGACCCCGAGGAAGCGCTGTCAGCCTGGTGAGCTGATTATCCTGTTTCAAGAGGTGCCGCAATGAAAGGTCAACAGCAGGCGGGCAGTCGTAAGGACACCCCGCGCGTTAGCACTATGAGAGTGGTGCCGGTCGCCGGACGTGATAGCATGCTGCTCAACCTCAGCGGAGCGCACTGGCCGTTCTTCACCCGTAACATCGTGATACTCACAGACACGGACGGGAACACCGGTGTGGGCGAGGTACCCGGCGGTGAAGCAATTCGGGATACGATAGATGAAGCTCGTTCGCTGGTGATTGGACGTCCTATCGGAGCGTATAGGCAGGTGCTGACTTCTATTGAAGCGCACTTCGCTGCTCGGGATTCGGGGGGACGGGGTCTTCAGACCTATGACCTGAGAATCACAATTCACGCCGTAACAGCACTTGAGGCGGCTTTCTTGGATTTACTCGGAAAACATTTAGACATGCCGGTGGCCGCGTTGCTTGGTGAAGGACAGCAACGAACCTCGGTAGAAGTTCTCGCGTTTCTGTATTACATCGGCGATAGAACGAAAACGGACCTTCCGTATGAAAGCGCTCCACATGCGGAGGACGACTGGCTGCGCCTGCGACACGAGAAAGCAATGACCCCCGAACAGATAGTGCGTCTGGCGCAGGCAGCCCGGAACCGTTACGGATTTCGAGCGTTCAAATTGAAAGGTGGCGTACTTTCCGGAGCGGAAGAGATGCGGGCGATACAGGCACTGGCAGAGCAGTTCCCTGATGCGCAGATCAACATCGATCCTAACGGAGCGTGGAGTCTGGACGAAGCGGTGTCGCTGTGCAGCCGAAACAAGCACTCCCTCACCTACGCAGAGGACCCGTGCGGCGCAGAGAACGGATTCTCGGGTCGGGAAATCATGGCGGAGTTCCGCCGAGCCACCGGCATCCCCACCGCTACCAACATGGTTGCTGTCAATTGGCGTGAAATGCGCCACGCGGTTCAGCTTCAGGCGGTAGATATTCCGCTCGCGGATCCCCATTTCTGGACAATGCACGGCTCCGTACAAGTAGCGCAGATGTGCCATCATTGGGGGCTAACGTGGGGCTCGCATTCCAACAACCACTTTGACATATCCCTCGCAATGTTCGTACACGTTGCCGCCGCTGCGCCGGGCACCATCGCGGCGGTAGACACACAATGGATCTGGCAAGACGGGCAGCACCTGACCACGAATCCACTGAGCATCGCAGACGGCGCTGTTACGGTGCCGGATGCTCCCGGACTTGGAGTTGAATTGGACGAGGAGCGTTTAACAGCCGCTCACAAGCTCTACCGAGAGCGGCGGCTGGACGCGCGAGATGATACAAGAGCAATGCAGTATTTGATTCCGAATTGGAC
>PWQX01000263.1 GCA_003556605.1 Spirochaetaceae bacterium
CGTGTTCGTACTTTTTGCCGGCTATGCTGCGATGACGACGCCTATCGCGGGGCCTCTGAGACAAAACCAACGCTAAGGGGAAACTCTCTACGAGGCTGAGATCAATCGGGGCGCGGCCCCGGAAGAGCCGTACTCAATTCGAACGGCGCTCGAAGACTGTGCTGATTCGGAGTTTGTGTTAACTGCCGGCTGGAACGGCATAGCAGCGAACGGCATAGCAGCGAACCATGCAGCCCCTGATGTAACCAAGGTCTCCCGTCACCGGTTGCTCTCAGGTGTTGCTGCCGATTATGCAGCACACGCTGGCCATGCTTCGAGGCGCGTAAATCACGTGAGTCAGGAGGTCGCCGGATAGCTTCTCCTGTGTTAGCGTATTAGCCCGGGCTTGTGCAGTGAGGTTATACGATTGTTTTTGTGCTTGCGTTCCTGCTGCTATGCCGTTATCCTTGGCGATGATACTATGTGACTCGTGCTATTTTGGGATTGCATGCCTTATTCCGTGACACATGGTGGAAACTTGTACCAGGCAGAAAGATGTGAGTGAACAAGCTAACAGCCACCGATGGATGAAGAGCGAAGAGCGCGTGTATGACGAAGCATATCGGGTTGCGACGCTCTATTACTATCAAGGCCTCAACACTGAGCAGATCGGCAAAGAGATGAAATTCTCACGCCCCAAGGTCTCAAAGCTGTTGAACTACGCCCGGACGCACGGCATTGTCGATATTCAAGTCGTTGACATGCGGACGCGACTCAGCCCGTTGGAGGGCGTCATTCGGAACCGCTTCTCGCTGAGACGGGTTCATATTGTGCCGGTCCCGGATTACACGGGACAGCCGGTGTGGCTGGAACGAGTGGCGCGTTACACGGCCAACTACCTCAACGAGATTCTCGTCGGGCATCAGGTGCTTGGTATTGCGTGGGGAACCACGATCAGCGAAATCAGCATGCAGTTAATTCCTAAAGTGCTGATCGGTATGAAGATCGTGCAGCTCAACGGCTCGGCCAATACGGCGCTGGCCGACAATCGCTACGCCGCCGATATCCTACAGACGTTCGCGCGTAACTACCAAGCGAGTGTGCAGCTGTTTCCCGTTCCGAGTTTCTTCGATTACAAAGAAACGAAGGATGCGCTTTGGCGCGAACGCAGCATTCAAGCGATTTTGAAACAGCAACAGGAGGCTGACATACTGCTGTACGGTGTCGGGGCGGTTCATGCCGGGGTCCCGAGCCGGGTCTACGCCGGAGACTACCTGGAACCCGAAGATCTTGAGGAGCTCAAGCTCCAGGGAGTCGTCGGAGACATTTCTACCGTGTTCTTCCGTGCCGATGGGACCTGGGCCGATATTCCGTTGAACCAGCGGGCCAGCGGGCCGCCGTTAGACCTGTACAGATCCGTGGATCGGGCGCTCTGCGTTGTCTCCGGGACCGCCAAGATCCACGGCTTGCACGCGGCACTGAACGCGGGGTATATGAACGAGCTCATTGTCGACGAACCCACCGCGCGAGCGTTGGTGGCGAGCTATCTGCCCGAGCATGTAGCGGCCGACGGTGAGGTTGCAGTGTTTTGAGGCCTCGGCGACCGGCGATTACGGTACTGGCTGTGATGCTGATGGCGGCCGTGGCTTCGCCTGCGCCGGCTGAGGAGCGCGGCGAGCCCGAAGAGGCGCCGCTACGAACCGTGTTTGTACCGCAACTCGGCTATACACCCGAGCTCGGTTGGTTGTTCGGTGCGGCTGTACTCGCACTTTACGACCCAATTGGTCCGGGCCCGGTTTCTTCTACCGTGCCGCCGGGGCCTGATACAGCGGCAACGGTTGAGCTGTCCAGCCGCCCGGTTAACACCCTTATGCTTTCGGGGTTCTATACCACATCCGCTGCGTATACGCTTACGGTAACCAATACGCAGTATGTACTCCGTGATCGTCTTCTGTTGGACAGTCGCTTCGCGTTTGCCGAAATCCCTAGTGACTTCTTCGGCATCGGAAGCGATGCGGCCGCTAAGGAGACTTATGTGGACCGCGAGGTATCCGGCGAGCTCGGCACGCTTTTCGAGATGTACCCGCGTTTGCGGGTCGGTCCGAGGTTTCGGGCCACTCGCTACTGGGTGAGCGATCCCGACGAAGGCGGCATTCTCGACAGTGAAGACGAACCTGGAAGCGACGGTGCGGTGGTTCTGCTGCCCACGCTCGAGCTCCGCTATGACAGCCGCCGGCCGGCGGCCTTTGATCCGCGCAGTGGCTCGGCGTTTACGCTGCAGTTAGCGCGGTCGCTCCCGGCCTCCAGCGAGAGTTTTGGTCGTCTCTCAGCCGAGTACCTACAGATTACTCCGTTCTTCGGCGAGCACCGTGTTGCAACTCAGTATTTGTTGGAGCATGTCTTTGACACCGTGCCGTTCCAAGAACTCCCGCGTCTCGGGGGCGCTTCGCTGTTGAGGGGTATCTCAGAAGGCCGTTACCGCGATCGTAGTTTGGTAGCTGCGCAGGCTGAGTATCGAAGCCCGTATCTGCGCCGGTTCGGGCTTGAGGTGTTCGGCGGCGTTGGACAGGTAGCGCCGCAGCTTGACGAGCTAGACGGCGATGAGCTCGTGGCGGCAGGCGGTGCCGGGCTGCGGTTTCTGCTCGACCCTGATTCGGGGTTCGTGGTGCGCTTCAACGCGGCATACTCCGAAGCCGAAGGCTCCCCCCA
>PWQX01000067.1 GCA_003556605.1 Spirochaetaceae bacterium
CACCCCGCGCCGCTCGCAATCGGTCGGGCACAGCCGGAACAAGAACCCGCCGCTTAACCTGAACTTCCCCGCCACGCATGAGCCCGGGGTTGGCCATACCCGCTCCCAGGTCAACCACCGGCTTTAGTACCATAGACTCCCGGGAGGATTACGAGATAGCGCCGGGCTGCCTTCGCCTATGAGGTACACTTGGCGGATGATGGTCAACCGGTCGGCCGACCGCTCACCCTCGACCACGTCTCGAGTTACAAGAATGTCCGCTCATCGTTGCTTGGTTAGCATGCGGAACTTCTTTCTGAGGAAACGCCGGCGCTCCGGGCTCACGTCATTACTAGGCTTATCCAACACGACCACCGGCCCCGTCGCTCGAAAGATCGTACCATACGCTCCCAGCCGCCGAATATCACAAGAGAGTCCCTCGTCTCTGACGCATGACCACGGCGTGCGGTGTAACCGATTCATGAGCTCTTCGGCTCCCGTGCGCGCGGCGGTATGGAGCTCCGCGCAACCCACCGACCAGAGTAATGGCCTCGTTCGGCGTAAGCCTATCGATCGCCACTTATCCCTGCGATTGAGAATAACACAGCCTCCGCGCCAAAGCGGCCGGGTACACCGAGGTCGCGGTGTACTCGTAGTTCTCGAGAAAAGAGAACCTGTACCTCGAACTACACGATCAGAACCTTGCCAAGTCAACCGAAAGACCTATCGAGCTGATTAGGTCTGGACAGCTAACCGCCGACATGGCCGTTCGAGTCTGGAACTGCTTCCGGGGGAGCCCGAACGAACTCGCAGTTCAGTTGGGCGACTCTTGCCGCCACGGTTCTCTTGCGTCTGCTTGATTAGCCTCTATGCGCCGTTACCGCTACCGCGACAAGTTATCGCTCGGAAATCCGCCTGCGCACGAGAGCGCCGGTTAGCAATAGCGCTGTCAGCACAACCAGTGGGATGAGAACACCGGGTCGCAGCACCTCACCGGTGGTCACCGCCTCGGCGGCGCTAGACGCTTCGCCGGCAATGACCACTTCCGTAACGCCGTAAACAGCCGAAGCGTAGACCGCCCATTTCACTGTGAGACCAATCGTTGTCGCAGCCACGAATCGACGGCGCGGTAGCCTGAGCAGCCCCGCACCGAAGTTCACGACTTGATGAGGAAACCCCGGAAGCACTCGCAGCGCGACTTGTGTTAAGAGACCGCCCTGCCGCGAAAGCAAGCGCATTACTCGGCGACCGATTCTACCCGGTTTCCAACCCTGTCCAACCCACGAACTAAACCAATACGCGCCTGCTGCCCCGAGCACGCCGCCCACGGTAAGAAGAATGGTCGCCAACCAAGGTGGATGAAACGGGGCAAGAAGCCAGAGGCACAAGCTTCCGGGCAAACCAACGGTAAACATCAACGCCATGACGCCAACGGTTCCTATAACGAACCACGGCTGGGCTGCCGCCCTTTCGCCCCATACGAGCAACGTCGCGGGCTCCACCGGCCGGCCGATCACGCCGGAGACGACAAGCAAGAGCACAAAGGCAAAAACCACCATTCGACCGCTCGGACGCAAAACGATGCCCATCGCAGCGTTCCGCACACCGCCCCTCGACGGCCGGCCGACCACACGCGCAACCACGTGCGAAATCCCTCCGAACGGCCCGGAGTTTCGACCCAACCGGCTGGCCTCGTCGCGACTATCGGACCGGGCAGACTGAGCGTCATCGTTGTCATACTGTTTCGATCCTTGTAACTCATCGTTCATCACAGTGTCGTCCATCACTTATTCCCAAGGTTACCGCTCACGATGAGCGAGCACACGGTCTACTGATACAGTCACTGTGCTGGATTTCTTAAGCTCAACACCATCGCCGATACGCTCTTTCTTCTGACGTGTTTGACGGGTGGCATCAATCCCCTCACGCTGCACGCTGTCCCCAACCTCGTGGTCATCGTCAACTTCAAAGTCCGGTAGGTCTACATCAGTATAGGCAAAGCGAATATCTGATTGGTAGAACCGCTTGAACGCGCGCATGAGTTTGCGTCGCTCCGGTCTCTGAAAGGTTCCTGCCGACAACGCTTCCCAGAAGAAGACCCATCCGCCGATAAAAAACCCTTCACTGAGCAGACCCCCCAGGGGGTTGGGCGGTACGAGAGGCTCGATCACAGCTGCAATCAAAAGAGCGAGTGCGCCGAGTGCAACAAAGCGCAAAATGCGGCGACTAATACGCCCGAGTATGCGCTTCTCAGCTTCCATTCTGTTCGCGAAATAATTCTTGAGACTCGTGCGTAACAGCCGCTCCATCTTCGGGTTGTGCTCCTCGTTCACGGTGAACTCAATCGCGATTCTATAGCGAAACGGGATCTCCTCGGAGCACAAGTTGAGGAAGTGTGCGAGGTCAGGATCCAGATCACGCCGTTTGAAATAGGCACCATCCCATTCGTTGAACGCGTAGGCATACTTCTCGAGTTTAACATCTATGACAAAAGCCCCGCTATTGGGGTCGTTACGATAAACCCGGTTCAGGTATTGGATCGTCCTCATGCCTTGGGCCTCCCCGACCATGCCATACGCTTGCCCATAGCGAGTGCAAGCTTTCAATGCGCGGCTGTAAGCCTCATCCGATACGATGCGTACCCGAACGGACACGGTAATGCGAATTTCGGGCGCTTGTCTACGACCCCGCGCATGATTATCCTC
>PWQX01000132.1 GCA_003556605.1 Spirochaetaceae bacterium
ACCGTTGAATCGCGGATCGCCTTAGGAGGACTGCTGTGAAAGTTCTGGCTTACGGCGAGATTATGGATGGCGGGGTGAGTGTGTTCAGCTCTGTTGCCAAGCGCGACGGAACGAAACTGATAGTCACCTTCGGCGGTGTTATCCGCATCGACTACCCGTACAAGCATCTGCAAGGCTACATTGCACAGCTCGAGCAGCTGGTTTCGGCAGAGGATCTACAATCGGTAGAGTTCGACTTTCGCGAGCTCAGTTTCTGCAACTCCAACGGCTTTTATATCATCATGGATATCGCCGAGTTCATCATCGCTCAGGTTGACGGGCCGATTGTCGTCAAACGCCTTGAGGACGACGATTGGCAACAGGAGACGCTTCCGATACTGCTCAGTGCTGACGAGCCGGAGATCGGCGAGCGTGTGGTGTTTGAGGATATGCCGGAGATCTGATGCGCAATCTGAAGTCCCCGGACAACAGGGCCGAAAGCGACGTGAGTTCTCCGGATCTCAGCGTCGAAGAATACCGCGGCACGTTGTACAGTCTCCTACCTCGCTATATCGCCGATGAGCTGGTTGCCCAAAAGGAAGTCCTTCCCAAGGTCTTTCGCCACGCCACGATTCTCTTTGCCGATGTTGTCGGGTTCTCGCGCCTTGCGTTTCACCTCGACCCGGTAACGCTTATCCGACGCTTGAATCATTATGTAACACTCTACGACCGGGTGATGGACGATTTTGAGATCGAGAAGATCAAGACGATCGGCGATGCGTATATGTGCGTATCCGGAATCCCGCATAAGAAGCCAACGCATTCGGTTGATTGCTGTCTTGCGGCGTTGCGCATACAGCATCTGCTCAAGGAGGAGCGCGGTGAACAGAACAGCCCCGAGCATGAGCTTGATTTGAACAACTGGTCGGTGCGAGTTGGAATTCACAGTGGCCCTTGTATCGCCGGCGTCATTGGCTCGAAGAAACAGACTTTCGACATCTGGGGTGATTCGGTGAACATCGCCTCGCGGATGCAGCGGGCGAGCGAGGCTGAGCTGATCAACATTTCCGAGAGTACGTATAACGAGGTAAAGCCGTTCTTTGACTGCACATACCGCGGCAGTCAGGACGTTAAGAATATCGGCACCGTGCGAATGTATTTCCTGAACCGGCTGAAGGCAGAGTTCTCCGAAGACGCCGACGGACTTCTGCCGAATCGCGAGTTGTGTCGCGCTTACTGTGATACCTATCTGATATGTAGGGAAGCGACATTTCTGAACGTGTTGCCCCGTTTTATCCGGGAGTACGTTCTGGACGGCGAGACCTTAGGCGAGGAGGGTTTGCAGATGACTCATCAGGAGCGACGTGTGTATCCACGCGTGGAATCGGAATGGAAGCTTTTCCTGGAAACCAAATCAGGGGAAACGGAGGAGATAGAGTACGTGCAGAACATCTCTCTGTCGGGGGTCTCGTTGAAGCTGGCGCGAGCGCATGCAGTGCAGACCGAACAACATCGGCTGATGATCAGGCTGCGGAACCCGCGGCTCAATCCGCCGGAGGAGCTCATCCGAGGGCTGAAGGAATGGGAATTCCGCACCAAGGACGAGGCGTTCGTGGGGATATCGCCGGAGAAGCTCACCCCGCAGGCCCGCCGGAACGTGGTGCGGTTTCTCAGCCGCAGTGACAGGCTGCAGGTTGAGGCGTTTCTGGTGAAAAGCTCGGAGGAATGAACGCTTGGGAATGAGCGGAGATTTCGAGCACTTAGAGGAGTTTTTTGCACGCGGTGCGAGCGTGCGCGAGATCTTCAATCTCGGCGTGCGCTTCCGCGAGGAAGGCAGGCGCCCGATTGACCTTTCATTAGGAAACCCGGACGTCAAGCCCCCGCCGGCCTATTACCAGGCCTTGCATAGAGTTATCGAGGAATGCGAGCGGTCCCCTGAAAATTTTCACCGCTACATGCCGAACGCCGGGTTCCCCGAGGTGCGCCGCCGCGTCGCCGACGAGCTTGCGGCGGAGCTCGGGGCGGCATTCGAGCCGCGGCATGTCTTCATGACTGCAGGCGCTGCGAACGCGCTCGATATCGTGATGGCGACGCTGCTTTGGCGGAAGCGAGGCGGGCACCCGGCAGAGCATCAGGGGTCGCCTCCCGAGGCGCTGCTCGTTGCGCCCTATTTCCCCGAATATGAGACGCTGATCCGTGCACAGCACGCGCGCTGCCGGGCGATAGCGGCAACCAAAGATTACCGACCTGACCTCGAGGCGATTGAAGGCGCCATAGGGCCGTTCACGCGCTTGATGGTACTCAACTCGCCCAACAACCCTACCGGAGCGGTATACACCGACGATGAGCTCAGTGCCCTCGCTGATGTGCTGGTCCGCAAGCGTAACGAGTACGGCGTAGCCGTCGTCGCGCTCGAAGACTCCCCATATCAGCGGATCGTGTTCGGCGAACACCGGTTTGCGAGTATGGTGAGCCACTATCCGTACACTCTGTTTGTGAGCTCGCTGTCCAAGTCGCTGGGGCTCGCCGGTGAGCGTATCGGCTATCTTGCAGCTCATCCCGAGCTTGCTCCCGGCCATGAGTCCTGGGCGGTATTAAGCGCTGCTGTGTCCGCCGCGCTTCGCATGCGAGTAGTGAACGCACCCGCGCTTCAGCAGCGCGTGCTGGGTCGGATCGGTATCGGCCTGCACGTAGACCCGCGCGAGTACGAACGGCGGGCCGGCTTGCTCGCGCAGGCTCTCGAACCCCTTGGGTTCCGCTTCGCTTATCCGCAGGGTGGTTTTTACCTGTTTGCCGAAATTCCGGATACCTTCGCGACCGAGAGCGAGTTTCGAACAGCGATGCACTCCGGCGATGACCCCTTGCTGTATGTCCCCGGTACAGTCTTCGGCGGCGAGGCCTACAGCCGTCACGTTCGCCTGAGTGCCTGCGTCCCGGAGGGCGAGATCGAACGCGCCGCTTCGAAGCTTTCGAGCGTGCTCGGCTGAGCGGACGGTGCGCCGGCCCGACGCGCGTTTCGAGCCCAATAGCGGTGTCACGCAACAGACATCACGAGCTCCAAGAGAACTTCGCGCGTCTGAAGGTATGCCGGACGTAGCTGTCCGCGGGAGACGTTGCAGTCGTACACGGCATCCCGCATCCGTTGCGGGATGCTCTTCGCGCCGTGGAGCGCGCCTATTAGGCCACCCACGATACACGCGTTTGTGTCCGTATCGCCGCCGCCGGCAAGGGTCTCGGCGACGGCACTCTCGTAGGAGGTGCCTCGGACGAGGTGCCGGAATGCATGTACGAAGCCGTACTTCACGAATCCCTGGTGAGGTGAGTAGCCGGGATTCAGCCCGTCGATCGCGAGGGATAGCCATTCGAGCACTTCGTCGTTGGCGAGCTGCTCAGCCCACGACCGTGCGGCATTCACGGCGCCGGACGCGTCGGCCGGGTTCATGACGAGGTGGCGGATCGCGATGCAGTAGACGGCCGATGCGTGCTGGCAGGTTCGATGAGGATGGGTCAACCGTGCGTCTTCGCAGGCGGCGACGACCAGGTCAGACGGCTCGAGCCTGCGGCCCCAGACGCCCAGGGGCACGATCCGCATGAGCGCGCCGTTCGCCTTGGAGCCCTGATTCCGCTCGGCCGCCGCCTCCCACATACCCTCGTGCAGCCTGCCGGGTCGCCGGCCTGCTGCCCCGCAGAGGCCGTTGGCGGTAGTACCGCCCAGGTCGAACGGCGGTGACGTGTACCAACGATAGTACTGCTCGGCAACGGCCTCTACAGAAAAGCGGTCGCGCCCGGCGAGCGCGTGCATGAGTGAGAGCGCCATCTCGCCGTCGTCGGTGATCTGGCCCGGCGCTGTGTTCCACGGTCCGCCGCCTACCATTGCGAGCGCTTCCGCAACGCGTTCGCCAGGAAGCGTGCCTTTCTCGAACTCGAGGGTTGCTCCCGCTGCGTCGCCGCAGAGGCTGCCGAGGATCGCCCCTTCCGCCGCGTCTTGCGTTGTCGTCATCTCCCCCTCCTGCCAACGAACCGGTTCCGATCTGTGGTGCCATTATCTCCCAAAGAATCTAGTTTTTGCCACAAAAACGGTCGAGAGGCTACGGTGCGCAGTTCCGGACCGTGACATGCCATCTCCGGGAACCGACGAGCAGCGTGACATGGGGAGGCAATGGAGGGAGATGCATGAATAGGAAGGGTGCTCCCGATGCGGACGGGTACGTAGCGCAGGTGTCCGGGATCGTTCACACTGATGACCCGGAGGAGTATGGCGTTCGGATCGTCGTGTGCTCGGCCCGGGAGATTGAGCTTGCTCAGGAGGCCGATCCGGGCGCAACGGAGCGCACGGGAAAAGCGTTTACCTCGCGGCTGCCGCCCTCACCGCCCATTGTCAGGTTGCGCGAGCCGAAGATGGCGACGCGGTCATCGGCAATGAATACCTTCGCGTGCAGGCAAGGATGGCTCCTGATGACAACGCGCTCGTGGAGGACCTCCATCAGTCTCACAAGAGGTGCGGTAGGATCGACGAAAGGCATCGCAATCACGAACGGGGAGAGGTTACACACGAGTGAGAACCTGGTCTTGCGGTGCGTAGCTCATTGGGTCCGCGTTTGGTGATCTTGCCGTAGCGTTCGCGCTCAGCAGAGTTCGGTGCCCACGGCACCAACCCTGCGTAGGCGGCCAGTTGCTTCGGTGAATCAAAGCGACCGATATCATCCATATGCGCCCGGATCGTGGTAGCCGTAATCAGTCGGGTACCTGGAATCGTACGAATCAGAGCGACTACCGTATCATTCTTTGTCAGCTCTTCCAGCCTCGCCTCCAGCTTCTTGACCTCCACGCTCAACCGGTCTCTCGTGTCAAACAAATCATAGAAGAGTTATCTCGAGCTGGAAGCGCCAAAGCCGCATAAGAACCTGATGCACGCAAGTAACGCGGCGCGGGGCGGAGGGCTGAGCTCGGTGGACGCCGTCAGAATCAGCCGGAGGCCTCATTTGGACGGATGCGCGGAGAAAACGGCAGTTCTGGTTTTTTTGGGGTACAGAACGCACACGCGTCGAACCGTGCTTCACCGTATGCGCGCCGAGAGCCACTCGGCATACTGGGCGTACAATTCGATCGCCGGCTCAACCGTCTCAATAACACGCTCGTGGTCGATAGCGTCGTACAGGTGGGTCAAAACGTTGCGCATTGCGCATGCGTCCATCAACTGCTCGGCGAGCTCCTCCGGAAGCTGTGCGCGCGTCCTGAGGGCGGCAAATATCTCCCGGTAGCTTCCGGCGAGCTGATGGCCGGACGCTTTCAGGAGTTGCAGGCCGAGGTCGGCCGACACCTCACACAGAAGCTGCAGCAGGCGTTCGATCGCGTAGTGCTCTTTGCGGCGAGCCGCGCGGTCGAGTTCTGCGTAAGGCCGCAGGTCTTTCAGGAACTGCAGAAGCATGCGGTATTTGCGCTCGATCACTTCGCTGCGGTCAGGGCTCACGATTGTCCTCCTGCAGTTGGCGGCGAAAATGCGCGCTGTCGGCATAGAGAAAGAACGCGCGGTCCTGCTCGCGGTCGAACAGGCCGCGCTCGGACTCGAACAAACAGACCCCGCCTCTGAACACCTCAAAGCGCAGCACCGGCGAGACCCGGTCGCTCAACACAACGAGATCTACCGGTTCCACATCCAGGAGGTCTTCGAGCGTACGCGTCCAGCGTCCGATCATCAGCAGCTCGGGCTCCTCGCACGGCAGCACGGCGATGTCGAGATCGCGGGGGCGTTCCCCGCTGACGGCCGAGCCGAACGCCACGACAAGCCTCCACCCGTAGCGTCCCGCTATTTCGGCGACCGCTTTCCGATTATGGTCGGAGAAGACCGGATGGACTCTCGTGGCGTGAGGCGTATTGCCGCCGCCGGTCTTTCCGCCGGCATGTTCCGAGCTGCTCATGACGCCTTTGATTATACCAGTAGCGGAGCGCGCAGCACAGCCGCAAGAGCACGCGCACCGGAAGGAAAAAGTCTCGACGAGAGGCAATCCAGTGTGCTCCGTCGGGAGCGATGCCGCCGCCGGGCACCACGCAGTGCAGGTGGGGATGATGCAGGAGGTTTTGGCCCCAGGTATGCAGAATCGCGAGGAAGCCGATTTCCGCACCGAGGTGTTTGGGGTCGGCGGCGATGCTGCGCAGCGTCTCGGCAGCAGTACGGCAGACCTCGACGGCGCTCATCACGCGTAGCCGATCGCTTGAGAGCGAAGGTGCGTGTGTCAGCCGGAAGGCCTCCCCATAGCGGCGGAAGACATCCGCCACTTCAAGCGGCCGGTCAACGGCGTATTCCGCCCGCTTGAAGTGGCGGTCATCCTCGGCTACGACGATAGATCGATCCGGCAACAAGCTACTCCCCTGCGTTTTGCTGCTTCGTATAATCTTGTGTGGGTGTACGCACGATTCGTATGTTCTTCTGAGACTCGCATGAAACACACAAAGGCACGGACAAATGTGAGCATTGACGAGCAATTGCTTGAGCAGGCAGGAGCTCATCGCATTTCCCAGTCGCCGCGGTCGATCTGCTTTTTACGGAATTTTAAGAGTGTCGCGGCACACCCACGGCAGGCCGCACTCGACCCCCCGCGCGGGACGGTCGGCTTCTCAGGTGAACGATGGGGAAATTATCAGCCTAAATCCTTCCTATGTGCAGATAGGGGGACAAGCTATCGATGAAAAAAAGGATCTCCGAAGCGGAGATCCTTTACCGGCGATATTTCACACGGCGTACGCCTTCGCTTTTCGCGTCGGCTACGTTGTTCGCGCGGTGCAGTCCTAGAAACGACCGCCGCGATTCTCGCGAGGTTTCGCCTCGTTGACTTTCAACTGACGTCCGTCGAAATCCTGACCGTTCAGCACGTTCTCGGCACTGCGGGCGTCGTCTTCGTTCGCCATTTCGACGAACCCGAAGCCACGGGAGCGACCGGTGTCCCGGTCGGAGATAACGTTGCAGGATACGACTTCGCCGTGTCCGGCAAAGAGCTCTCGGAGATCTTGCTCCTGAGTCTGAAAGTGAAGATTGCCAACATAGAGTTTTGTAGCCATAAAAGATACTCCTTCCGCTCGTGCGAGGCCTAATCGCGTTCGCACTGCAGATAAATTTTTGAGTCCGCACATCGGCGGACCTGGTCAGCGGGAAGAAGTTCGACAATATCAGTGGAAAACCAAGGTAGGCGAGTCATCTAATCCGCGTAACGTTAGGAAGTATGTCACGTATTACCCGATCGTGTAAAGTACCCGCGTTGCCTCACTGGAATTCTGGACGAGGGGGAGGAGATCTACACACCCGCCGGACGGCTGGAAGGACTGCGCGTGACGGTGGTGCATACCGAGGCGCAGAAGTCGTTGTGCAACGAGTACATCGACCGGTACCACTATCTGGGCCACAGCCGATGGGCGGGGGCTACGATGCAGTATATCGTGGAGACCGACGACGGGCCGGTGGCGTTGTTTGGATTCTCCGCCTCCGCCTACCGGATCGCGCCGCGCGATCAGTGGATTGGCTGGAGTGATCGGCAGCGGGTGGCAAATCTGCAGCTGGTGGTGAACAACAGCCGCTTTCTGATTCTGCCGTGGATTTATTCGCGCAACCTCGGCTTTCGGCTTGTGTGGATCAATGCACGGCGATTAGCCGATGACCGGCAGCAGCGCTATCGGTATCGTCCGGTGTTGCCGGAAACCTTTGTGCAGACCGGTCGCTTCACCGGTACCTGTTACAAGGCGGCAAACTGGAGGCATGTCGGCACGACCACCGGGCGCGGTAGAAACGATGTGCCCAGCCGGCGAGTACTACCGAAGAAAGAGATCTTCCTATACCCGCTGACACCCCACTTCCGGGCTACCCTCTGCTTCGATTCCTCCTGTACTCCACCCGGGCCCGGCGGTTACGGCGAAGGGTTACAGAGAATCTGTGATAAACCTTCGTCACGGTGTATTGTAGTGTTATCCGGTAGTGTGGTTCGGCGTGACCGGCCGGCCGGTTTTCATAGGTTTGCGCGTATCCGCCGGTACTGTTGCAGATGAGGGCGTTTAGGGTCTTCACACCACTCTTGCTCGCGGCCGTGTTCGCCTCCTGTGCTACGGGCCCGCCGGTTGCAACACGTAGGCCCCCGTCTGCCTTTGAGGCGCACTCCGAATCGCCCTCGCCGCCGGTACTGCGTCTCAGTGACGGGCGCAGGTATTTGACGGTTCTTGGTACAATCCACGCCGTACCGGAAGAGCACGCCGACGCTCTCTCGCTTCCCCAATTACTGAACGACGAGATCGAAGCCGCGGACCTCGTGGTGGTCGAGAGCAACCTCCTCACGCTCGAGCACAGGGATCGCCTCCTGCAGGCGATGAGAGTTCATCATAGCTACCTCCGAGCGGATCGCCATAAGGGAAGACCATCGCTTTCCGATTTTCTGAAAGATCGAGACGAAACCCTGCTTGAAGAGTTCTCGCTGGCGCTATCCGAACGCCTTGCGCCGCTGCACGAACGCCAGCTGTCCTCGCTGTTGGCGCTGCGCCCCTGGGCCGCGCGGAGCAATCTCAATTCCCTGCGACGTGCTCGTGACGGCATCGTGTGGTCTCCGGGAGTTGATGCGCAAGTCGTTCGGGCGGCGCGCGGGGCCGGTATCGAGGTCAGGTATCTCGAAAGCTGGAGGGATCTGGCGGCGCTGCATGATGCCGCCGAGCAGCAGTCGTATGTTGAGGAGTTGCTGTTCTCGGTGATGGGTCCCGTCTCCGAGGAGGCGATGGCACGAGCCCGCCGGGAGCGGCTGCTCGAGACGCTGGAGAGCTGGGGGAGAGGTGACCTCGAGACGGCCCCCGGGATGCTTCATGACCGGCTGGATGTGGAAGTGCCGCCTGTGGTGCGGGCCGGCCTTGAAGCCACGCAGCGGATGCTTCTGGAGACGCGCGAGCGAAGATGGGTGCCGCGGCTTCTGTCCTTTCTCGAGGAAACCGAAGCGAAGCGAATTGTAGTCGCGGTCGGCGCCGCCCACGTGGTGAGCGAGGCGGCGGTGTTTCCGGATCTTCTCCGCGACGCCGGCTTCAAGCCGGTCGGCGCCGAGAGCCTACCCTACCGCCGTTGAAAGCCTCGGGCTTTCCGCCTCCGCGAACCTGCTTCCAGCTTCACGAGGCGGACGAGGCACGGCCGTGTTTCCTGCGGCCGTGAAGCCGGCCGCCGGCCGGCGAGCGGTCGAGTCCTGCGGAGGGCGCGAGGGAGGCAAGAGGCGGATGGAAGGAAAGGAGCTCTTTTCACGGCATCCCGCGAATCCGATCATCCAGACAAGGGACCTGCCGAACCCCGCAAACTCGGTATTCAATCCGGCCGCAACGCGGGTGGGAAATGAGATCGTGCTGCTGATGCGGGTGGAGGATCGCAGGGGCATCTCGCACTTTACCGGCGCGCATATCTGGATATCCTTCAGCCCGGACCTAAAGCACCGGGGCGATCATCAGATTCTCATTCCCGCTCGGAGAGGAGCGTGGTGGGATGCGAACAAGATCGGGCTTTGACCATCGCCGCTGCAGACCGAGAAGGGATGGCTCCTCCTGTACCATGGGGTCCGAAACACGGCGGGCGGCTGTTTGTACCGGCTGGGCCTGGCCGTGCTGGACCGCGAGGACCCGACGACGTTGTTCGCCCGCTCAACCGAGTGGGTCTTTTCTCCTGAGAAGGATTACGAGGTATCGGGTGACGTCGACAAAGTGGTTTTCCCCTGCGGCTGGGTAGCCCAAGGAGATGATATCCGGCTTTACTACGGAGGCGCCGACAAGTGCATAGCCCTCGCAACGGCATGGATATCCGAGTTACTGCGCTGGCTTGAGGAACATAACGAGCATCATGCCCGTGAGTAATGAGCCTGTCATCAGGCGTACTCCCACTGTCGCTCGATCGCCTGCCGCAGGCCTGCCGTTCGTGTTCCCTCGAGCTCGTCGCGGTCGGGCTCAGAGACTCGTCCTGATAACCCTACACGCTCAAACGGTGGGGAATCATCGTGGCCCTGACGCCGCCAAAACTCGGGAATCTTCATGACCCCAAACCCTTCTCGGGTCGGGATTGTATATGACCCTGGACAGATTGCATTCAAAGCAACGAAGCGCTCAAGGAAACTGACATCTATTGGAAGCTGAATCACATGTACTAAAGAATGAAGTAACGTCTCAAGAGATAGCCAGTAGTCGAGTTATCAGTATGGAAACGGGGGAGGGCTGAACTTTGAAAGACAAAACGATCATCGTGGTCCTTGTGTTCTTGGGGATCGTTCTCCCTGTTATAGGCGGATGTGCAGGCGCCCCCACGCAGCGTCCTGCAGGAGGTCCTTTAACCGGGCCAGATCCGGCTCTTGAGTGGCCTGAGTTTTCTTGGCTGGTATGGTGGGTGGCAACCCTCGCTGCGGTTCAAGCGGAGCTCCGCGCAGAGTTATACGTTAACGCTCGCGACGAAGGCGGGAGGACTGCCCTCACGTACGCGGCGCTTAACAGCACGAATCCTGACGTTATCCATCTGTCGCTGGACGCCGGAGCCAACGTCCATGAGGAGAGTATCGACGGCAAGACAGCTTGGGACGCAATACAGGATAATGCGGCGCTTCAAAGAACGGACGCTTACTGGAGACTGCACGACATGCGCTTTGAATAAGGCGCTTGGTTTATGGTGAGTATCCGGTTAGATTACCATAGGATCCCGCCGCGGGTTCTTATGAGGGCGCTGTAGCGGCCGTTATTTCATCAATTTGCGTACCGCGTGAGGCGGTCAACAGGCGTCTCACACGTAG
>PWQX01000002.1 GCA_003556605.1 Spirochaetaceae bacterium
GACAGCAAAAGACAGCACATATCATATAAAAAATAATATCTTGTGGAACAATCACCCAGGCGGAGAGGCAAATCGAAAACAGATATATTCATCGCGAGTTATAAACTCTTTGGAACATAACACTTATTATCACGACCTTGGCAATATAACAATGCGTTATGACGGGGCATATCGAACATTAGCAATAATGAAATCCACCTATAACTTTGAAAACGCTTCTCCTGCTGGATCTGAAGAAGACCCGTTATTCACAAACCCAAACGCTAATAACTTTACCCTTCAATATGATTCACCGTGCCGTAGTAGTGCAAGTGATGTTTCAGGTAGTTTTACCGTAAATCTGAGTGGTGGGGATGCTTTGTTTCAAAGCAGGACAGGCTACTCTACAATAACAATGACTTTAGCTGAAGCCCTTGATCCGACAACTGATTGGTCAGGGCAACCAAGTTCAGCAAAAATAAAAACCACAAATCGTGCCACGGTTGGTTGGGACAGGGGAGCTTACTCATATTCGGATGTTTCCGATCCGCCTCCGCCTTCGGGAACGACAACTACTACCATTGAGCACACAGGAGTATTAGACTCTAACAATGCGGCAACCACATTGAGCTATAATCACCCAGGTGGGCCTATGGTAGTATTCATGAAAAGTGATGCCGGAACATCAACTGTTACCTTTAACGGTCAATCATTGCCGTTAATAAACACATCGTCCGGGCTTGGCGATGGTAATCATCCATATTCCCAGCTTTTCTTTTCTGAAAACATCGCGGCAGCAAACGACACTATCACGGTAGCTGCTGATGATGCTATTTGTGTTGCCTCTTTGTCAGCGTGTAACCTTAGAAATTGGGTGTTACAAAGGGTTGGGGGTAATGTTGGCCCAATATCGGGCACTGTGGATTCGAGCGAGAATGATCTGGTACTTTGCTTTGCAGCATGGAGAAATAGCTCCCAGTCTATCACCAGCCATTCAAATCAAACCAGGGAAATTGATGATACATCCCCAACGCGTATGGGTCTCGACTCAAAGTTGGGAGGCTCTACGCAAACAACAGCGGGTTTTGATATTGTCCCTGGCGACAGTTCAACCAACGGGGCCAACCTTTACGTATTATCATTTGAGCCTACTGTTGACGTAGGAAGTGATGGGCAATGGATATTTGATCCGAGCACTAAAACAGTTGGGGCAGATCCAATTTTTGACGGTGATTTTTCGTTAAGAGGTAATGCTTTTGATACAAATGAGATCATATCATTAACACATCCGGTTGGTGATAAGGTGTGGGATCTTGGCGCGGTTAACTCTAAAAAAAATAGGTGGTTGTATTTTGAGCCTACGCCATTAACAGGGAAAACCGTTGAAGTGTTGATATTGGCACAACGCAACCATTCAAATTATGTTCAAGCCTCTCCTTGTGCAAGGATGAATGATTCAGTAGATATTACTACTTATCTTGGAGGTATTAAAAACGCTGACGGTTCCCAGACGATTAGGAAGGTGGTTAATGGAGAAATAACTAACTTCAATCCATCATCTATCGTAGAAGATGTTAATGGTAATTGGATTTTTACGAGATTCAGAGCTCATGGCACTACAATAATGTTAAAATCTTGGAAGCTGGGTACTACAGAACCCGGATATGGTAGTGAAGTTGAAGACGGCGATATTGCAACTGGTGGCGCGGGTGTCCATGTATGGCTAAATGATGTTGATTTTGATTTCGATACCCCAGATTTGAAAATAGCTTATTTTTCGGTCGGGTACGGAAACGATCCTGCTCCTATGCCTGCGTCAGTTAATTTGGTTACCTTGAGTCCCTCTGTCCACATTTCGAACAGTGCTGAGGATACTACTACGGCAATAATGACCCCGCCGACCGGGAAGGCAACTTCTGATTTTATTACTGGTCGAGTAAGTGACGATACAAACCCGCTGCCTGCGATATCACTCACCAGCGCACAATATACTGAAATAGAATTTAGTGTTGAATTGTCAAACACTTTACAACCCGGCGATTCTATACAGTTTAGGATTACGGACAATGGGGCAGCGTTAGGAAGCTACGGAGACACCCCAAGTATAACGATAATAACCGAGGACGACCCGGTAGTAACTGTATCCGGGAGGTCAAACATTTCATGGTACTAAAAATATGATAATTCAAGACTCATTTTTATTCAGGGAAGAAGATGGCTCAAGTGTTGTAAACTTAGGGGCTCAAAACGAAAACATAGGATTGGTAGCTGGGAAAAAAATAAGGATTAGGGTACTGATAGATAGTAGCAGCACAACCAATGGACAGTTTCAGGTAGACTATCGTAAAAACTCAGGTACGTGGACAAAAATAACATAGGAGGCAAGAATGTTGCAAAGTAAAATTATAGGCTGGAGGACAGAAATAACAGCATTGATAACCGCTGTTAAGGTAGTAGCTGTTGATATGTTAGGAGTAGGCGCAGCACAGGTTGACGACATTGTTAGTCACCTAATCACCATAGCGGGTCTTTTGTTGGCGATTGTTTTCAGAGAACTTGCAAAGAAGCGTGAAAAAAGTGCAGATTATATAGGAAATCGTCTTGACGAAATTGAAAACACATTAAGGGAGAGGTTAGAAAAATGAAGTCAATACTAATAGCAGTTTTAAGCTTGTTTCTGTTTTTTGGAGTAGC
>PWQX01000171.1 GCA_003556605.1 Spirochaetaceae bacterium
CCTTCTCGATCGGCTACCGGGCAATATGCTCGTTGCTATCGCTTTGCTGTGCATGGCCGCCGGCTTGGCGTCGATCCCGGTGCTGCCGGCGCTGGCCGTGCTGGCGGCAGTGTTTCTCGTTGTGGGTACCGCCGGCGGTATGGTGGAAGTAGGCGGCAACACGCTCCTGCTGTGGAGCTACGGCAGCCGCGTGGGGCCCTATATGGGTGCGCTACACTTCGCTTTCGGTGTCGGTGCAATGCTCGCACCTGCCTTCATCGGGCAGGCTGTGAGCTTGACCGGAGCCCTAACCGGCGCATTCGTCGCCTCCGCGTTGTTAATCGTCCCAGGTGCGGTTGTGCTTTTCCGGGCTCCCACTCCGCGAACCCCCGGGCAAGACCGTAGCGCAACCGCCGCCGGAGGCATCACGGCCACCGTCCTGATCGCGGTGTTTCTCATGCTCTACGTAGGGGCCGAGTCGGGCTTCGGCGGCTGGATCTACACATACGCCGTGCGCATGCACCGAATCGAACCCGCCCAAGCCGCCCTGCTGACTTCGCTGTTTTGGGGAGCGTTGACCGCCGGTAGGCTTGCGAGTATTCCGCTCGCCGCCCGGTTACAACCCCGGACGCTGCTGCTTGGGGCGATACTCGGCTGTCTCGTGTGCCTCGGTCTGCTGACCTCTGCAGACGTTAGCACGGGGGCCGCCTTCGTTTGGATCGCCACCGCGGGGACCGGTTTGTCGATGGCTGCGATCTTTCCTTCCACCATGTCGTTCGCCGGAACTCATCTGCGGGTCACCGGTTCGCGCTCGCGCTGGTTTTTTGTAGGTGCCGGAGCCGGCGGTATGAGTGTCCCGTGGGCGCTTGGTCACATTCTCGAGGCATTCGGCGCCCGCGCGGTCATGCTGGGGATATTGCTCGTTGTGGCGGCGATGGTGATGACCTTTGCGGCGTTGCTCACGGTAGTGCTGCGCTCCGGGCGGCGCGAATCCGGCGGCCGGCTGAACGGGTCATCGGCTGGGGCCGCTGTCTAACCGCCGCGTGCGCTCGAGCGCTGTGCCTCACCGTTCCGCGCTTCGGCCCGTTGGCCTACCGACCTGCGAGGCCGCGAAACAGCGCCGCCGCCCGGCAGCTTTCAAGCGCATAAGCGCCTACCGCAGTCTCATCCGAAAGCACTATACCCCCGTAGCCGGCCGCCAGCGCATCGTAGAGCCCGCACACTTCAGCTCGCGTGGGCGTGGGGTGCGAGCTCATGTGCTCAAGCACCTGCCCGGCAAGCAGTACCGGGCGGCCGATTGAGCGCACCCTGAGGCCGAACGCGCCGGCCGCGCGCGCCATCTCGGCAAGCCCGAGCTCGGCGCCGAGGTCACCACGACATAGCCACAGCTCGTCGGCGTGCTCAGCGATCGCGGCCGCATCATCGAGTGCCTCACGGCGCTCGAGCTTCGCTATAAGGTACGCTCCAGAGCCGAACACCCGGCGATACACCGCCATTTCTTGACCGTCGCGCACATACGACAACGCATACCGCACACAGCCCGGTACGCGCCCGCCGGCGGCCGCGTCCCCAAGCTTGCCCCCATACCCGCGCCCGCCTTCAGTGAGCGTGAGGAGGTCACGGTCCTTCGCTTGGAGCCCCTCGCTGCGAATCCGGGAACCGGGTACCGATAGCCCTTTGTGCCCGCTCAGCTCGCCGCCGCGTTCCACCACCGTGTCGACCGAATCCTTGTCACAGCGCTCGGCCCGGAGTCTTGTTTTCGCATCGTTGAGCAAGATGACCCCGGGCGAATCCTCTACAGCTCGAAAGAAATCCGAATGCGGCACCGGTAACACGCCCGGCCGGTCGGCCGCGTTGGTGTACGCAAGGCGCAAGCGCTCTCCCTCGGCGATCGTGACCGCCGGGTAACGCCCAAGCCGCCATTTGCTGCCCTGTAGATCAAGCACCACATGCGCCCCGGGCGCATCGTTCAGCACCGGCTGCAGGCGCACAAGCCATTCCTCGAGCTCAGCGAGCGACAGATGCGAGCTGTTGAGCCGGACCGCGCTTGCGCCGGCATCGAGCAGTTGCCGCCACACACGCTTGCCGTTGGTCACCGGGCCAAGAGTAGCAACGATCTCGTACTGCATTGTACCACTACGTGCGCGGGCCAAAGTGCTTCAGGATAACCAGATCGTCATGTTCGCTCTCATTGGTGATCGCAACACCCTCTCGAGCAGCGTCATAGCTGACGAACAGCTCATCCTCGGTCATGCGCCGGAACCGAATCATCGCCGGCGAATTAACGCTGAGCGATCCGAAACGCCCGTGACCCTGCACAACAATAAGCCCGTACGCAGCGTCATCTGCTATTCGCACCGTCCGTTTCGGGTGCACGCTGAGCTCCTTGGCGCTGAATGCGTCGGACTTATACGCGATCCAGTTTTCCTCGTACCCGGCGTCGCGCATCTGGGCAAGCGGCCGTACCGGTTTCGGCGGGCTGAATCTGTTACGATAGAGGTCGGGATCAACGTTGAGCTCCCAATCGAGAAGGCTCATGATGTAGTCAAGGTCGTGCTTGTGTTCGTCGGGCACGTCTTTCACCACAAGCTCCCAGGGGGTATACGCGTCCCAGACAATGGACTGGAACATCGAGAAGACGTCCGATGCACCCTGCGGTTCGTAGGTGAGAAACGAGCCGGGGGCATGCAGGAGCCCGGGAGGCACATCCCACCCGGTACCCGGTGCAAGCCGATAGGCCCTGGAGAGGTCCAGGATACCGTTGTCACCCTTGTTCCAGTCTGCGAGACACTTTCGCACCTGGCCTTTCGTCACGCCGGGGTTGATACCAAAAAAGGTATACGGGAAGTACCCGCGCTTGTTGTTGAGTTGCGGCGGGAAGTAGTACGCCTCGGGTTTTCCCCGTTGCCCCACCTTCGCCGCCATCTCATCGCTGTGGTGCAAATGATGCGGAAGCGGTTCCAGATTGTCGAAGAACTTACTGAACATAGTCCAGCCGCCGTGCGCCCGCATCACCTCAGCACCTAGTATTACGTCTCCCCGGCTTTCTATTGCGTCTTTCAACAGGACTTTCTCGGCTCGGCCACCGGCTTCGTGGTAAACGTAACTCAGCCCTTCATCCGGTAATGTCTCGGGCCCGTTATCCGCTTTGACGGTAGAGGAAAGCCACCGTTCGTCGATCCCGCCCCGATGTGCACCGAATGCATAGTAATCACCGGGGTGCAACTTGAGCCGTTTGCCCGGAATACAGAATGCGCGCGGAACCCATGTCGGAGTCAGACGGAAGACGCCTTGACCGTGTTCCAGCGCATTGTCGATAACTCGTTCTACACTGCTCATGTCGACTCCTGTCGGGCTGCTGTTTCAGAGCCCATTATATTGGAAAAACCGCCGAGGATGCGCTGCCGGTGTGGAGCACATATGCACCGGCTGAAAGAAGCTGCTAAGGCTCGCGCCGCCGCGCGAGCAGGTACTCCACCTGTCCTTCCTTGGTGAGCGGGATGATTGTGTCGCGGTAAAACTCCACTACCACTTCCGCGCCAATCACACGCCGCACTCGGCGGTTCACGTGAGCCTGCAGGTGCTGCACCTTGTCGGCCAAGCGCGCGATGATCGCCGCCTCGACTTCCGCCCGGGTCAGCATGTCGACCAGTTGCCGGCGATCGTTGGACGAAGCGGCAGCCGCGAACTCCCGCGGTGAGCGCCGGTACTTGGCCTCGGCAACAAACAACGCCCCGTAATGCACGCGCCGGGCGATTGCCTGGATAGCCGCCACGTCGTGCTCCACACTCGAACCGTACTGCCCGTCGTCAGGCTCTTTGCACAGGAGCGGCAACTGCGCAATAAACGCGCCACAGATCGACCGCGACCTGCTCACCACGTTGTAATCGTCGACCGCCAGCGGCGGCGCAGTCATATGAACCTTCCGGCGGGCGCGGGGAAGCTCTCGAAGCACGGGCCGTTCCTCCGGCACTTCGTACCGTCCGAACTCGGCATCCATCCGTTCCTGCGCCGCCAGCCGCAGCTCAAACAAAGACTCGTTCCCCGCCCCGGCGAAGCCGCTCGCCCCGCGCTCGTAGGCCTGTGCGTTGCGCGCGAACTGCGCCCGGTCGATGAAGCGGTGGATGATCGTTTCCTCCAGGGCTTCGAGGCGCGCGGCGATCAAATCCAGATCTAGAATATTCATGCTCGCCCGTCCATAGCCGCTACGATACCCCGAGTTCACCCATGGCGCAAGCTCCCCCGGCCGCGGTGCTCCGGCTGCAGCACGGATGCTGCCCTGATCGTTGCTGGAAACCACATTTGCTCCTACGAAACCACAGATTTACATATCGCGCCGGCGAGAACCCGAGTTAGAGTGCAGGGTGTCGCGTACCGTAGTGTGCGCAAACCCTCACGCCCGCCCGCAGCGGAAGGAGGTTCCTCTTGACCGACGCGTCAACAGTTAGCTCAACGCCGGACGTCCCTACGACCACCGCCAAACCTCACAAACAGCCCAAACGAAAGAATGGCTACAAGAAAGACGAGATCGAGGCGGCGGTCTATTTCATCGTGCCCAGTCTGATCGGTTTTACTCTGTTCTTCCTTTTTCCAGCGGTACGGGGATTATTTATGAGCTTCACCGATTGGGATTTGCTGACGGAGCCGGAGTTCATTGGGGTGGCGAACTACAGGCGTCTATTCCAAGATCGCTTTTTCTGGAATTCGCTGCGGGTAACGGTGATGTACGTGCTTTACAACATCCCGATCCAAACGGTGATCGGGCTGGCGATCGCCGTTCTGATGAATCGAGTGAAAAACTCGACGGCACTTCGCGGCGTTATCTTGCTGCCTTGGTTTATCCCGAACGTCGTCGTCGGACTGTTGTGGCTGATGCTCTTAAACCCGCTCGTGGGGCCGATAAACCTTATGCTCACCGGCTTGGGGCTTGATCGCGTTCAGTTTCTCATGCTGCCGCAAACCGCTCTACCGAGCATCGCAGGAATCAACATCTGGCGCCACATGGGCTACGTTGCCCTGCTTTTCTTCGCCGGGCTCCAGACGATCCCGAATAACCTCTACGAAGCGTCCCGAATCGACGGGGCCTCGCCGTTTCAGGCGTTCTGGAGAATTACCCTGCCTCTTCTGCGACCCGTTATGACCTTCGTGGTTGTGACGTCGGTGATCGGCTCGTTTCAGATATTCGACACGGTCGCGGTAACTACCGAGGGCGGGCCGATGCGCTCGACGGAAGTGATGATCTGGTTCATCTTCGACCACGCCTTCCGGCGCTTCAACATGGGCTACGGCGCCGCAGCAACGGTGGTGTTGTTCTTGATTCTCGTCGTGTTCACATTCGCCTATATGAAGATCACTCGCGGCGGCGAGTCGGACTTAGGCTGAGGGGGAAATGCCATGAGCGAACCACATGCATCAGGCAAAGGCATAAGAACGAACACGCATCCGCCGGCACAAGATGAAAAGGGTGCCCGTACGCTGTCGGCGGAACGGTGGCGACGCCGAGTTCTGGCCGCAGCGGGCGTTGCTGTTATCGTAGCCGTCACGCTTGGCCCGTTCTACTGGATGCTCCGAACGGCGTTTACATTTCCACCGGAGATTTTTCGAAATCCGCGCAGCATCCTTCCACCGCAGTGGACCCTGGGAAACTTCATGCGGGTGCTCGGGCTAGTCAGCCCGGCGGAAGCGGTCGCGCTTGGAGGCACCGGCCAAGCCCTCGGGTTTGCTCTATCGCTTCGAAACTCACTTATCGTAACCGCGAGCATCACCATATCGCAAGTATTCTTCAGCGCCTGTGCGGCCTACGCCTTCGCACGCCTCCGTTTTCCGTTCCGCGACAGCCTGTTTAGCATCTACGTGGCGGCGCTGATGATTCCGCTTATCGTGACGGTGATTCCTAACTTTGCGTTCATCCAGGAGCTCGGCTGGCTCAACACCTTCCGCGGAATCGTCGCGCCGTTCTTCTTGATGACGCCGCTGGCGGTGTTTTTTATGCGCCAGTTCTTTGTGAGCATCAATAAGGAGCTTGAAGAGTCGGCCTATCTCGACGGCGCGGGCCGGCTTACCACGGCATTTCGCATCGTGTTTCCCATGAGCACGCCGGCGCTGATGACTTGCGCGATAATCGTCGCCACGACCACATGGAATGAATACCTGTGGATGCTGATCGTGGGACGCGACAGGGCCGTGCGCGTGCTTACCGTCGCATTAGGTATCTTCCGACAGCAAACGCCCCAAGGTGCTCCCGACTGGGGCGGACTAATGGCCGGAACGATGCTGGCAACCGTTCCAATCGCGCTCGTGTTCCTGCTCCTTGGAAAGCACGTGGTCAACTCAATCGGTCACACCGGTTTCCGTTAAGGCTCCGCGAGCATAGACTCGCTGAAAAATATTTGCGAACGAATTGATCGGCGGCGGTAGGCGCTAATCGCCGCCGCCGGCAGAAACTGGAAAGGAGGATAAGAGATGCCGAAAAGAATGATTATTGTACTTGCGGTGGTGGTTATCGTAATAGTGATTGCGGTACTTGCTACCCGCGAGGACCCCGACGTGGTAGTCGACGAGGATGTAGCAATTGAGTACATCCTATGGGACGCTTCGCAGCTTCCGGCCTATACCGAAGTAGCGGAGTTGTTCATGGAACGAAATCCGGACATCGAAATCAATATTGTCCAGATGGGTTGGGGGGACTATTGGGACGACTTGACCCGCCGCCTCGCTACGGACGACGCTCCCGACGTGTGGACCAACCACGTCGCGTTTTTCCGCGATTTCGCGGAGCGCGGACAGATGCTCGCGCTTGATGACCGCATCGAACAGTCGGACATCATCGAGCTGAACGCTTTCATGCCGGGTCTCGCGGATCTGTTCGTATTCGAGGGTGCGAACTACGGGTTGCCGAAGGACTGGGACACCATCGCGGTCTTGTATAACAAGGAGCATGTCGCTGAAGCAGGTATCGATCGCGAAGAGCTCGAAAACTTGACCTGGAATCCAGATGACGGCGGGAGCTACCAGGAGGTCATTCAGCGGCTCACGCTCGATGTAAACGGCAACGACGGACTGAGCCCCGGCTTTGATCGAAACAACACCGCACGCCACGGATTCGCGGAGGCCTTCGACGCTATGAGCGCGTGGGGTCAGACCCAGTTTTCGCTCCTCGCCAAAACTCTCGACTGGGAGTTCCACAACGAAACGGCAACCGAGTTCTACTTCGACGAGCCGGAGTTCGTCAGCATCATCGAGTGGATGAGAATGATGACCGACGAGGGTTACTACCTGCCATTCGAAGACAGCGAAAGCGTGAACGAGCTGCTCGTTGCCGGCGAGGTGTCGATGGTTACCGACGGCTCATGGATGATCGGCTTTTACACGGACAATATGGGAGATAACGTGGGCTTTGCTCCGATTCCCCATGGTCCGCAGGGCCGCAACAGCATGTTCAACGGGCTTTCGGACGCAATCTGGTCCGGCACCGACAATCCGGAAGAGGCGTGGAAGTGGGTTGAGTTCCTTGCTTCGCCCGAAGCCCAAGAGATTGTCGGAAGCTACGGCGTGGTCTTCCCCGCCGTCGCATCAGCCACCGAGATCGCGCTAGATGTCTACGCGCAGCGCGGGCACGACGTGTCGGCATACACCGACCTTGCTTTCGACGACGAGAAGAACCACCTTCATCCGATTGCCGCAAACGCCACCCAAATCGACAGCATCATGCAGGACGCCTTCGAGCGAATCTGGCTGGCCCCGGCGGATCCGGCCGACGAACTGGCGCGCGCGACCGCCGAGATTAACGCGTTGTTCCGTTAAGCCGGTAAGAGCTCTCTCGGAACCTTCAAGGCGGTTCGGGGTGTCCCCCGGATCGCCTTTTTTCTGTTTCTTGTGTGTATACTCACAAGGTCCCACAACCGTGCTATACTAACGGTGATGAAGCAACTAGAATACGCCGAAAGCACCGCAACCGAGCCGCTGAATGCGTTTGCCGAAGTGCTTCATGCCGGCTACGAGAAATGTAATCCCAAGCACTACGCAGCAATCCCACGCGACCATTACCTGCTGCACCTGGTCCTCGCCGGACAAGGGAAGGTGCGCGTCAGTTCAGACGTTTACAAGCTGCGCAGTCATCAGTGTTTTTTGATCCGTCCCGCTCAAGACCACGCCTACCAGGCCGACGCCGAGAACCCGTGGGAGTACATCTGGTTGGGGTTCGCGGGGGTTACCGATACGGTGCTGCACCAGACCTACGGGGTGCCCCCGCACGCCGCCGCCTTCACTCCGGCCTCCCCGGCCCGGCTTGAGTTCCACCTTCGCCGCATTCTCACCGCACTGCAGAGCCCCAACCCGCTCGAACAGTTGTACAGCCAAGCATTAGCCGTGCTGGCACTTGGGTGTCTGGGGGAGCACCACGGGGTTGCCGCCAACGGTCGTTCGCAGCCGGATTACGTCGACGAGGCGGTGTCGTACATTGAGTCGAACTACGCGAAGCTCAAGAACGTCCAATCGGTCGCCGATTACGTCGGGCTTGATCGCTCGTATTTTTCGAAGCTGTTCCAGGAGCGTACCGGAATCAGCGTCGGGAGCTTCCTCGCCGAAACGCGCATGAGCCACGCAAAACGCCTGCTGGTCGACACCAATTACAAGGTCAACGTTATCGCCGAACTGGTGGGGTACGAGAATTACCAGTCGTTTGAGCGCCGATTCACCAGCCTCGTGGACATGTCGCCGACAGCGTTTCGCAGCCGGCCGGCCGGCGAGCGCGTGAAGGCCGGTAGGCTCACCACGACCGCCGCGAGAACACTCGCCGCGCCCCAGGCACGCACAATTGGCCCCAAGCCTATCGCAGCCGCACAGGACCCGCCGCCGGAGCCCCTGACACCGCCGGAATCGGATTCATCGGGCGGCCTGAGCGGTCACGACGAGCATACCTACCGGGGCAAGTCTTTCGACCGCTCCGCCCCTCCCCAATCCGATGCGGCGGCGTTACTCAGCGGATCGCGCGGCTGCCCGTCATACATCAAACGCCGCAAACGCCGCACCTGAACTCTCGTCATATTGCACCGCTCGAAGTATCACGCGCTCATGGACGCCTGCTACCGGTAGAATCCTTCCGGAAGAAAATCGCGGTGCGCCTCGAACAGCTCGTCACACAGTGCCACGATATCGTCTAACGAGAGCTCGGCAGCCGTCAGCGGGTCTAACGCCGCGGCTTGATAGACGTTTGTCCGCTCCTGCGTTCGGGCTGCCTCCATCACTAGCATCTGCACATTGATATTGGTACGATTCAGCGCCGCGCATTGCTCGGGAAGAGCCCCAACGGCAACACCGTGTACGCCGTTGTCGTCCACGAGGCAGGGGACTTCCACCACGCTGCCGGTTGGTAGGTTCGCGATATGCCCCGCGTTCAGTATGTTGCCGTGGACGCGGGTCGGTTCGCCGAAAACAATCCCCCTGATGATGTCGGCAGCGTACTCGATGGTACGCTCGTGCGCGATTGCCGGACTGGCAAGCAGCGCGGTGCGCATGTTGTCCCATTCTGCGACCTGCTCACGGCACCGGCGGGGATACTCATCCAACGGAATGCGGTAGCGGTCAATCAGTTCCGGGTAGCCGGTTTTGATCCACCACGGCGTGTACTCGGCGTTGTGCTCCGACGACTCGGTAGTGTAATACCCGAACGTGTTTAGAACCGACAGTCGCACGAGATCGTCGGTCTTGGTTTCCTCGCAGTGCTGCGCCGCCGCGACGATCTCTCGCGCCCTCCGCCGGGCCTCGGGGTAGATGTCCTGTTCACCGTCACGGAGGCTCAGCAACCACGCCATGTGATTGATTCCGGCGACTTCCCAGCGGGGATCCTCGGCCTCGAGGTCAACCGCTTCCAGGAGCTCCTCGGCGCAGCGCTGCACCGAGTGGCACAGCCCCACTGTCTTGACCGCAGTCTCACGCAGCATCGCCCCGGTGCAGATCGCCATCGGGTTGGTGTAGTTCAGAAACCAGGCGTTGGGGCAGACCGCGGCTATATCGGCGCCGATCTCCCACATCGGCGGAACGGTACGCAACCCGCGGAAGATCCCGCCGATACCCAGCGTATCGCCGATCGTTTGGCGCAGTCCGTACTTCTTGGGAATCTCAAAGTCGCGCACCGTGCCCGGGTCATATCCTCCAACTTGAATAGCATTAATAACGAAGTCTGCACCACGCAAGGCATCACGGCGATTCTCAGGGCCCACATAGCCGTATACGCTCGCCCGACCGGCATTGATGCCGGTGTTGAGCGTGCGAACCAGACGAAGCGAGTCGTCGAGACGCCCGGCATCAATATCGTAGAGCGCTATCTCAACATCGTGTAAACCGTCTTCGAGCAAGATATCGCCGATGATATTCTTCGCAAATACAGTGCTACCGGCCCCGATGAAGCTGATCTTTACCATCACATCCTCCGTCATTCCGCCGCTTCGAAAGTCCGCGCAACAGCCGTACAGCCTATACAGCCTATACAGCCGCTAAACGATCACACGCTACGCCATATCGCGGCCGGGAGCTATGTAAATGTGTTTCTCTGCAACACGAAATGTGGTTTCGCGCCTGCGACCGCGCCTCCGTATTCGTCTACACGTGGTAGCGACGGGCAAGCATCATCACCGCCGCGGCAATCGCAGCGACGACGGATCCCAGCACGAACCAGCTCAGCGTGTAGTCACCGCTGATGTCCGCCAACAGGCCGAAGATCGGCGCCGCGAGCACGATGCCGGTGCGAGTAAACACCACCGCGACGCCGGTGGCGACACCGGTGCGCTGCGGCGGGCTCAACTCACTGATGGTGGTCAGATATAAGCTCGGCATCCCCAACACGCAGAAGCCGAGCAACAGCGAAACCCCCAAGACCCCGCCGAGCGGGAGGTAGCCCGGCGCGACGAAGGCTGCCATCACGAACGCCAAGACCGATGTAGACAGCGAAAGCAGCAGCAGACCCCGCCGGCGCCGCCGGCCCAGAAGCTTGTCGTTGATGACACCCCACGAAGGCTGACCGACCACGCCACCGACGTGAAACGCCGAAAGCCCCAGCCCCGCATGCGCCGGGCTGTAGCCTAAGTCCTGATTCAGAAACAGCGCCATGTGCGCGGTCGCGCTCGAGAGCCCAATGCCGAATACCATTCCGATCAGGCAGATTAGCAAGAACGGGCGATTCGCGAGCAACTGCTTGAGATCGTCCTTCAATGATGTCTTGCCTGCGTCTCCCGCGCTGCTGCCGCCTTGCGGCTCGGGTTCCGGCACCGCCGCCCATCGGTAGCTCCGTAGAATAACGGCGGAGACCACCAGCGCAACTAACCCACCCACCGAAAGCACTGCGCGCCATCCGTAAGTTTCCGCAAAATACGGCATCAACGCCGTTCCGAATAACGCGCCCGAACCGCCGACTCCGTGCGCAATTCCCATCGCTCCGGCACGCCGGCGGCTGGAGACGTTCTCCATCACACCCTTGCTTACCGACGGAGTAATAAGACTGAAGGCGACGCCGGTCACAAATGCCAGCGCCAGGATCACCTGATACGCGGGAGAGAAGGAGTGCAGCAGCATCATCGCCCCAACCACCCCGGTACCGATGACGAGTCCGCGGCGGGTGCCCAGGCGATCGACAATACGACCGGAGAACACCGCGATTACAGTCGCGCTCAAGAAGTAGAAGCTGGTGTACAGCCCCGCCTGCGCCCCGCTTATCGTGAACTCCGCGCGGACGAGCGGCATCATGCCGACGAAGCCTTGAATGTTGAGCGTAATCGCGATATAGGCCGATGAGAGCAGAAGCAGCACGACTGCCGGCTTGCCGGAGTTCACCGGAGCGTTCCTTATCATGCGGTGCGTCCTTATGCAAGTTATGCAAGTACGGTTTCCGAGCCGCTGCGGGTGCTACCGAGCGCGCTTGCGCGGCTGCTGCCGATACCCCTGGAAACGCCGTTGGAGACTGCACATCTCTTCAGGGGGCAACAGCACCGGCTTACCGATGCTTACGGCACGATAATACACACCGGCGAGAAACTCAATCTCCTCGGCGATGTAAAAGGCCGCTGCCAACGACTCCGCTCCGCAGAGCATACCGTGATTTTGCAGCAGGACAGCGTACCGGTCCACCATGGCCTGCAACGTGACCTCGGCGAGCTCGGCGGTTCCGAAAGAGGCATACGGCGCACAGCGTACGTCCTGACCCGCAAGGGCAACGAGATAGTGATGCGCGGGTATTCCCCACCCTAGACACGAAAGGGTTGTGCAGTAGGGCGGATGGGCGTGCACTACGGCGTTGATATCCGATCGGTTCTTGTAAAAGACGGCGTGCATTCGGTATTCCGAAGACATCTTGCGGTCACCTTCAACGACCGCACCGTCGAGGTCGGCGACAACCACGTCTTCAGGCAGCGTGTGAAAGTAATCGAGCCCGCTCGGAGAGATAAGCATCAACCCCGAATCAGGATCAAAGATACTGAGGTTTCCGCCGGTGCCTTTGGTGAGTCCGCTGGTGACCAGCTTTTTGCCGTACGCTACGATCTGTTCCCGCTCTCCCCGGAATCGCATACAGCCCCCCCTCGCAGATACTGCCGGTTAGTCGTCGATAGGGAGCGCCAATTGGCCGCAGTTGCCCTCGGCACGTGCCGTCGCTGCAGCGCGCAGCTGTGCGTTCCCCGTCCCGGTTTGCTCGTCCGGGCGTCCGGCCGACCCGCCGGTGTTCTGCGCGGCAAAACCCGGCAGCCATGGCGGCAATTGCAGCGGCTTGTGCGCCGCCTGAAAAGTAGTCGCACCGATCTTTCGAACCGCCGTCGGAACGGTCAGCTGCAGTTCAGTCTCCTGCCGTGTCATCACTGGAAACCCATGAGGAGTGTTCTCGTGCTGCGGTGGCTTGCCTTCCTCGGTGCGCCGTGAAACGAACTCCCGGTGCGCATTCACACGCTCGAACACCCGAGCGCTGCCGGCCTCGGGCGCAGCGTTAATCGTCTGCTCAATTACGGGCTCAAACGCGGGATCGCTTTCGTAGCCCACCGTGCTGCGGGCTGCCGCAATCCCGGCGGCCATCGTGGTACCCGTGCCGACAAAGGGATCAAGCACGGTGTCTCCCTGCAGGCTGTACATATTGATCAGCCGATAAGCCAGCTCAAACGGAAAAGCACCGCTGCGCGCCCGCTGCGTTCCGTTTCCCAGCTCCTGCCGGATACCTTTGAAGCTCCATACATCCGAAAACCACTCGTTGCGCTCTTCCCAGAAGAAAGCGCTGCGCCGGCGGCGAGCTTTGCCGGCTTCCCCAAACTCGCGCTTCTCACCCTTGCGAAAAACGAGAATATACTCGTGCTCCAGGGTCACATACGCGCCGGCCGGCAGCATACCCGAGCCCATGAACTTATTCGGTGCGTTCGTCTGTTTGCGCCACAGGATCACGGGAAGCGACCGCAGGCCTAGCTGCCGGCAGCGTTGAATCACGCGCGAATGATTCGGGTAGAGTTGAAAGCCGGTGCCGAGCGTTCGCGTCGCATCGCCGATATTGATACAGGCAAACCCGCCGGGCACCAGCACGCGAGCGCACTCCGCCCAGACTGCATCCAGCACTGCGTGCATCAACTCAAACGCCGTAACTCCGTCGCCCGCTTCCAAGGCCTTGCCGACACCGGGAGCCTGTTCGGCGAAGCTCGCGTCCCACATCTCGATCATCGGGTACGGTGGCGAAGTCAGGACAAGCTCTACCGATGCGTCGGAAAGCTCGCCGAGCGAACAGCCGCTGCGAAAATATGCCGTGTGCGTCGAAGTCATGAGCCACAGCATAACAGGCTTCGCGCGCGCCCGCCAGTCATCTTACGGAAAGCAGTGATTTGATGTACTATTGGTGCTGTTACCATCAACCAACCGATAATGGTACTATGCACCGTACCGGCACGAAGGAAACCGTGTCGGCATTAAGACCGGAGGGCGGCCATGACACTGAAACATATCGTAGCGTGCCTACTGCTCGGCAGCCTGGTACTTTCGGCCCATGCGCAGCAGAACCCGTTCACCGGACGCCCGGCCCCCGGAGGGCAACCCGGCGCCGACCCCGCGCCCCCCCGCAGTGCGGACGCCGACGCACCCGACACGGCTCAACCGAGCACAGGTGAGGAACGCTCGCGAGTTTCGCTACTCCCGAATACCCGCAGCGTATTTCCGCGGCTCACCTCGGCGCTGGAACAGCGCCAGCGCGAGCTTCACACCTGGATCGGCGCATTGATACGCGGTGAGAGTGCTCGCTCCGCGAGCAGTCCCGGCGCCGGTCTCGCAGTCATAGGCCTTGCGGCTTTCCTCTACGGCATGGTGCACGCCGCTTTACCCGGCCATCGCAAGATACTGTTGGTGTCGTACTTCGTTTCTCAAGACGCGCTCATCAGACACGGCGTGCTCGCCGGAATCGGCGTCGCAATACTACATTCGGGAGTCGCTACTGCGATCATACTCGGCGCCTACTTCCTGATCGGCGGATCGGTTTCCGCCGCTATTGATACCTCCGGCGCCTATCTCAACGCCGTAACCGCCGGCATGATCGTGCTCCTCGGAGCAGTCATACTCGCGGCCAAACTCCGCGAGGTAGCACTCCATCTGCGTGCCGCGCGCAACCGGCGCTCAGAAGCAAACGGCGCCGGTGGGCACAAGCCCTGCGCACACCACGGCCACCACGAACACGATGAAGACCGGTTCAGGATCGTGCAACGGTTTCAGCACCGCATCGGTTTGCTTCCGGCCATTGTCCTTTCGGCGGTGATCCCGTGTCCCGGGTCGGCGTTGATTCTGATGTTCGCAATCTCGCTCGGCGCGGTGTGGTTGGGGCTGTATGCGGTAGTGGTATTCTCGATCGGCATGGCCCTCACGCTCAGTGCGGTGTCGATCGCCGCTATCGCACTGAAACGCGGAACGCTCAGCGCGTTCGACGGACCGTTCGGCGAAGCATTGCACATTGGGCTCGAGACCTTCGGCGCGCTGATATTGGTGCTTTTCGGCACCTCGCTCCTGCTCCCGTATCTCTGAGGATGAGCGGCAGGTTCCGCGCGCCCCTTGCTGCACGCGTGAAACCGGGGCTACATCCCGCCGGTGCGCATGATTCGAACAAGCAGCCGAAATCCGATCACACCGGCGACCACGAAACCCGCGATCCCGATAATCGGCACCTCGTGCCACAGCGGCGGGACGCGCGAATGCACGATAATCGCCGACCCTATGATCAAGGAACCGAGCACCAACGCGAACACGAGCGCCGAGCTCGCCGTTACTACCATTCGCCGAATCGGCTCGATCGTGTCCTGATCAAGGCGTACCCGCACGCGACCCGCTGAGATTGTATCGACCACTTTGTAGTAATCGCCTGGAAAGCTCTGTATGAGCTCGGCGTAATCGCCCGCGCTCGTGGCTACGCGTGTAGCCATCCGCTTTGGATCGTACTTCTCGCGCACGAGGTCACGCGCAAACGGCTCGAGACGCGCTGCGAAATCGAACTTCGGGTCTAACCCGGTTGCTACCCCCTCGATGGTTATCAGCGCCTTCACAAGCAAAAAGAGGTCGGGAGGCAATCCGAGTCCTTTATCTGCGAGCACCTCGGTCAACTCACCAAGCAGCATCGTAAACGTGAAATCACCCGCCTGGGCGCTCTGGAAGCGGTCGATCAATTCGGCGATTTCGCGCTCTATGCTCTGCGCGGTGTCAAAATCGCGGCTCCCGGCAAGGCGCACCACCGCACGTGCCGCCTTCTGCTCGTTGCGTGAGATGATGCTCATGAGAATATCGCTCACGACCTCGCGATCTCGCTGCACCAAACTCCCGGTAAGTCCGAAATCCAGGTAGCAGATACGCCCGTCGTCGAGCACCATGACGTTCCCGGGATGCGGGTCGCCGTGAAAGAACCCATGCACAAAGATCTGCCGCAGCGTGAGATCAGCGCCGAGCTCGGCGATGTGCGATCCGTCAGGATACAGCCGCGGTTCACCCTGCCAGTACTCCGACACCGGGTGGGCGTCGATAAACTCCATCGTCAGCACCCGCTTCGTGCTCACCTCGTGATACACCTTCGGAACCTTAATTCGGTTTTCCCCGGAAAACTGAGCGGCGAAGCGGTCGATTGCCGCGGCCTCGCGCAAGAAATCAAGCTCCTGACGCATCCCTCGCTCGAACTCATCAACGATCTTCAGCGGTCCAAACCCGCGGGTTTCGGGAACATGGCGTTCTACGAGCTCGGCGAGCTCTCTGAGTATGCTCAGGTCTACTTCAACGAGCTCATGAAGCATCGGGCGCTGCACCTTCACCGCAACCGACTCGCCGCCCGGCAGAACGGCGCGGTGAATCTGTGCGATAGACGCCGCCGCAATCGGATCCGGGTCAAACTCGCGAAACAGTTCCACGATTGGACCGCCGAGCTCGGCCTCAACCAGCTTGACCGCCTCCGTCGACGGAAAGGACGGAACATGCTGCTGGAGTTTCTCAAGCTCACGCTGCAGCTCACGGGGAATCAGGTCCGGGCGGTTGCTGAGGATCTGCCCGAGCTTGATAAAGGAAGGTCCCAACGCCTCAACAGCGAGGCGTATGCGCACCCAGGTGTTCGATTCTCCCGCAACCCGCTGCTCGTCTTTGCGGCGTCCCTGAAACGGGCGCCTGAGCATACGGAACACCTTACCGAGACCGGCCTGGTAGGCGATCTCGCCGAACCCGTGCGCCATGAGGGTCGAGAATATCTGACGGTACCGCGCAATCCGGAGCCGTCCCTTGCGGGTCAGCAAAGCCAGAACTTTCATGCGCCACCTCCGTTAGGGACAACGGCCTATGACCTGCAGGGACGAGCCGCCCTGCTCTGCGCTATGTCTATTGTGAATCGGCAACGCGCGTCAACCGCCCCAAGCATCTTCGCGGCCGATGTCCTCTGCGGATGGGGTTCAGTCACATGCATCCATAGTGTATGCTGTTGCCCGAGCGGGCACCGAAGCGTGCACCGATCTGATAATATCGGCCGTTACCGAAAAGGAGAGAATATGCAATACCGTCCACTGCCGCAAAGCGAGCTGCACGTCTCCGCCGTAGCGTTAGGGTGTTGGGCGTTCGCCGGCGGCGGCGATTGGGGCCCGCAGGACGATGCGGACTCTATCAACACCGTCCGTGCGGCCTTGTCACACGGTATCACCTTCTTTGATACCGCCGAGGCGTACGGCGACGGGCACTCTGAGCACATTGTGGGCCAAGCGCTCAAGGGCCGCAGGAACGAGGCGGTGATAGCTACCAAACCGAAACCGGGCCGCGCAACACCTGAAGAGCTGCTGCGGGCGTGCGACGAGAGCCTCAGCCGCCTGCAGACCGATTATATTGATCTGTACCAACAGCACTGGCCGAGCCGGAAGGTGCCGCTTGCCGAAACCATCGGCGGGTTCGAGCGACTGAGAGAAGCCGGGAAGATCCGCGCCTACGGCGTGTGCAACTACGGCCCCTCCGACCTCGACGAGCTCCTGTCGCTGGCCACCCCATCCACCAACCAACTCGCCTACAGTCTCGTGTACCGGGCGATAGAGTTCACTATCCAACCGAAATGCGTAGAAAACGGTATCGGGATCCTCTGTTACAGCCCAATGGCTCAGGGGCTGCTCACCGGAAAATATCGCTCCGCCGACGAGGTGCCCGAGGGCCGCGCACGAACAAAGCATTTTTCCGGCTCCCGCCCACAGGCGCGTCACGGCGGCCCGGGCGCGGAAGAAGAAACCTTCGCTACAATCGAGGCGATCCGCCGGCTAGCCGAACGGCACGGGACTTCCATGTCTAAGCTCGCGCTCGGGTGGCTGCTCACTCGTCCGGCGATCACCGCGGTGCTCGCCGGCGCGCGAACGCCGGATCAGTTAGCCGCCAACGCGGCCGCCGGCGAAGGCTCACTTTCGGATGAACTCGTCGCTGCGCTGACTGAAGCGAGCGAGGGGCTCAAAGTGACCCTGGGCGCAGACCCCGACCCCTGGGATTCCCGAATAAGCTGAGGCGGCGTCATCTCGCGGGTGGCGTCCGGCATGCCGGCCGGAGGGTTCCAGGCGTGTTGTAGACCGATAGAGCTTTTTGCTATTATTCGCCTCGTGCCGAACGAAACCGAAGCCATCCTGAGCCTGCAGGGCCTGTCAAAGGTTTACCCGGGTACGGTCGCGCTGCAAGGCGTAGACCTCCAGATCCGCCGCGGAGAGACGCACGGCATCATCGGCAAGAACGGTGCCGGCAAGACAACGCTGGTCGGCATTGTCGCCGGTCTGATACGTCCAACCGCCGGGGTTGTCCGGGTCAACGGTCACGACTACGCCCGTCTCACGCGCATCGCCGCGCGCAAGCTAGGGGTCGCGATCGTGCCGCAGGAACCACAGATGGTTCAGGAAGCGACGATAGCCGAAAACCTCTTCATGCCCGACTACGTACGCCGCGCTAACGGCACGCTTGTCGACTGGTTTGCGATGCAGCGTGCCGCTGCCGATATCCTGCGCAAAGGCAACCTCAATCTCGACGTGCGCACCAAGGCGGCCGATGTCGGCCCCGGCGTGCAACAGATTCTGCTGATGCTGAGGGCGAGCTATGTTGAGCAGGCCGAGATCATCATTCTCGATGAAGCGTTCGCATCGCTGTCCGAGCGGGAAGAACGTTTGTTCTACGAGCTCATCCGCGAGCGCAAGCAGGCCGGCTGTACCATCTTACATATCTCTCACCGCATCGATGAGCTGTTGCAGGTCTGCGACCGCATGACCGTGCTGCGAGACGGAAGGTCAATTCGCACCGTGCGGCGCGAGGAGGTAGACAAGGACTCGTTGGCGGCCCTGATCGTCGGTGAGGATCAGGAGCATCGGGGCGCAGTGCCTACCCGCGCAGTGCCTACCCGCGCAGTGCCTACCCGCGCAGAGGTGAGACGCGGTGACGGCGAACACGCTGCGCGCAAGGTCTTCCCGGAACAGCCTCCCGTGCTCGTGGTGGAGCGACTCACCCTCGCCGAGCGGTTCCACAACATCAGTTTCGCGGTACA
This sequence comes from Spirochaetaceae bacterium, assembly GCA_003556605.1. GTDB lineage: Bacteria > Spirochaetota > Spirochaetia > DSM-27196 > SLAA01 > B1Sed10-166. The sequence goes on from PWQX01000171.1 coordinate 18,995, forward strand.
CCGCAACGAGATCTTGGGCATCGCAGGCTTGATCGGCAGCGGCCGCACCTCCATTCTCAAGTCGATCTTCGGGCTCGAGCCGCACGACTCCGGCGTGGTCCGCCTCAACGGTAAGGAGGTCGCGATCGACAGCCCCATAACGGCGCTCCGCCACGGGGTGGTGTACTTACCGGAAGAACGCGACGAGGAGGGACTCGTCACCTCTCTGAGCGTAAGATCGAACCTGGTGCTCAGCGCCCTGCGGCGAGTTGCGAACCGCTTCATGATCGATAAGATCCGCGAGCAGGAGCTTGCCCGCAGTCTCGCCGGACAGCTCGCGCTGACCTTCGCGTCGTTCGATCAGGAGGTCAGCGAACTGAGCGGGGGCAACCGGCAAAAAGTCGTGGTCGGTAAAGTGCTGTCAACCGAACCGCAGGTCTTTCTGCTCGACGAGCCTACCAAAGGCATAGACATCGCCGCGAAGACCGGGCTGTTACACATTATCCGCGATGAGCTGCGCGCGAACGCTGCGATCATCGTAACCTCACCCGGACTCGATGACCTCATGGAGATCTGCGATCGCATCATTGTCGTGTACGACGGCACCCTCCTCGGAAGCTACCGGGCCCGGGAGTTCCAGGAAGAGCGTCTGTACAAGGCAATTCAGGGTAACGTAGTACAGGGGGATGAGACACCGTAATGTGGACTATGAAACGCAGTACCAGAGTACAGATGTTCTTAATCGACAATCTGATCTGGGTATTGGTGGCCGCGTTCTTTCTGGTCAACGCGATCGTGACCCCACGCTTTGCGTCTTACGCCAACGTCGTGAATATTCTCTACCATTCAGCCATCATGAGCATGCTGGTGCTCGGACAGGGCCTCGTGCTGATCAACGGCAAGCTCGACCTTTCGATTGAGTCAACGCTCGGATTCGCCCCGGGGATCGCGATGTTGCTTGCGATGCAGCAGTTTCCGGACCTCATCGGCCCGATCACCGCAATCGTAATCACACTCGTAATCGGAGGCTCTTTAGGATGGTTCAACGGCGTCTGCATCGCCAAGCTCAAGATCAACCCGCTGCTGCAGACCTTGGCGACGATGATCATGATTCGCGGGATCTTGCTTTTTATCTTTCCGTTTTCCTTGTTCCCGCTGGACCCGCTGTACCGCTATGCCGGTGCCGGCAGACTTCCCGGCAACATTCCGGTATCGATCCCGCTGATCCTCGTGATCTTCTTCGTGCTGAACCTCGTGCTGCAGCATACGCCCTTCGGGCGCCGATTCGTCGCCGCCGGCGGAAACCCCAAGGCGAGTCATGTTTCCGGAATCAATGTCGATCGCATGACGGCGTACGCCTTTGTGCTGGCCGGCGTCTTAGCGGCGGTGGGAGGGCTCTTGGCCGCCGGTCGCCAGGGGTCTATCTCGAATTCGATGGGCGAGGGCATGGTACTGCTGTCCTTTGCCGGAGCTTTGATGGGCGGCGCAAGTCTGCAAGGCGGTAAGGGCACACCGCTGGGAATGCTCGGCGGGGCGCTCTTGCTGGGGATGTTCTCGAACTCGCTCAATTTGCTCGGTGTTGGGCCGAGCCTGATTTACGCGTCGAAAGGTGCCCTTATCTTTGTCGCACTGCTGCTCGACCGCGGGCGCGTTCGCTGGCGGGGTTATCTGCTGCACAAGGAACAGCTCGAAGCACTTGATCTAAAAGAGTAAAACAGTCTAAGAAAACAGCACGCGAGGGTGGAAACGCCCGAAAAAGGAGAACTGTTATGAGGACGAAAAAGCACACTACGCCGATCCGTCTGCTGTCGGCCGTCATGCTGCTGGGAGCGTTGATCTTCGCATCAACCGCCGACCGGCTGCACGCCGCAGGTACCGCAGAAGAGGAGATGACCTTTGGAATGGTCATCAAGTATCCCGGGACGCCGTACATCGAAGCGTTCATTTACGCAGCCGAGGAGAAGGCTGAGGAGCTCGGCGTGCGCTTGCTGATCCGCGACGGCGAGGGCGATGCGCAAACCATCATGAACCACATGGACACGTTCATCGTGCAAGACATCGACGGGTTTATCATGGCCGGAGCGGTCGACCAGCGAGCCATCGTGCCCGGCGTGCAGATGCTCAACGAGGCCGGTATTCCGATCACCGCAATCGACACGAGCCCGGAAGGCGGCCGCGTCGACTACTTCATCAGCGCCGACGTAACCGGCCAAAGCGCCCTCGCGGCCGAAGCCTTCATCGAGGGCATCAAGGACCGCAACGGCGGCGAAGTTCCTGAAGGCGTGGTGATCGAGATTACCGGCGACGTACGCGATATGTACACGCGCGCAGCCAACGAAGGCTTCATGTCGGTTGTCGGCGAGTACCCCCAGCTTACCGTTGCGCAAGGCGACGGGCAGTGGAACAACATCGACGCGCACGAGCGTGCGAGCGACCTCTTGACTCGTCACGGGGACGACGTGCTCGGTATCTATGTCCAAACCCCCGACATCATGGGACCGGGAGTCGTGGAAGCGATCACCGCTGCCAACCGCAACCCCGCAGATTACGGCATTACCGGCACCTGGATGGGCCCTGAGGGGCAGGAATTGATTAGGAATAACCAGGCGCTCGGAATCGTCGCTATGCCGGCCTACGTCCCGGCGCAGATGGCGGTAGATCTGTTGTACCGCCTGGTGGTGGGTGAAGACGTCCCGCAACTCGGGGACATACTCGAAGAGGAAGGTGCGGTGTGGTCGCCTGCGGAAGTGAAGGAAAGCCCGTGGGCCGATGAAGGGTTATACATCGAGCTGCAGGCCCCCATCGTCCCTCTGGACGTCGACGTAGACGATCCCCGTCTTTGGGAGAATCGGCTCAACCACCTGTGGTAAGCCTGTGGTGAGCGAGGCACGAGGCCGGTGCGGGGTTCCGGCCTCGTAGCCCTAGTACGCGTTGCGCGGGCTGGCCTCGTTGGGCAGCGGCTCCTCTCGAAGATAGCGCCGGAGGTTTTCACACGCTTCCTCGGTACAGGCGTGAACGGCTTGTTTAGTGAAACCGCCGACATGCGGTGAGAGCACAACATTCGGCAGCCGGTGAATACCATGCTGTGAAGGCTCCCCGCCAACTCCCTTGCTCGGGTAGTTGTACCAGGTATCGATAGCCGCTCCGTGGAGCACGCCGGTGGAGAGGCAACGGTACAGCGCCTCTTCGTCGACAATGTCCCCGCGGCCTACGTTGACCAACAGGGCCCCCGGCATCGCCCGCAGTTTTTCTTCAGTGATCAACCCACGGGTTTCGGGCGTAGACGGCAGCGCCACCACCACTATCTGGGCGCCCTCGAGCGCCTCGTCTAACGAGTACACCATCCGCTCGTACTCCGGCGGGACCTCAGCGACCGCGTTGCGCTTGAACCCAACCGTGCGCACCCCGAACGGCCGCAGTCGCCGTGCCACGTGCAGACCGATCTCGCCCGCACCGAGTACCGCACAGCGCTTACCCTCGACCGACTCCCAGGTATCGTCCAAACCGCGGCCGACCCAAAACCCATGCCAGCGGGCGTCGCGCAGGTCGTTGTGAAACTCTACGATGCGGCCGTAGAACGCCAGGATGAGCGCCACCGTGCGCTCGGCCACGTACGGCGCGTTGCCGTGAGCGTTGGCAATGCGAATGCCGCGCTCGACGACGAGATCGAGCGGGAGATGGCTGATGCCGGTGAACGGCACGATGATCAGTTTCAAACGCTCGGCGCGGCGGATGAGAGCTTCACTGAGCTTGCCGCCGACGACCACGTCGGCCTCAGGGAAGCGGCGCTCAGCTTCGTCGGGATCACAAATCAGCCGCGCCTGCGGGAACTCGCGGGCGATCGAATCAATCTGCCGCCGCCACACATCGGTCAACTCTTGATAGAATACTACGGTCACGGAACGCGCCTCCTGCTTCATGATGCTGATGCTCACACCTTACACGGGAGCGCGGTCGCCTGCAATCGTTGGCACTCGCCGCCAACTGCCGGGACTCCGGTTCGGCCGAACACGCGCCGGGACGCATCTTGAACGACCACACAATTGAGCGCTACGCTGTCGGTTATGAGCGATACCGTCTCCGCCCAACGCCAACAGGGCGATATCATCAACTTAGCCCTCGGTCACCCCAGCCCGTCGCTGCTCCCGTTGGCGCTGATACGCCGCGCGGCCGAGCACCGGCTTTCACTGAACAACCCGCTTGTGCTGCAGTACGGTCTGGAGGAGGGCGATCTGGGATTCCGGACTCAGCTCGGGGAGTTTCTGACGGCGCACGCCTGGACCGCGACGCATCGCGCGGGCCGCATGGCTCCGGAAGCGCTGTTCATAAGCGCGGGTGTTTCGGGCGCGCTCGACCTCATCTGCACCGTCTATACGAAACCCGGCGACACCGTGCTGGTGGAGGAACCCACCTATTTTCTGGCGCTCAAGATCTTCGCCGATCATCACCTGAGGATCGTGAGCGTACCTACCGATGAGAACGGATTGCTGGTAGGCGGGTTGAGCGAACAAATCCGGCACGAGAAGCCGAAACTCCTGTATGTGGTCCCCTCGTATCAGAACCCCACTGGGGCCACGCTGCCCGAGGAGCGCCGCAAGCGAGTCGCCGAGCTATGCTGCGATCACACCGTGCTGCTGCTTGCCGACGAGGCTTATCATTTGCTCGGATACGACCGCGCCCCGCCGCCCTCGTTCGCAAGCTACGCAGCTGAAGGGAACATCTTCACCCTCGGCTCGTTCTCCAAGATCCTGGGACCGGGACTGCGGCTCGGCTGGGTTCACGCGCATCCGGATCTGCTGCAGCGGCTCATCACAAGCGGGCTCTACGACAGCGGGGGTGGAACGAACCCGCTGACAGCGTCAATTGTGCGCAGCGTGCTGGAGTTGGGGCTGCTGGGCAAGCACCTGCAGGACTTACGCGATGTCTTGGCAGGCAGGCGTGAGGTGCTTTACGAGGCGCTCTGCCGAGAGCTCGGGCGGCGGTATCATGTCGGCTACCCGGCGGGCGGCTACTTCATCTGGGTGCGGGGCCCAAAGCCGCTTGACCCCGAGGTGCTGGTGTCCGCGGCCGCGCAACACCAGGTCGCGGTGATGCCCGGGGCACGCTGCTCGAGCACCGGCGCCTTGACTACCCATCTGCGCGTTAGCTTCTCGTACTACGAGCCGCATCAGCTGCGCGAGGGCGCGCGCAGGCTAGCCGAGGCGCTTGCAACCCTCGACTAACCACAGTCGTCACACCACGAACCGGACTCTCACTCATCAACACCTTCGCGCATCCCTAAGGAAGGGTCGTACAGGTTCGGCGAGCCGGCCGCCGTGCGAGTAGCCACTGCGCGCACAAACCCGATGTAACGGCCTTGGTCGCGCTCCAGCGCTTCGGCGTCGGAGGGGAACACGCTCTTTCCTGCAAGCTCTAGCGCCTGCTCGAAATCGCGCCAATGACGCCAGCCCTCGGGCTGCGAATCAACGCGAACATCGCAGACGGTGCTGCTGCGGCTCCAGAGTCGCCGCCACCAGTCGGCGGTTTTAAAGCTCCAGCAGTCGTCTTCCCAGAACGCCTTACCGTTCGCCTGAGGGCGAACCAGGTGTTCCGGGACCGTTTCCTCAAACGCCCGCATCAGCCCGGGCACGACCACGCCGATTACTCCTCCGGCACGAACAAATCGGCTCAGGTAACTGAGATACAGCTGGTCGGTACCGAAGTAGTGGTATGCGTCGATTGAGACAACAGCGTCGAAGAAATCCTGAGGAAACGGCAATGCATGCGCCTCGGCCCGCAGAGGGCATACGGCGTCGGCCACCTCAGCGTCGCGCACCCGCCGCCAGTTGTGGTCCGGTGCAATCCACAGATCCGCCGCCCAGACGCGTACACCGAACTCTTTGGCCAAGAAGATGCTGCTGACGGCACGCCCGCACCCAAGATCAAGCACCCGCATACCGCGTTCAAGCGGCAGCGCTTCAGTCAGCGATTCGGTCAACCATAACGCGTTGGGGCCCATTTGATTCTCAAGCACCCAAGCTGCTTCGTAGCGGTTTGATCTGGGAAACTCCGGCTTGTGCAGGAGCTGCTTCGCGTTGTTCATGTGGCGCTTCTCCAATCGACAGGCTGATCGCCGTGCCCCTCGAGCCAACCGGCGACCGCGCTAGAGTTCTACCACGAAAATGGGGCCGCCGGCAGCTCTATTCCCCCCGGTTACGCAGCTTGACGCGGGAAGCGGGAAGCCCCTACCCTGCGGGCAAGCCGCATGCCGTTCGAGACGATGCCGCGCTCGGGGACAGTTATTCACCGCCTTCGGCGCCCTATCGGTTGAGTTTTCGCGTATTGGACGGCACAGCGGTCGAGTTTTCGTGCATTCCGCGCCGTAGTTATCGAGTTTTCGCGAGTTTTGTGCTACCGTGTAAGCAAATACACCGTAGCTGGGGGGTTGCTCTGACTGAGAAGACCGTCGATAAGCTCGTCGAGACCGCTCAACTGCTGCGCACGGCGGACCTGTTCGCAGCACTTGACGAAGACGAGCTGACACTCGTAAGCGAAGCCAGTGAGATTGTAGATCTTGCCGAAGGATCGGTCGTCTTTCGTCCCGGTTCACGCGCCAATAACCTCTACATAATCGACAGCGGCCAAATCGTCATCCGCTCGGAGCTCGACGACCACTCGGGCCGCGATGTTGCCCGGTTCATCGCCGGTGAGACCTTCGGCGAGCTCGACCTCCTCGTTGAAGCGCCCCGCACTGCGTACGCCGTCGCCGCAACACCTGCCCGCGTAGTGCGCTTCCCGGCTGAGGATCGCAGTTTCGCCGAAGTGCTGCAGGCGCAACCGGAGATATCGGCACGGCTCCTGTTCAAGCTGCTCGGCAACATCGCCGGCAGGCTGCGCTCCACCAACAAACTGATCAGCGAAAACACTCCATGGGTCCGCGAGCTGCGGCGCCAAGTATACGTCGACAAGCTGACCGGGCTGTACAACGCAGCCTTCCTGAAAGAGCAGCTCGCATCATACCAAAGAGACCCGCGGCAGGCGTTCACTCTGCTGATGATGAAGCCCGACAACTTCAAGGAAATCAACGATACCTACGGCCATGAAGCCGGGGACGCCACGCTGAAACGGTTGGCCACCGTGTTCGCTACGGCGGTGAAGGCCGCCGGAGAGGCGATTCGTTACCGAGGCAACGAGCTCGCCGGTTTAATGCCGGGAGAGTCACCGGCAGCAGCCGAAGCGCTCGCCCGTGATCTCGGTCATGCGGTGCGGACGATGGACATCAGCGACTGTACCGCCGGCGCCCAGGTCACGGTGACGGCCAGTTTCGGTATCGGCAGTTTTCCTGCAGATCGAACACAGACCAACGCGTTAGTGACCGAAACCCACGCTCTACTCTTTGAAGCACGTGCGGCGGGCGGCGATCGGATACTACAGCTGGAGGCTGCTCGGTGAGTGCTGTGGACACTGTCGCACGCTTCCTCAAACAATTGGCGATCTTCGCCGACCTGTTGCCTGAGGAGCGCCGATACATCGCCGGTCTACTCTCGCGCGTGCCATTGGCGCGCAACGAGCGGCTATTCCGCGAAGGCGATCCCGGCGGTACGCTCTATGTCGTTCACACCGGCACGTGCGCGATCACCGTGCAGCTTCCCGACGGCCAGGAGCTGGAGATCACGCAGTTCACCGACGGCGACTTCTTCGGCGAGATGTCGATCTTTGAGGAAGCGCCGCGTTCGGCCGGCTGCTACGCGCGCACCGACGCGGTGCTCTACGCGCTGACCGAAAGTGACTTTCATACGCTGATCGAGAATCGCCCGCCGTTAGCGATGAAGGTCATGTTCCGTATGCTCACCGCAACCGCGCAGCGACTGACAAACACGAACACCTTCCTGAGCGATATGGTGCAGTGGGGCGAGACGGCGCGCAAACGCGCGGTTACCGACGAGGCCACCGGCTTGTTCAATCGGCGATTTCTTGACGAAGCGATCGAGGAGCAGTTTCAGAAAACGCGGACGAACAACGGCCGTATTTCGGTGGTGATGCTCGACCTTGACCACTTCAACGATATCAATGAGCAGTACGGGCACGAGGTCGGCGACGAAGTGATCAACGCAGTCGTACCGGTATTCCGTAAGCATTTCCGCGACACCGATATCGTGGCCCGTTACGGCGGCGACGAGTTCACTGTACTACTCCCCGATACCGGCCCGGCCGAGGCGCTAGCGATCTGCAACGCCGTCCGACAAGAAGTTGCCCAGTTGCCTATCCTTGCCGCACGCGGCGGCACAATCAGCCGAGTGACTACCAGCCAAGGCATCGCTGCGTTCCCGGACCATGGAGCCACCGTGCCGCAAGTGAGGGAGACCGCCGACCACGCGCTGTACCGTGCCAAAGAGCAGGGCCGCAACCGGGTGGTCGTTGCAAACGGTGATCAGCACCCGGCGGCTGCACGAGCGACCGCACCCAAAACGAAGCGGGATATCACAACCATCGCGGAGAAGAACAGGGTGGTGCGCAACATCATCAATGCCTTCGTCACCCGCCGGAGCTTTGTAGTTGTGGGGCATGAGATCCCGGATGAGGATTGCGTCGCCTCGATGGTCGCGATAGGGCTACTGCTGAGCAAGCTCTCAAAGCCCGTATTCCTGTGCACCGCCGACGAGGTGCCGGTGCACTTTCGGTATCTCCTCGAAATCTGTCGCTTCAATTCGATTGACGTCAACACCCGCTGTGCCGAGATCGACGACATGGTTGACACCGTAATCGTCTGTGATACCGCAAAGCCGGCGATGATTGAATCAACGCCGGCTGTCGATCGGCTGCTGGCAGACCCCACGGTGCTGAAGATCGAAATCGACCATCACCTCGACGGCGACAGCTGCTACAATGGTGATGAGGGTTTCTGTTTGGTGGCCGCGGCCTCGTCGGCGGCCGAGCTGGTCGGCTACCTCGGGTGCAAACTGAGCGCCGACCGCAGTATCTTGGCTTCGCACGAGATTGACGAAATCTTCACGCGCAACACAGTGCTGGCGATATTGACGGGAATCGTCGCTGATACCCAGATGGGCAAGTTCATCAAGAGCAAGAAGGAACGACGCCTGTACAAGATCTTCAGCGGCATGTTCAATCAGCTGTTGGCCGAGAAGACCACTAAGCAGACCAACCTCTATAACATGGAACAAGTTTACGCAGAACTGCGGCGCCTGTCGGCCTCGCAGCAAGAGTTATACGACGAGCTGCTCGCACGCCGAACGCGCTTCGCCTCCGTTGCCTGTGTAGCGCTGGATGCCCGCGAGAGCCAGCGCATGTATTCGCGTTTCGACGTGGATACCACCGTAACCGTCGCGCGCACAGTAGCCGATGCGCTGGCCGAGGAGAGCGGCAGGCTCAGCCTTGTCGCGTATTACGATCACCCCAACGCTTCCAACCTGGTGCAGTTTCGCATGCGGCGCAGTGCGTCGTTCAGGGACGTGGATCTACGCGACTTGCTTGCAAGCCTCAAGATCGAAAACGGCGGCGGGCACGAAGGCGCGATCGGCTTCCGAATACCGAAAACCCAGATCGGCGATTTCGACGCATTCGTCGCCGAGCTCATAAGACGGGTCGAGGCGGCGCTGCAGCCGACTCAGTAGCAGTATCGATAGACCTGAGCTACGCCCGGGCGCAGGTTTTCCAGCCGGTAATGGTATCCGTTGTGACCGATCCGCTCGCTGCGAGGCTCCACCGCCGGCTTCCCGGCGCTCTCACCGGCATCAGGCGCACCCGCCCCCAGTTCCGTTGAGAAAAGCAGTTCCAAGGCGCTCGCCGGTCGCTCGCTGCCGCGCTCGCGGCTGTGCTCACCTGACACCACCGGGACCCCGAAACTGCCGGAATCACGGTCAGTGCCGAAGTTCACGATGAACAGGTACTCGGGCCTGGCTGCATCTTGAGTCCAAGCCATGACCGGGGAACCGTGCTCCGCATCGGGCGCAATCAGTAAACGAGTTCGCCGGCCCCGGATCTCGGGCAGGATGCTCTCGGCGAACACTCGGATCCGGGTGAGCGCCGCGAACTGAGCTCCGTTTGTGTTCCACCGGTACGGGCCATGCACGGCCTTCGAGGGATAGGTGTTGGACTCGCCCTGTTCCTGAAAAACGTACAGCTTCGTGTAGTACTCGTTGGGCGCCGGCTGCATGCGGACATCACGGGTTTCAAATCCCAGGGCAACGTAGCTCGGTATGTCGGTGAGAAACAGGGCGGCGAAATAGCGCGCCGCGTTGCCGGCGCGGTAGAACTCGTCGAAGCGCGGGTCGTCCTTGTCACCGGTGATGATCGTAAAGCTCGGGGTGCAGCCGCGAGTGCGGGCCAGGTCGAGATACCATCGCACTCGCCGCATGAACTCCGGGGTGCCGGTTGCCTCCGACTGCAAGTCGCCGAGAACCGCGTCGGCCTGCGACGCTTCGAGATGATCAATCTCTTCGCCGTAACCGAACACATCACGTGCGGCCAGGAAACTCTCGGCGAAGTAGGCGAAGAACGGCGCCTTGCAGCGCTCGCACACGCGGCGCTTCACGAATCCGAGGATATCGTAGTAGTCGTCAATCGCAGCAGGCACGCCGCCGGGACGCATCTGTACGTGCGACATATCCCCGCGCATGAAGTCGAACCCGTACGCGGCACAGGTCTCGGCGTAACACTCGGCGATGTAGTCCCACACCTCGGGGACGGGCTGTGAAAAGTCCAGTGCCCAACTCGAGTCGCCGCGGCCGCGATAGAGCCGATAGCGGGTCAGCGGACCAAATACCCGTGACATCGCCTGCGGCTCGGTGATGCGGTAGTCGCGCCACACCCGCCCATCCGCGTCGGTGTAGCGCGTATCGGGGTCAATCGACAGACCGCGAAAAGGCGGCGCCATGGTGGCCGGCACCGGTTCGTACCCGTACCCGTAAAGCTGACCCACCAACTCGCCCCGGCGCTCGTCGCGCAGCGCTTTGTCGTCCGCTGGTCCGAACAGCAGCAGGGTTCGCTCGGTCTTGCTCAACTCGTAGAAGAGCGTTCCGGGGCTTTCGGGCACAGACGTTTGAACCGCCGGGCCGCGGACCCGCAGCCACTCGTAGATGACCTGCTCCACTCGAGGGATCAGATGGTCGCCGTGATCGATAAGGGTAAGATCCTCGCGTTGCAGCCATTCAAAGCACCAGGGCTGCGCCAAGGCGATCTGCGAAAACCGGTCGGTATGCGGGATTACATCAAGCCCGACGGGGCGGCCCATCAGGTGGATCATGTTGGTCACGAACCGCAGTTGCCGCTCAACCGTGTTCAGGTCCGTCAGCTCAGCGGCAAGCTCCGCCGAAAAGAACTCGCCGTTGATCTCCCAACTACTCACCCCGTACAGGCTCCCGATAACGCCGGGCTCCCAGATCGGCAACAAATGCACCGCGTCCCAGGAGGCCGGAACCGTAAGCAGGTACGGGAGGACCTTCCAGAACGAGCCCAGCGTGCGGACGTTGATTCCAATTACGTTGCTGCGGGTGAGCCAGTTTCCGTCCGCCTGCCGAGCCACCGGTGACGGCACCACGCCGGTAACAGCCTTGTCCACATCGGCGCCGAACCGTTCTCTCAGTATCGCGAGCACCTCCCCGGCTGACAGAGCAAGCGCTTCCTGCGGCAGACACCACGCCAGGAAGGAGCGCCGCGCGCACGTGTAGTCGGCGAGCAGTTGCGGTTTGTGCGCGCTCCAGTAGTCGAGCACTTCCCGATATACGCGCGGCTGACCGCCGGCCGGCGGGCTAGGCGTCAGCCGATCGTGCGCGGCGTGCTGCGGCGCCGGCTGCCGGCGCGGCGGCTGCGTTTCTGCCCGGCTCATAAGCCTCCCTCCCGTAGTGCCCCGGCGTTAGTCTGCGGCGAACTCTACCTGATAATCACGCGTAATAACGATATCGGCGAGCGCGCGATGCTTGCAGATGATTGCGTGCTCGATCGTGAGCACGTCCTCGATGAACGGGTCCATCACCTCCCGGCCGCGTTTCTTGCGGGACTCCAGCGTTTCAAGTCGGTTGCGCGCAATGAACACACGGGTGTCGACATTTTTCAAGAGCGTGGTGTAGGTCCCCTCCGCGATGACCACCGTTATTCCTTCCAGGCGGATGGTCTCCTCGGCGATGCGGTCCTCGCCGTAGATCACCAGCGGCTTGGTGATTTCAGTAGCGTCACCCAGCGCGGCCTTGAGGTGCCGGTCCAACAGCTCGAGCTTGACCTCCCGGGTACCGACCGAGCCGATGTCTGCGCGCCGTGCGGCGTCGTTTGTTTTCGGCGGGTGTACGAAGTAGTCGTCCTGCTGGAGCACAACGCAGCGCAAGTCGCTGAGCTGTTCAATCGTCTCGGCAATCGCGGCGCCGGTTTCGGACTTACCGCTGCCCGATTCGCCCGCAACCGTAATGATGTAGCGCCCGCGCTGCCGGTGAACTCGCGGCAAAATTTTCTCAACGATCTCGCGGGCAGCACGGTAGTGATGCTCTTCCACGATGATTACATCACCTTTCATCGGACAGCCATCCTTGTGAGCGTGCAGTGTTTCGTTAGTATAGTGGAGTTAGTAACGCGCCGTCAAACGATTCCTGCACTCGGCGGTGAGAGCTCGCAAACGTCTGCGCGCCGGGAACGGCCCGCGGTTCGCTGCACACGCAAACTCTTGTTGTCTGCTGTTGTTTTGTCGGGTACACTTACGGCACAGTGTTGCTGTGGCATGACATACCGAACGGGGAGGGCCTTCAAGGTGAGAAAGCAATGTCTTGGTCTGTTGGTGTTTGCTTTGATGACCACGAGCCTCGTGGCGCAATCCAATCAAACACTCGATGATATTCTCGCGGCGCACGAGGCCTCATACGGACAGGCTGCCTACCTGCTGCTGTCGGCGCGCGGCATGATCGGCGAAGAGGCCGACTACGCTGCTGCGGTTGACGCGCTGCAGGCGGCGGGCATGGCCATTGAGCAGCGCGGTGTCAACGAAGCGATAAACCTCGGCGAGTACGTGTTCCTCGTCCAGCAGCTGTTCGACCTTCCGCGCGGGGTGCTTGGGTCGCTGCTCGGCGGACCGCGCTATGCAACCCGTGACCTGCGCTTTCTGCGCATCGTACAGGGGCGCTCGTACCCCAACATGAGTATCTCCGGTGAGCGGATGATGCGGATCCTTGGCCGTACGTTGGCCTATAAGGACGGTGTGTTGTGAGCCGGGCGCTTCGATGGCGGGCGTCGTTCGTGGCGGCCCTCGCGATGCTGGCGCTGGTAGCGTTTGACACCCGAGCCTACGCGCTGGACGGCGCCGACTGGGGCGTAACCATAGACAGCGCGACCACGATGCGGCGCAGTCGGGAGCTTGATGATACCGACTGGGAGCAGCGCATCCGCGCTGCCCTGTGGGCCGAAGCCTTTTGGCAACTGTATCACGACGGTACGCTTACGGTGACGGCCGAGGGCAGCTATACCTACTCGGACGATCGCGATTACCTGTTCGACGTCGACCGCCTACGCATGGCGAGCGTAATGCCCGGCGCGCTGACTCCCGATACGGTTCTGAGCACCACGCTCGGACGCTTCGTGTTCCGCGATCCCACCGGCACGGTGCTCAGCCACGTGGCCGACGGCGTGAGGATCGCGCAGGCAGGCAGCGCGGTGGAGGTGGAGCTTTCGGGGGCATACACAGGACTGCTGCTGAACCCGTCCTCGAGCATCCGTATGTCGGCCGCCGATATCGCCGAGGACGATGACGATGACGAGCACTTCGGGCCGCGGCGAATCCTGGGTCAGCTGGAGCTGCGGCTGCCGGATCTCCCGGGCCGGCAGCGCGTTGCGGCGGCGCTCCTGGCGCAGCGGGACCTGCGCGACGCCGACGACACCGAAGACACCGTCAACTCGCAGTACTACACGCTGTTCGGCGCAGGGCCCCTATTCGCAAACGCCTACCACAGCACCTTCGTAACGCTCGCAACACTGCAAACGGAGAGAGGCGACGATGATGAGAGCCTCACTGCGCTGTCGGCGGGTACGCGCCTGCGGTACCTGCGCGAGGACTGGTTGGCGTCACGTTTCGGTATCGCCGTGCTGTACGGCTCGGGTCCGGGCGATAAGCTCGACCGGTTTCTGCCGATAACGCAGCCGCCGACCGGCACGGTGTTCCAGCCCAGAATCGCGAACCTGCTGACGTTCGGGGCGAGCTACGCGTTGCGTCCTTGGATCGAGCACAGCGCGCTCACCGCGCAGAACGTGGAGTTCGGTGCGGGCGCACGCGTATTCCTGCGCGCCCAAGACGACAGCGGCATTGAAACCGGCGGCCTGCTCGCGGGCGCGCTCGTGGACCCGGACTCGTCCAAGCGCTACCTCGGGACCGAGCTCGAGCTCGCGTTGCGCGCGCGGCTTCTGCCGGACTTGGGCGCTTCGCTGACCGGTGGAATGTTTTTGCCCGGCGATTCGCTGGGAGACGATGCCGAACCGGAGTACTTGGCTCGCTTCGAGCTGTCGCTGAGCCTGTAAGGAGAAGCACAGATGAAACAATCGTTCATCCTGGTTATAGTTCTGATAGTTCTGACGGTGCTTGCTCCGGCGGCGTGGGGCCAACCTGCGGCGCGGGTGAGCACGCTGACCGGAAGGGTGGAGTACCGCGCGGCGCCGCGCGCGGCGTGGCAGCCGGTAACGGCGGGGATGCAACTGCCACTTGGCGCGACGATCTCCACGGGGTTCGGAGCGCAGGCA
>PWQX01000025.1 GCA_003556605.1 Spirochaetaceae bacterium
CAATCGCATTATACCGATCACCTCCGTTTTCGTTTCCAAAGACTACTCCTACGTTTTCAACGATATCGAAAGCCTGCATAAGAGCGTTTTGAATAGCAGCGTCATCAACACACGTTCGCATCTATATCGGCCCTCCGATATCATTATGAGTGGTTTCAGCAGAGAAAAGCAATGTGGAGAACACCATTATCCTTCAGTGTTGGGGATGCGGGACCGGCGGGAAACGGTAGGCCACACGTAGCGTAGAGTCTGCGTACCTATCTCGTGAGAGGAAAGTGTCGAGAGAAGGCAAACGACGCCGGATTCGACGCGCATTTTGAGCCTCAACGTAGGAGTGGTAGCTGTGAACTTCGTAGTTGGAAAGACTATAGAGGCCGCGGCATCCTGGCTACTTGCTTTTCCACCTTCCGCCGGAAATAGACGCGCCAGCTATTGCTTTGCGATCCGGGCATGCCGCATTCCGTTTGTCATCTAAAGCCGGTTCCCCATACCAGAAGGTAACATGTTTTTGGTTACACTACAAGACGGACGTTTCGCGGTGAATTCTTGGCGCCATAACGGCGCCGCAAAGCGGCGGCTGAACGGCGCCGCGTAACCGGCGAGCGGGCTTGTCCCGCGAGTCCGCGTTCACGCGCATGTTCGATTTGTCGCTAATCAATTAGCAACACAAGCTTGGACTTCACTTCGGCGAAGATATCCGACCCGATCTTCTCGATAAACTCTATCCTGCGCGCTTTCCAATCGAGACTGTTTACCTGGTCGCTCAATACCACGCCGCTGACTTTGGTGTCTTTCACCTCAACCTCGAACGGATAGCCTTTCACTTTGGAGGTTATCGGACAAAACAAAGCAAGTCCCACTGTTTCGTTATACTCCTGATGCGAGATCACCAGCGCTGGTCGCCGTCGTGTTTGTTCATGGCCTTGCTGGGGATTGAAATCGAGCCAGACAATATCGCCCTGCGCGGGTGCGTAGCCATGCTTCACCATTCCTCCGTCCCGACAGGTGCTCCCGTATCGATCGGTTCGTGGAGATTCTCGGCGGTGACTCGCGATAGCAGGTCTGCCAACTCCTGTCTTTTGGGAACAATTATGATTGCGCCATTCTCTTCACGGATCTCGACGGGGCTTCCATTCTTCAGGTTAAACTCCTTCGCGTAAAGCGACGGAATCCGTATTCCAAGGCTGTTTCCCCATTTCTGGACCACTGTTTCCATCGGCACCCTCCAATACAAGGATATACTATGTATATTCTTTTTGTAAAGCTGTTTCGTCCGACTCGCCACTGATACCCATCGAACGCCGCGCGTAACCGGCGAGCGGGAGTAGTTCCGCGAGGCGGGGTTCACAATCTTGTTCTGCATTCATCAAATCGCTTTCCCATCGCCCATATTAGTTACTGGCGAGTAGAAAGCTCTTGGTTCTGCTTTTTTTCGGCCGCATAGCTGGCGCCTTCTCTTTTCATCGGGGATTCGACCAACGGTTGTTGTTCCTTTCGGTTCCTCTTCCCGGCCGCTACACGCTGTTCTTATGAGACAGTCAGTGGTTCAACACGTTTGATCTCGGGACCGGCCGCCTGCTCGGCATCCCACAGGTCGATCGCACGCTGCGCGTTCAGCCAGAACTCCGCGGAGTTCCCAAAGAGCCTGGAGAGTCGAAGCGCCATCTCCGGACTGACTGCTCGCCGTTCACGAATAAGTTCATTCACCGATTGGCGGGACACGCACAATGCCTCGGCAAGCCGGGAAACGGTAAGCCCGAAATCAGGCATGAAATCCTCTCTCAGCATTTCACCAGGATGAATTGGACGAACCTGTCTTGCTCTGGTATTTGGTATACTCATCGTTTACATCCTCCTAGTGGTAATCCGTGATCTCAACGTCAAAAGCGTCGCCGTCCACGAATCGCGAACATACGCGCCATTGATCATTAACACGGATTGCGTACTGTCCCTCCCTGTCCTTCCCGAGCCGGTGAAGCTTGTTTCCGGGAGGCGTTTTAAGATCCTCCAACCGCGACGCCACATCAACGTACTCCAGCTTTCTCCTTGCCCGCCGGGTGATATCCGGTGGAAGTCTTCTCGACCTACCGGTGACGTAGATCTCTTGGGTGTGCTTATCCGCGAAGGTCCTGAACACGCCATTGCCAGTAGCCTGGCCGACGCGAGTGATGCGCGAGTGCAAAGATCGTGATCCCATCGGTATCGGGCCGATAGACACCAGCAAAAGGAAAATCCTTGAGAAAAACTCTCCGAGTATTCTTGGTCGCGGGCGAACCGGCAAGCGGGAAGGCCAGGGCACGAGCCGTTGGATCCTCGACAGCCGCAGCGAAACGCGCGCCAAGCCCCGGCTCTTCCTTATTGTAGTAGACGACCGCGGCCAGAAACTCACGCCGCGCTTCGCGGCCAACGCGTGGATGTGCATGCGCGGCGAGCGAAGCGAGTCCGTCTGCAACCGCTTGTTAGATGAGTTTTCCCCATTTCTCTTCGTTATTGAAGCTTTGCGTCTATCACTTTTCGGTAGAGGAGCTCTTCAATATTTCTTTTTCCATCAATGACAGAAAGAATTCTCACTTCGTTCTGATAGATTCTGTAGAATACTCGCCAGGGCGGCTCGATGAGCTCATGGATGTCCGTAATTCCAATCGTGGTCAATTCCGGTACTAC
>PWQX01000043.1 GCA_003556605.1 Spirochaetaceae bacterium
CCGAGAACCCCTCGTACACCATGATTTGCAGCCTTCCGAGCGCCGCGTCGGTAAAGAACTCTTCGGTGGTATCGGAGCCGCTCACCTGCACACCCAAACGAACGAGCAGATCGGCAAGCGCGGCCATCCCCGATCCCTTGATCCCGACCATATAGACCGAGCGGCACAGCAGGGAGGCGGGATCTACGAGCTTCGACATGGCGACATCGTAGTGGAACTGCGGCGATTGATCAATTGCGGCTGCCCAGCAGCGCGCCGGCTGTCGCGGACGCCGCCTCGGCCGCGAGGCAGATATCAGCTGCGCGGTCAACGCGCTAAAGCAGATGCAACCGACCGAGCAAGACCGCCGTAGCGGCCACCACGGCCGTTTCGGTCCGCAAGACTCGCTCTCCCAGCCGCACGCGCAGATATCCGCCGGACTCGAGCAGCGCGAGCTCCGCGGTACTCCAGCCGCGTTCGGATCCGACAGCCAATACTACCGGGGGCATCAGACCTTCCGCGGCAGCCAACCGCGATCCGCCGGGCGCGGGGTGTAGCACCAGCCGAGCGGCCGGGCGCGGCTCACCGCGCTCGAGCCGCAGCACGGCGCGCTCAAGGGTGTGCTCGCGCACCACGAGCGGCAGCCGAGTGCCGCCGCCCTGCGAGCAGCCCTCCAACAGCAGTCGCCTGATACTGTCACCGCTCCAGATTGTACTCTGAAAGTATGAACGCTCGCCGAGCTCGGTATGGCTGACAACCACCTGCGAAACGCCAATCGCGGCCAGCTCACGGAGAATGCGCTGCAGCTGAATTGGACGCGGATGACCGAGCAGTAGCCGCACCGGCGCGTTGGGCGGGGAACCGCACTCGGCGTGAAAACGCAGCTGGATTACCTCGCCGGTCAGCGCCACTACTTCCCCACGCCCCAGCGGACCGTCCGCAAGCCCGGCCCGAAAGCAGTCGCCGCAACTACAGCGCAACACCGTGCGGAGGTGTTTCGCCCGCGGGTCCGCCAGCGGGAGCGTCACTGCATAGTGTCGCTCGCCTTCGAGCTCGTGACGCTCGAATAACACGATATTCATCGATACAACCACTTAGTTTATCGGCTGTGCATAGCAGGTACGGCGCACGCGGGTCGCGGCCTGCGCCCGCCCACTATAGAACCCGCGCCGGGAGCTGTCAATCTGAGCCCGCCATGCTACAGTAAGCGCATGACAGGCGCTTCATCGCGAGCAAACAGCGCATTCGCCGCCGCCGCCGAGCGGCTGATCGCGGCTGCCTGCGAGCTGCGCGACAGCACGGCGGTACTGGCTTTCGGCCCGCCGGTTGCGTATGTATATAACCCGCTCGCTTACGCGTTTGCAATGCACACTGAGTATCTGCGGAGGTTCGCCGGCACCCCGAAAGAGGTGGTGTTTTTCGGGATGAATCCGGGGCCGTGGGGCATGGCCCAGACCGGAATACCGTTTGGTGAAGTTCACGCCGTTCGCGAGTGGCTGCAGATCGCGCAGCCGATTGCGTCACCCAACTCGGTGCACCCTAGGCGCCCGGTCGAGGGGTTGAACTGCGCACGCAGCGAGGTCAGCGGCAAGCGGCTGTGGGGCGCTTTTCACAGGCGCTTCCGGACGCCCAGCCGGTTTTTCGCGCGTCACTTTGTCGCCAACTACTGCCCGCTCTTGTTCATTGAGCACAGCGGACGTAACCGCACCCCCGACAAACTCCCAAAGCCCGAGCGCTCCGCACTCACCACGGCGTGCGATCGCCACGCCGCCGCCGTCTTGACCGTCTTGCAGCCGCGCTACGCAATCGGTGTTGGGCGGTACGCGCGGGAACAGCTTGATCGCGTGGTCGCCGGGTTAGACGCCGGTGAGTTCACCGCTCGCGACGCGTGGGAAAAGGGGAAACCGCAGGTGGTGGAGCTGTTGCACCCGAGTCCGGCTAATCCGCGCGCCAACCGCGGTTGGGAAGCCGAGCTCCACCGCCGCATGCGCGAGCTCGGGCTGTGGTGAGCAGGTAACCGCCGCAGCCGGGCACGGCGGGCACTCCGGTCCGCCGCACCGTCGCGGCGGTAGGCGAGTCTGTCAGTTGCGCCGCAGTCGCGCAAGCAGCGGCAGGTGGTCGGAAAAACCGCTGCGCGTCGCGGTATCCCAGCGCAGCGGTTCGCCGAAACGGTTCAGCATGAACTCCTCCATCACGACACTGAACGATTCAAGATGCAGCCCGTCGCCGTTCAGGAGCCCCGGACTGAACAGCATGTGGTCTATCGTGTACCACTCCTGCTGATAAACGTAACTGCCCGGTGCGTCACTCGACTTCCAAGGGGTGTACAGCACCACCTTATCACCGCGCAGCCCGGCACGGTCGGCCGAATCGGTTATAAACAGGCTAGACCCGTGGTACGCCGTGGGGTAGGCGCTGCTTTTCGGGATTACCGCGGTTTGATAGGCCTTCCCAACCCGGCGATACTCATCGTAGCTCAAGTTCAAATCGCCGAGCACAATGATCTGCGCATCCGCGTCCTGAGACAGCAGCTCCCGCAACCGGAGCCTCAGCAGCTCAGCCGTGGCAATGCGCAGCGGCTCGGTCGCTTCCCCTCCACCTCCAAACTTTGATTTCCAGTGATTCACCAGTACGATGAGGTGCTGATCCTCGACTTTGAGCTCAACTTCGAGAATGTTGCGGAGCCGAGCCGGAGGATCCGGGCGTACCAGGTGAGAGGCAACACGGCGCACCGGGAAACGCGAGAGCAGCGCGACGTTGAACGCGATTCCCGGCACCGGTACCATCACTGCCTCGGTGTACCCGAGCCGATCGAGCGCGTCTTCCGCGAGCGCCGCTAAGGTGCGTGGGTTTTCGATCTCCTGCAGCGCGAGGATGTCCGGTCCGCCGGACACCGCCGCCTCCACTACCGCGGCAATACTATCCAGTTTGGCGTGGTAGCTGCGGCTGTCCCACTCGTCGCGCGCCGGGTCAAACCCGTGAAACTCGGTACCGTCGGACACGTCGTCAAAGAGATTCTCCACATTGTAGCTCATTACCGAGACCACAGAGCTACCGGAAGCCTGGGGGGTGAACAGCTCACAGCACACTGCGCCGCTGCACAGCACCGGCACCGCGACTGCCGCAACCACTGCCGAGAGCCGGTTGGAGGACCCCGTACGCGCGGACAAACGACGCGCTATGTGCATACCGCACCTCCGTATTCAAGGAGGTTTGGTTACACCCCCTCATCCAATAGAGACAGGATTGCGGTGCGTTCTGCTTCGCTTGAGGTCGCTTTCGGCCGAAACTCGGTACCGGTCAACCGCTCAAACGCCGTGCGGTAGCGGCTGCTGAGCTCGGTGATAATCTCGGGCGGTATCGGGGGCGCCTTGCCGTCACCCCGAAATCCGTGCTCCATCAGCCACTGCCGCAGGTATTCCTTGTCGAGCATCCGTTGCCGCTCGCCCGCATACAAGAGCTGCTCGTATGTGTCGGCGTACCAGTACCGCGACGAGTCGGGGGTATGCAGCTCGTCGATCAAGACGAGCCGCTCGTCGAGCAAGCCGAACTCGTACTTCGTGTCGACCAATATGAGCCCCGCCCCCGCGGCATGCGCGCTGCCGCGCTCAAACAGCGACAAGGCCGCCCGCTCTACTTGTTCCCAGATCTGCGGTGCCACCAGCCCAGCCGCCAATAGCTCATCGCGCCCAATCGGTCGATCGTGCCCCCCCTGCTGTTCCTTGGTTGACGGCGTCAGGATCGGCTCAGGCAGGCGGTCGTTCATTCGCAGCCCCGAAGGCAGCACAACGCCGGACACCGGTCTACCGGCCTGATAGTCGCGCCAAGCCGAACCGCTGAGGTAACCGCGTACAACTACTTCAACCGGCAGCGGTGTGCAGTGCCTCACCAATACGGTGCGACCGGTAACCTCACGCACCAGATGATTCTCAATGATATCCGCCGTCTGCCGAAACCAGAAGCTCGACAAGCGCGAAAGCAGTTCACCTTTGTCGGGAACCACATCCAGCACGCGGTCGAAGGCAGATACCCGATCACTGCAGGTTATCAACAGAGTATGATCAAGCGGGATCAGGTCGCGCACCTTACCGCGGTGATACTTGACATGTTTCGGCAGGTCCAGCGCCTCTAAACCGGCGAACGGAACCGCTTCATCTGCCGGTATCTGCTCGTTGTTCATTCGTCCACTTCGGCGCGATTCTTCACAATTCGGCTGATGAGTCCGTAGTCCTTCGCCTCCTCAGCCCCCATCCAGTAATCACGATCAGTGTCTTTTTCAACCTTCGAGAGCTCCTGCCCGGTCTCCTCCGAGATCAGCTTGTTGATACGTTCGCGGGTCCGCTCGATCTCCCGAGCATGAATCTCGATATCGGTGGCCACACCCAGCATGCCGGAGATCGGCTGGTGGATTAGGTAGTGCGAGTTCGGCAGTCCGAAGCGGTAGTCTTTCTCGGCGGCAAGCAGGATCAACGCTCCCGCGCTCGCGACCAAACCCATACCGATAGTATACACCCGTGGGGTAATGAAGCGCATCACGTCGAAGATTGCATACCCGGCGTCGGCGTCCCCCCCGGGAGAATCGATAAAGACCCGAACGGGGTCGTCGGCGGCGTCTTCCAGCAATAACAGCTGGCGCACTACACGCTCCGCTAAGCCCTTGTTGATCTCGCCGGAAACTAGAATCGTGCGCGTTTTCAACATCTTCTGAACGAGCATATCTCCGGCGCGTTCGTTATCATCCCGCCGCGCGTCGTCGTCCTCATCGGCGGTTCGCGTATCGTTCCCAGGGGCGATGATGGACCTCATTCGCTTCTCCATAGTAGACTGCTCCCTTGTTGCATGGTTGCTGCGTGGCAGCGCTTAATATACTAGGAATTCCAGCGTGATGAAAGAAGCCGATCGCAAATCCGGTTTCATCGCGGTCGTCGGCCGCCCGTCAACCGGAAAATCGAGTCTCGTGAACGCCTTATGCGGCCATAAGATCTCGATTGTCTCGCCCACACCTCAAACCACCCGCAACAAGATCCGGGGAATCTACAATACCGCCCACGGACAGGCGGTATTTCTCGACACCCCCGGCCTGTACAACTCACGCAAACCGCTGAACCGGCACCTGCGGGAGCTCGTGACCGCGAGCCTCGACGAGGTCGATGCGGTTCTCTACGTGATCGACGTTTCACGGCCGGTCGGCAGCGAAGAGCGCTACATCGCCGCACTCCTCGGCGAGTCGAGACTTGCCACGGTTGTTGCGCTGAACAAGATCGACCTCCGGCGAGCCGGCGGCCGCGATCCCCTCGAGCTGGTCCGTAGCAGCCTCCCCGCCGCCGCGGTGGCGGAAACCTCGGCGGTACGCGGCGACGGTTTGGAAAAGCTGCAGCAGGCGCTGTTCGCCGCGCTTCCGGAAGGTGAACTGCTGTACCCCGAGGAGTTTTACACCGATCAGGACCCCGAGTTCCGCATCGCCGAGCTCATACGCGAGCAAGCGGTGCTACAATCGCGCCAAGAGCTCCCGCATGCCCTCTACGTTGAGATCAGCGACCTGGAGCTGCGTGACGAGCAGGCCGCTCGGCCGGCGGCCGAGGATGAAAAGGAGCGGGAGGAGCCCTTGTGGATTCGCGCATTCTTGATAGTTGAGCGCGAGAGCCAGAAAGGTATTATGGTCGGCAAGGGGGGCAGCCGTATCAAGGCGATTCGGCAAGCGGCACAGCGCGAGATTTCGCGCGTGTTCCCGTACCGCATTCATCTTGATCTGCGCGTCAAGGTGAACCCCGGCTGGCGGCGGCAGGAGCATTTACTTTCCAGGCTTGTACGTTAGGCGCCGGGCACGGCCAACCGCGTTGACCGGCTACTCGAGCACGCGCAACGACCCATCGGGTTTCGCCAGATACACCGTGTAATGTCCCCCGGTAAACAGACCGTTCTCCACCACGCCCGGAATAGCGTTTAGTTCGCGCTCCAGCCACCCGGCGTCAAACGCGGCCTCAAAGGTAAGGTCCAAAAGGATATTGCCGTTATCCGTGATAGTAGGACCTATCTTGCGCTCGGCCATCCGTAAGCTCGCCGACGCGCCCATAGCCTCAACAGCGCGCGTGACCGTTGCGCGCGCCTGGCGCAGCACTTCAACCGTGATGGGGAACGATTTGCCGAGCCGTGCCACGTACTTACGTTCCTCGGCAAGAATCACGACGCGCTTTGAGTTGTAGGCTACAACCTTTTCAAGCGCAAGTGCTCCTCCGCCACCCTTACAGAGATTACCGGAAGGTTCGATCTCATCGGCGCCGTCTATCGTCACATCGAGCTTACCGCCGACGTGGGTGTGATTGAGGCTGTAGATCGGTATACCCAGCTGTTCGCACTCGAGCTCCGTTTGACTGCTGGTCACCACGCACGCAAGGTGTTCCAACTCGCCGGCACGCAGTTTCTCCCCAACGCACCGAACCGCCCAAACTGCCGTTGATCCCGTGCCTAACCCGACACGCATTCCGCCTCGTACAAAATCGTCTACCGCTCGGCGCCCCAGTCGTTGTTTGAGCTCATCGCTGTTCACAGTGTTGTCCTTATCTCAACGGTATTTCTGCAGTATTTCAAGACATCGTTCGCGACCGATGGTCTTCAAGAACCCGGCAAGGCGCGGGCCTTGCTCCTTGCCGATGAGCACGCGATACATCGCAAGAAACAATGCTTTCGACTCTATTCCCACCTCACGCGCGAGATTATACAGTTCCTGTTGCAGTTGCTTCTCATCGAGCTCTTCGAAGCGCTGCTCAACGAGCTCCACGACGCGTTGTACCGCCGCCTGTTCCAGCGCCTGCAGAGAGACCGGCGCGCTGCCGGCGCCGGCGAGCTCAAAGCGATAATCCTCCGGCGCGAAACGCCGCACCCAGACCAGAGCACATTCGGCCCGCTGCTCCAGGCGCCTGCGCTCATCAGCGCTCAACGCGGCGACCCCGTCGGCGCCGAGTGCCAACTCCAGCGCCTTGAGAATGTCGCCATCGGCAATCTGCACCTCGGTACAGAGGTGACGAAACGAAAGCTGCGGCGCCATACGCACCGGCACGTCACGCACCTGTGAAAGCTCGTAGACGCGGACTTCTTTCGCCTTGCGCTTCTCGTTGACCTGCTGCTGCCCGAAATAAATGCGCTCGCACTTGTCATAGTCTTCGTAGATCTTGATCACATCAAGATCGAATGAGATCGCAAACTCGGTGTTAGGTCGTGTGCCTGCAAACAAGTAGCGTATCACCTCCGGTTGGTAGACCTCCAACACCTCGCGCAGACCAATGACCTCGCCGCTGGACGACGAGATCTTACCGCCGCGTCCCTTTATACTGAGAAACTCGTACTGGAAGGTCACCGGCGGCTCGAACTCGTATACCTCCCGCACAACGCCCCGCGCAGTATCGAAGCTGCCGCCCTCGGAGTGGTGGTCCTTCCCCGCCGGCTCAAAGTCAACCGACTCGTAGGCCCAGCGCATCGGCCAGTCGATGCGCCAGGGCAGCTTCGCGAGTGAAGTGCTGCGGAGATCGATCGTTTCGCAGTTTCCGGTTTCTTCGCAGCGGTAGGTCACACTCCACTCACCGTCCCAGTCGAGCACGGTTGTGGTGTCTTTGTTAGTGAAACTGCTGAACACCGAAACCGGCCACCAGTCTTGCGGCAACGGCTCGCTGCGATGTTCATTCAGCACCGCGCGGATCCGTTGACGCTTCGCAAGCGCGGTGCGGATTCCCTCGGCGTATGCCGAGCTGCGATAGCGGTCGGCCTGATAGATGTACTCCGGCTCAACGCCGACCACTTCGAGCAACCGCTCCAACTCGCGCTCGTTCGCCCGCGCGAAGCTCTCTTCCGCACCCGCAGGGTCGGGCACCAGCGTTATCGGCATGCGCAGGTAGTGTTCAAACGCCTCGCGGTTCGGAATGTTGCTCGGGACTTTTCGAAAGACGTCGTAGTCGTCCCAGGAGTAGATAAATCGCGCGGCGTAGCCGCGGTCGCGCAGCGCACGCACAACAAGCTCAACCGAGATGATCTCCCGGAAGTTGCCGATATGTACCGTTCCCGACGGTGTGATACCCGAGGCGCAGGTGTAGTGCGCGTGCACCCGCTCGGCAGGGGCGCCTTTCTCGCGGACGATCTTCTCGGCGCTGATATCCGCCCAATGCACCGGCCGGGTGGCGGCGTAATCCTTCTTGCTGCTCATGATGATAGCGCATTATAGTGAACAGCACAGCATGATGCAACGAACACCTCGGGCGCAGGGTCTTTACAAGCGGCGCAGCCGTGCCGATACTCCCGGTATGGGGCCCACTCGTTTCGCTTGCTTGTTTGCATCGCTACTTCTGTGCGCTGCGCCGCTTGCCGCCGACAGCGGTACCGGCCGTCGGCTGCCCCTGCCCCGGTTGGGTACTATCCTAGCTACGCAGAATACGGAGAACGAGACCGCTGCAACACACAGCGCCGCCGGCGCGACCGGCACGGCGGACGGCGTGCTCGACACCCAACGAGGCATCGCTTCGTGGTACGGGGGCAAATTCCAAGGGCGCATGACCGCCAATGGTGAGATTTTCGACACGAACGACTACACCGCCGCCCACCGCACGCTGCCGTTCGACACCGTTGTCCGCGTTGTCAACCCGGAAGACAACTCGGCGGTGACGGTTCGCATTAACGATAGGGGGCCTTTCATCGAAGGCCGCATCATCGACCTGTCACGCGCGGCCGCCGAGGCGATCGGCATTGCCGGCCACGGTGTTGCCCCGGTTGTGCTTGAAATCCTCGAGTATCCCGAGCCGAAAAACTACCGGATCATTCAGGTGGCGTCGTTCGCCGGCCGGGGCAACGCCGAGGCATTGGTCACCCAGCTCACCGATGCCGGTTTCACTCCGCAGATTGAGCCGGCGGAGAGCGGGGTTCACCGCGTCGTGCTGCCGGAGGTGCCGAACGATGAGCTCGAGAGCTATCGCCGGAAGTTGCGCGAGCTGGGGTTTGCCGGAGTTCTTGTTCGAGAGCCGTAGTGGAACACCTTACCAAACATTTGTCCCGTACCGAGCGTGAACAGGGGCTTGCAGCGTATCGCAAACATATCCTGTGGAACGGCCTTGGTATCTACCTGCTAAATCACACTGTGGCCTCACTGCTGGCGATTCATTTCGGCGCCAGCAACCTGCAGCTCGGCTACATCACATCGGCCTTTCACATAGCCGGACTCGCCGCCCTGGTTGTGCCGCGGCTTCTTGCCGGCAGAAACATCGGCAGCGTCTATTCCGGAGCGTGGCTGCTGCGCGGTCTGATCTGCTTGGGATACGGCGCTCTGTTCTTCCTCGACGGGCAGCCGGCGGTCATTACCGTGATGGCGGTGTTCACCGCGTTTGCGGTTGCGCGGGCGATGGGCATTGCGATGGTCCACCCGGTACAACGCACGATCATGCTCGATCGCGAAGCCGGCGGCTTGGTGGTGGGGATAAACATCCGCTTATCGATCACGCAGATGCTCTCGCAGCTTCTCAGCTTCCTGCTGTTATCGGTACAGGCTTTCAGCGGGTTGTTGGGTTTGGTAGGGCTCACCTACATCGGGGCCACTATGAACACCATCGCCGCGGCGCACCTGCGCCGGATACCCAGCCGGGAGAGCATTGAGTACCGCCGCGGGCGGGGCGTTGTGCCGACCTTACGCGAGGCGATGCAGAAACGTACGCGCTCTCATGCGCTCTGGATTCACTGGCTGAGTTTGGCAATCGTTGTCTTGTTCGGTTTTCAAATCCCCTACTTGAGACGGGTTGTGGCGATGCCCAACAACCTGGTCTTTCTGTACATGCTGTTCGGTAGTATTGCCTCCATCGCCGCGGGAGTAGCGCTGAAACCGTTCGCCGACACCTTCGGGGACCGGCCGGTGGTGATCCTCGCGAGTGTGGCGACGATGGCGATCGCGCTGGTCTGGGTTGTACTGCCGGGTGATCTTCCCTATCACTGGTATTACGCAATGGGGTTCGCGACGTTTTTTCTGTATAAGCTGCTCCTGATCATCCAGAACAGCGTCTTCATCAAGTCGATCCCCGAGCACGAGCGGATCAGTTACTCGACGATGGCGCAGTTCTTTACCGCAACCGGAGCACTGCTCGTAGGGCTTATCGGTGGCGGGCTCGCCGACCTGCTCGTCGGACGCGAGCCGGCCGGGCTGCATATGTTCAGTCTTACTTACCTACTGTTGGTTGCGATCGCCGCAGCGAATCTGTATTTCGGAATCGTAATGCGCGAGCGCGGAAGTCTCTCGCTGCGAGAGAGCACCGCGATTCTTCTTTCGGCCAAGAACCTCAAAGCGTTTCTCGACGTATACCAGCTGGAGAGCAGCGAAGACCCGATCAAACGGGAAACAACGCTGCTGTCGCTCGAGCGCAGCAGTACCTTGGTAGCCACCGCGGAGCTTCGCAAACGCCTAAAGTCACCGCGGGCCTCCGATCGCGAGCGCATTCTGCGATCGCTATACGCCTATCCGCGCCCTGAGCTCTTACATCAGATCATTGCGGAGGCGCTCGACTCCGACTCATACACCCGCAGGCTCGCGATATTCACGCTCGGTGCCTACCCCGAAGCCGCGGTTTTCCCGGTCCTCCGGGATATCGTTGCCGAGGACAACATAGAAACCACCGCCGTAGCGCTGAAGTCGCTCGCCCGTGTTGGGTCGCGCGAGGAGCTGCAGTTCATACACCAGCTGCTGAGGGGGCCGGCGCTGCCGGCGCGCGCCGAGCTGGAGCTGGTGGTTGCGCTCTCAATTATGGACACCGATGGCGCGTGGCTTGTAGACCTCTTTCAGATCGCCGCGCGCAGAACAAGTCCCCGCTTCAAACAAGCGGTGTACGGCATCGCCGCCCGCAGCATTGAACCGAACAGCACGCTGTACGAGCTGTTTTACCTCGAGAATCAAGAAGCGGGTCAGGGCTTCGCCGAGCTCGTCGACGAAGCCCGCCACTTCACGGTGATCGACCAGGCGTCCCGCGAAATGCAGCAGCGCTATAACCGCGCGGCGTACACCGATCTGCAGATACTGATCCGTTCAATTGCGGATGCCGTTGTCATCTCAGACCGCCCCGAGGCCGGTGTTCGCCGCAGCATTCGCAGCACGCTGTCGGCCGAGAGCCCGAGCTTTGTCGATTCCTCCGACGCCATCGCCGGACTGTACCTGCTGTATTACCTCCTAGAGCAGGATCATTGAGCTATTGTGACCGCCGCGGCGCGCAGCACCGCACTGACTGGTGCGTAATTGGGATACGTCTCGGCGTCAATGAAGTACACCTCTCCGCGGTGACGCCAAGTCTCGCGTACCGCCAAATCGATTAGATCGATATTACCGTTCTTCTGAGCAGCAACCGCATCTTCGTCGGCGAAATCGGATATCTGCACGTCTTCATCGGCACGCTCGAACGTGCCCCATATCGGCCGGCTGGGGTCTACGAAGAGCGTATCGACGTGACCGCGCGCGGCCGCGATAACGATGTCGCGCACATCAACGCTCGAGTGATTGCGGCCGAGCTCACGCTCGAACCGTTCGAGCGCGGAATCCAGCTCGCGCGTGATGCGTGGAGCAACCAATTCCCAAGCACGGCGGTGAAGCTCATACTCGTCCACGCGTTCGGGACTACCGGGCACGTACTGCCCGTGAATGCTAGGGTAAGAGCTTTGCTTGCGATAACAGCCCACTAGATATTCTACTCCCGCCAAAACCAGTGGAGTACTCGAGTCCGAAAAACGCGCGCGTACAACGGAATCCAGTTGCTCGAAGAACTCAATGACATACTTTTTGTTCTGTTCTTCGCCGGGATATTGCCCGTGCGCGACAGTTCCCGGCGCCTTTCCCGCACCGGTGCCCGATGTATAGGCGCCGAGGTTACGCTCGAACTCCAAAGGCCTGAGATACTCCTCCAAGGCGGCCGGAACACCGTTCAGCGGGACCGGCGAAAACGAGTACCGCGTAGCCTCGTACAACCGGACCTTTTTGAGATTGAGCGCCAACACTGCGAACCGACCGTCGGCACGATGAAGCTGCAACAAAGGCGACAGCATGAACTGATCGTCCACCCGACACACGCGCATCGGACGTACCGGCAAGCTGTAAGTCTGAAAAGAATCGGGGCTGAGAAACACCGCATACCCGCGTGCGCCCCCTTGCCAAGGCGCAGGCTTTTCCATCTCGCGGTGCAAAGGGCGCAGCAACTCGGACACCTGCCCGGAATCGCAGCCGTGCGCCTGCAAAATCTCCTCAGCGTCACGAACCAGGTTCTTCAAGTCGATGACGTTCTCGGTTTCGCGTTTAGTGCTATGCTCGAGCGGAAGCACGAGCGATACGCACGGCCCTGTTCGATCTCGCGCTATAGCATCCAATGCCTCGGTAATCGAAAACTGCAGCATGCAGCACCTCCTCACGTGCGTCGATAATCACCTCCTCTAGTTTGCTGCCAGAATACGAGAACCGTCAAGCACATGCTGAAACCCATATCCGGCCTCTTTCGACCGCATTGACGGCTGCACGGTTTTCAGGCATCATACAGACTCCGGCAGGAAGAGGGCCCATAGCTCAGTTGGTTAGAGCAGCGGACTCATAATCCGTGGGTCGAGGGTTCAAGTCCCTCTGGGCCCAGTACTTGCCGCTTCCTCTCAAGTGAATCTTCTTTGACAAGGCCCGTCGCCGCTTACAAAGCGGGCAGATACTCCGCCGGCACCGCGATCCGGGCCTGGGCCAACAGAGGGCGCCACGTCTCCGGTATTACTGCAGTTACGGTAAGCGGCTTTCCGGTAGCTGGATGGGTGAATTGCAATGAAGACGCACGCAGGAACAGCTCGCGTGTCTCAAGATGCTCCTCAACAACGTGATTAAACCGCCTGTGCCCATAGCGCCGGTCTCCGACAATCGGTGTGCCGAGTGCGCGCGCGTGCCGGCGTGCTTGGTGCTGCCGTCCGGTTACCAACTCGAGCTCCATTAGGCTCACCACCGCGTCTTCTTCGGACAACACCGGCACCTGTAGTGCCCCGCTGCTCAGTACGCGATAGCGCGTGAGAGCGTTAGTTGCACCCTTGCGCCCTTGACGCTTCTGCAGCGGTTGATCTATCGAACCGGAGCTCTGTGCCGGTTCACCGTGCACTAGTGCCATATAGCGCTTCTGCACCGCCTGCGACCGAAAGAGGTCTGCCAGCGCTCCCGCCGTTTCCGCGCTGCGCGCGAACACCAGGAGCCCGGAGGTCTTGCGATCAAGGCGGTGCACCGTGAAGAAACGCTGGTGGTAGCTCTTTTGCAGTATTCCAAGGCAGGTCGGCTCATGACGTTCCATCTCGTTTTGATGCACCATGAGCTCGCAGGGTTTATCGAGAACAACGAGATACTCATCCTCGAACACCACCTGCAGATCGTGCTCCATGCTCAGACCGCTCACTGCCCCGTTCGCTCGCCGAGCGCCCACTGTTTGACGGCTCGTGCGAGCTCGCGCGCGCGCTGCTTCAGCAGTTCGATATCGTCCTCGCGCGGCCGACCTTTGAACTCAACCGGCTCGACAAACTTCCAGTTCATCTTGTGCCGCTCGTTGATTTCCTCAAGCTCCTTCTGCGCGCCGCCCGACCATCCGTACGATCCGAAGCGGAGACAAATCCGGTTCTGGATCTTCTTCTTGCCGATCTCATCGAGCGCCGCAGCCATCGGCGGAAACATCTTGTACTCGTAGGTCGGCATGCCAAGCACGACCCCGGAACTCTGCAGCGCCGACTCGAGCACAAAGCTGAGGCCAGTCTCCGGGATGCGGTGCACGTGCGTGGGTACCCCTTCAGCCTCAATCGCATTGACAACCGGCTGCAGGGCCCGCTCGGTCATCCCATACATACTCCCCCACACCACCGTGACTTCGGGCTTGGCCGGACCTTTGGCGTACGAGGTGAGCCGCTTGTAGTCGCGTACAACTCTCTGGGGGTCGCGGCGCCACACGATTCCGTGCCCCGGCGCAATAATGCGCACGTCCAAGTTGTCAACCTTCGCGATTGCTTTCTGAGTCGGCCCGGAGAACGCCGAGACGATGTTGGCGTAGTACCGCTCCATCTCGCGCTCAAAAAACTCGATGTGTTCCTCCTCGAGGGTATCGTCATACGGTGCATCGTCGGAAACCGCCCCGAACGAGCCGAACGCGTCACAAGGAAACAATGTCTTGCTCTTGGTATCGTAGGTAGCCATCGTCTCAGGCCAGTGGACGTTCGGAATGTCTTCGAACGCCAAGACCCGCCCGTCGCCGAGATCAAGGGTATCACCGGACTTGACGGTATGAACGTTGTCGATAATGCCGTAGAACGCCTCCAGCAATGGTTTAGCGCGTTCGCTGCAGTACACCGTAAACTCGCTGCGTAGTCTCCGGAAGGCGTCAAGCCATCCGGAGTGATCGGGTTCCATATGATTAATGATGATGTAGTCGATATCCTCGAGCTTGACCTGCATCTCGTCGAGCTGGGCGAAGAGCGTCTCGGGGACGCCATCCCAGTCGCAGACTCCATCGATGATGGCGCACTTATCGCCCTTTACCACGTACGAGTTCAGCGAGACGCCGTTCGGAATAGGCCAGAAGCCCTCGAAGAGAATGTTGTGCACATTTGCTGAGAGGCGGTACACGCCCTCGGTGACCTGTGTCGTTCGCATAGCATTTCCTCACTTGCTGTGAGGATAATACCGCCCACACACAATTTCAACAACTTGAAGCGCGCACGCGCCGGCCTGCAGCGTGACGGCGCTTCCCTGCTGCGCTATGTTACCTGCAAGCTAGCACCGTGGCGCGCACGCCGGGTGTGAGCGGTTGCAACGGAGCCTCGCCGCCGCTACGATACGAGGCGTTTATGAATTATTCACGCTCGGGCTCTGTGCCGCTGTATCTTGCTCCGATGGTCACGCTTACCCACGCCGGTCTCCGCCATCTGATTGCCGAGTTTGGAGGGTGCGACCGCTATTACACCGAGATGATCAGCGCGGAGGCGATTACCGCCCATAGCGCCTTTCACCGGTGGTACCTGGATCTGCAGCCTGAGCCCGAGCGTACCGTATACCAGTTTCTCTTCCGCGACGCTGCCGCGGTCAAGGCGGTGGCCACGAAGATCGCCGGTCGCGGCGGGCTGGGGATAGACCTAAACATGGCCTGTAGCGCCCCGCACATCGTCCGCGCCGGCGGGGGCATCGCGTGGATGAAGCGTGTAGATGAGGCCCGGCGGGCTGTGGCCGCGGCCCGCGAGGTGCTGCCGGATGCGCACCTATCGGTGAAACTGCGCCTTGGAGAGCGCCGCGAGATAGAGCAACTGGCGAGATTCGCTGTGAGCTTATGCGCCGCAGGCGCCGGGGAGCTCACTCTGCACCCCAAGACGCGAAAGGAGCCTGAGGCGCGCCCGGCAGACTGGCGCTTTGTTGCAGAGCTGCAGCAACGGGTTGCGGTGCCGGTAGTTGCAAGCGGAGGCGTAAGCGACATTACCACACTTGAATACCGGATCCGCCGCTATGAGCCGCGCGCGGTGATGATTGGACGCGAGGCGGTACGTTCGCCATGGATCTTCGCGCTTGCGCGCAACGCGCAGCTTGTTATAGACCGGCTGGCGGTCGCCCGCCGTTTCGGGGCACTGCTTCGCGAACACCAGCCCCCGGAGTTTCAGCTCACGCGTGCCAAACGGTTTTATCAGTACTACACTCAGCCCTTGCAATGGGGCACGCGCCTGTTCGCAGCGCTAAAGACCGCGCGCTCTATGGCCGAAATCGAACAACGGGTAGGTGTATACTTTGCCGAGCACCCGCAAGACCGATATCCCGAACCGTCTCGCCGGCAGCACGCGCACACGGTTCCGGCGGCAGCCGCTGCGCTACAATAGGAGCATCGTGCAGGTAACCGCAAACGCTGCCGCCGGCCGGACCACACCGGTACGGTTTGTTTTAGCCGTTCTCGGGTTGTTTCTGCTGCCGGCCGCAACTCCGGCGCTAGCGGCGCAAGTGCGCCCGGCGTACTTCGATCAGCCGGCCGAAGTCGTGCTACCGGCCGGCTACAGCTCACAGCGCATCTATCCCGTGTTCGTCGTTTTGCCTCCTACCGGTGCGCGAGCCTCGCATATGGCACGCCGCATGGGCTTGGACCCGGAACGGCAACGCGAGTTTATCCTCGTATTCCCCGCCGGCCGGCCCGACCGCACCGAGTACCTACCCGACTTCATTCGGTTTGTCGAGTGGTACGAGGAGCGCTTATTCGCCGACCTAGACCGCGTGTTCGACACTTACGGCGCCAATCCGTCCGAGGTGTATCTCGGCGGCTACTCACTCGGGGGTGACTTGAGCTGGGCGCTTGTCGCGCGTAATCCGGACCGATTTGCGGGTGCGGTGATGGCCGGGACCAGGGCCTCTTACCCGGTCACCGAAGCTGGTCTCCAGCGGATGCGCGAGAGTGGGTTCCGCGGGGCATTCTTGATCGGCAGCCGTGAAGACCGGGCCCGCTACGAGGGAATCAACTATGTGCGCCGCAGCTTGCAAGAAGCCGGAGTGGCCAACCGCTACGCCGAGTACCCCGGAGGCCACGTGATGCCGCCGACCGGCCGGCTGCAAACCAAGATTGCGTACGTGGCCGGCATCGAGACTCTGCCCCCCGGCGCACCCACCGGCGTGCGCACAGCCGCTTCCTCGACCCGCCGGCCGGCCCCGGGAGGCGACCCGCGGCCCATTCCGACTGAGACGCTGCAGCGCCATCTCACTCGCCCGACCCGCGACAGAGTCGGATTTCGCTTCGGTTTACCCGCCGAGGTGGGCGCGGACGGATGGCAATCGGCGCGCGATAACGAGGTACGCGTGCGCGTTGAATGGCCGTGGTCGCGCTATTATCTGAAGAGCCTCACCACCTACAATGGAAGCGAGGTCTCTACCGCTCTGAAGCATCGCCGCTTGAGCCAGGCGCTGCTATTCGGTATGGGAGCGGAAGGCGCGACGGCATCAGATGGCCGGATCATCGGCGCAGGCGTCGGGTGGGATTGGCTGCGTACCTTTGATGATGACGGCAACGCGCTTCGCCAGGTAGAACTCTTGTTCGTGCGCGGCGACCGCAACCTCAGTTGGCTGCCGCAGCGCTGGCACGGAGGCGAACGAGTCGACTCCCTTCTGACTCTCCGCTATATCCTGCCCCGTGGAATCGCAGCGCAGTTCGTGCCCGAACACGTCTTCAATCTCCGCGCGCAGTATCTGCTGCGGTTGGCGGAGTTTGTTGTGATCGACACCGGTGTCGGCTCTTACACGGTACAAAACCGTTCGGTCTCAAATACCGGCGAGCTTCTCGATGCAATCGATCATCGACTGGAGTGGGAGCTCGGCTTCGGAGTACGTGCGCCCGCTCCCTTTCTGTGGCGCGTAAGTCACCGCGGTACCGCCGAGCGCGCCTTACCGGATGGGTCGTTCGAGTACCGGCCGGCTTGGCGCTTAACCCTTGAATACAGTTTTTGAGATACAGAGAAACGACCGCCCCGCGCTGCGCTCCGTTCCGCCCTATTCTAAGTTGAACACTCAGAATTTTCCGGGTGAACTGCACACACGCCTACGAACACAGTATTTTAGAGCGGAAAGGAGAACACTATGCACAACAGCACGGCTAACTTGAAAAAATGGGGAGCGATACTGGTTCTGGCTGCGGTATTCAGCCTTCCGCTGTTCGCCGCCGGAGGATCGGAAGAACCTGAAGCGACGGAGGAGCAGTCGGACTCCGGCGAGCGCAGCATTATCGTCCATTCCGGTCAGACGCCTCTCGAGGTGGAATACATCACCACCGCCGAAGCCACCGAGCAGGGCTATGAAGCGGCGACACTCGCCGGCGGATGCTTCTGGTGTATGGAACCGCCGTACGAAAAGCTTAACGGGGTAATTGATGTCACCTCGGGCTTCAGCGGGGGCGAGCTCGAGCACCCGCGCTACCGCCAGGTCGTAGAGGGCGGCACGGGTCATGTCGAGGTGGTTCAAGTGATTTTCGATCCCCACATTATCAGCTATGCTGAGATTCTCGACGTGTATTGGGTTAACATCGACCCCTTAGACGACGGCGGGCAGTTCTGCGATCGCGGGGATATCTACCGCAGCGCAGTCTTCTACCACGACGAAGAACAACGCCGGATTGCCGAGCAGTCGAAGCGTGAGCTCGAGGAAAGCGGCAGGTTCAGCGACCCGATAGTCACCGAGATACGCACCTATGAAGAGTTTTACCCGGCGGAGAACTACCACCAGGGGTATGCCCGAAAGAACCCGGTTCGCTACAACTTCTATCGCTCAGGCTGCCGGCGGGACGCGCGTTTAAGAGAGCTGTGGGGCGAGTAGGCGCTGCCGCTGATGACACCGGCGGCTCGCCGGCACCGAATGTAGAGGTAATGAGG
This sequence comes from Spirochaetaceae bacterium, assembly GCA_003556605.1. Lineage (GTDB taxonomy): Bacteria > Spirochaetota > Spirochaetia > DSM-27196 > SLAA01 > B1Sed10-166. The sequence continues at coordinate 18,367 of PWQX01000043.1, forward strand.
TAATAATGGAAGCACCGGAACCTCTGTATCGCGTTGCCGTAGAGGTGCGCTTTCGCGATCTCGACGCCTATGGGCACGTCAATAACGCAGTGCTGTTTAGCTATCTTGAAGCGGCTCGGGTGCGGTTCCTCGGCGATCGTTTTTCGGTTAAGCCGCAGGCCGACGATCTCGTGTTCTTGGTGAAACGAGCGGAGTGCGAGTACGAGCAGCCTATCCCTTTGCTTGACCGAGTCTTTGTGGAGCTTCACGTTGGGGAGCTTGGAAGCAGCAGCTTCCGGCTGAGTTACGATATCCGTGACGACAGCGGCACCAGGTACGCCCGGGCCGAGACCGTGATGGTCGCTGTAAGCCCCCGAACCGGACGCCCGGCGCGCCTGCCGTGGTGGTTGCGACAGAAACTCGATTCGCCGTAAACACACCCGCAAGCCCCCGGGAAACCGCAGACTCACCATACAGGGTGCTCAGCCCCGATTCGGCGCCGAACTATCGCGCCTGTGTCCGGGGATAGCGGTGCTCGCGGCCGTCGGCATCGCGCAACACATACATGCGGGGCTCTACGCGCACGAGCGCCGTTTCGAGATTGAGCTTAGAACCGGCGCCGGGAACGTCAAGCGCATAGATCGGCAGTGAAAGCCCCGACAGCCGGCGCCGCAGTCCGCGCATCAGCGTCAATCCATCTTCAATCGCGACTCGGAAATGCGAGGTGCCCGCGGCCAAGTCGGCCTGAAATAGATAGTACGGTTTCACCCGAGCCCTCGCCAAGCCGCGAAACAGCTCGCTCAGCGTCTCGAGCTTGTCGTTGACGCCGCGGAGCAAGACGCTCTGATTCAGCATCGGCACGCCGTTCCGTTGCAGAAGTCGAGCCGCCTCGCAAAACTCCGCTGTGAGCTCGCGCGGGTGATTTACCTGGGTAACGAGCCACAGACCGCCGCGGTCACCGAGCAATCGCGCGAGATGCGGGGTGACACGGCTCGGCATCACCACCGGAACCCGCGTGCATACCCGTAGCACATAACCGGCGGTTTCGTCATCGAGCGCTGCGAGCAGGGCTTCGACCTCGCTGTCGCTGAGTGTCAGCGGATCACCTCCTGACAACAATACCTCAACGACCTCGGGGTGATCGTCGAGATACGCCCGCACGGATGCCAGCTGCGCGGGCCCGATAGAGCCCGCCCCCCCGGCGGTGAAGTGCCGTCGAAAACAGTGGCGGCAGTATGTTGCACAGCGGTCGGTCACCAGCAACAACACTCGATCATGGTAACGGTGGATGAGCCGCGGCAGTACTTCGTTACCCTGATCGTTTAAGGGATCATCGGTCTCAGCCGGTTCACGGCGGTGTTCGGCCGTTTGCGGCACAAACTGAGCGGCAATTGGATCGCACACCGGATCGCGCGACTGCGCCAAGGCTGCGTAGTAGTCAGTTACACGCTCGCGGTACGCCGGCTTTTCGGCGATATTACCGGCTGCATTCATACTGCGGGTCATCTCCTGAGGATTGCGGGGTTCTCGTTAGGGCACGTCCGCGCGGCAGTTCTCAAATCGTACGCGAGTGCCCGGATCATCGAGCTCAAGCCATACCAGATGATACGGCGCGGTCAGCGCCTGGGTAACAATATCGCCGGGGCCGGGAACCTTCCGGTTGAGCTCGACGATTACCTCTGCGCCGCGCAGGCGCGCCGACTCAATCGTGATTGCATACCCACCCGTCGGCTTTTGCCCCATGAATGCCGCAAGCACCACACCGCTCTCAAACGGCAGCTCGGGCATAGAAGGCAGCGGCGACCGACTGCGATGCAGCTTCCGCCACATGGTCTCGAGCTGCTCTGCCGAGCGTACCACAAGGCAGCGCGGTTCGCTATACCCGGCTGTACTACCGCGCTCGAGCGTCTCTATGGGCAGATTACGCGCCGGCTCTCCTGACGGCCGATTTGAAACCTCTCCGCCCCCGCTCTTTGAGTCTCCCAAACCGCTATCTGCGCCGGTACTCATCGCGATACAACCTGCGAGTATTAGCCCGAATACAACTGCAATCAGACACTTCATCGTCACTGCTACTATGACACATCTCGCTGTATTCGTCATGGGTTTGTGAACCGAACGTGTTCCGTGCTACAAGAAACAACAAGACGTGCTGCTGGAATCCGGCCGGGGTCGCCGAGCCCCGGTGCCGGTGTTCATACGCAAGCCGGCAGCTCTCAAAGGAGGCAGAAGCCGCTATGAAAGCACGTAACACAAGCGATGCCGCCGGCAATGAACCGCGCCCGCGCACCGATGAGCGCCTGCGAGCCGGCGATTCACCTCTGCCGCGGCCGGCGGGTCCTGAACGGCCTCGGCGCCTGCGTCGCAGCATTGGGGTCCGTCGAATGGTCCGCGAGACGCGTTTGGCCGCGGCCGACTTGATCTACCCGCTGTTCGTTGAAGAAAACCGGAGCGAGCCATACCCGATCGCGTCGATGCCGGGAGTAGCGCGCCTATCGGTCGGCGATGCGGCCGCCGAGGCCGAACGCGCCTGTGCGCTGGGAATTCCTGCGGTGCTCTTGTTCGGGATCCCAAGAACAAAGGACCCGGGCGGGTACGGCAGCTACGCGCCCAACGGGGTTGTGCAGCAGGCAATTGCAGCGATCAAGGACCGCGTCCCGGATCTCATCGTCATCACCGACGTATGCCTCTGCGAGTATACCGACCACGGGCACTGCGGTGTGCTCAATCGTCACAAGCAACCGCAGCCGTATGCTGCGCTCCCTGCCGAGTACGTTCTCAATGACGAGACGCTCGCGGTTCTACAGCGCATCGCGGTCTCTCACGCGGTAGCAGGCGCAGACATCGTTGCCCCATCGGGAATGATCGACGGCATGATAGCGGCGATTCGAAGCGCGCTCGATGAAGCCGGGTTCGCCGACCGAAGCATCATGTCGTATGCAGTCAAGTATGCGTCCGCGTTTTACGGGCCCTTCCGCGAGGCGGCTGATGGCGCGCCGCAGTTCGGTGACCGGCACACCCATCAGATGGATCCGGCTAACGCGCGTGAAGCCTTGAGGGAGGCCGTGCTTGACTGCCGCGAGGGCGCGGACTTCCTCATGGTGAAGCCGGCCCTCGCCTATCTTGATGTCATTTATCGTCTGCGGCAGCAGTACCCCGAGCTGCCGTTGGTAGCCTACAACGTCAGCGGAGAGTACAGCATGGTCCAAGCCGCCGGCGAATGCGGCCGTTTGGATGCCGCTGCAATCCAATGGGAGATTACCACTGCAATAAAGCGCGCCGGTGCCGATCTCATCATCAGCTACGCCGCTCCCGCCCTCGCGCACTCCATCGCCAACCAGGACTGAATGGGTGGGCGCGATTCAGGCCCGCTGCGGATATCGCGGTCTAATGGGCTGGGGCAACTGCCTCCTTGCGCTCGCAGTCACGCCCGTCGTATACTATGGGTGGTATGAGTGAGGACGATCGCAACGCAGACAACCCGTTGGCACGCTCGTTCCCCAATGACCTCACGGGGTATTTCCTCATTTCCGGTACCGACTTGAACGATCCAAACTTCTACCGCACGGTGGTGCTGATTGTAGAACACAACAGCGACGGCGCATTTGGGCTGGTTGTAAACCGGCAATCGGATGTACGGCTTGGGTCGCTGCTTGGAGAGCTGGAGGACTCGCCGGCGCACGACATTCTCGTGCAGATCGGCGGTCCGCTGCAACAGGAATACCTGTTCGTTCTCCACGGAGAGCTTCCCGGGTACGAGCTATCGGAGCACGCTACTTACCCCGCAAAGGGGGTTGTGTTTGAACCGGCAACCGAGCCGCTCGTGCAGTATTTGAGCACAGCTTGGGCCGACCTGCCCGCCGATCAGCGTCCTCCCCTGCGCGTATACGCCGGCTACTCGGGGTGGGGACCAGGACAGCTTGAAACCGAGCTGCAGCAAGACGCGTGGTTTGTGCATCCCGCAGGCGCGGCAATAGTGTTTCACCCTAATCCTGACTCCGGCTGGAAAGACGCGCTCGGCGAAAAGGGAGCGTTCTACCGGATTGTAGCCGATACCGGTTACATGCCTTCAATGAACTGAGCAGGCACACCTGTAAAGCGCGACAGGCTCTGCTTGACACGTGGTACACCTTATCTCATACCGGAGCCATTCGGTACACAGGGGTGGTGCAATGAAAACTCTTATAGCCGACAGCTTTCCGGGATACGCGATTGAGCGCTTGCGCGAGCTCACCACGGAAGTCCGATACGAGCCTAAGCTCACCGCCGATGAACTGCCGCAGGCGATCGGAAACTCGAGTATACTCGTGGTTCGGTCCACTAGAGTTACTGCCGCCTGCGTGAAGGCGAGCAACGACCTGGGCCTGGTTATACGTGCCGGCGCCGGGGTGAACACCATCGACGTGCGAGCGGCAAGCGACCGCGGTGTTTACGTAGCAAACTGCCCGGGCAAGAACTCCATCGCGGTCGCTGAGTTGGCGCTGGGGCTCATGCTCGCGATAGACCGCAGAATAGCCGATAACGTCGCCGACCTGCGCAGCGGTATCTGGAACAAGGCCGAGTACTCCAGGGCCGACGGCCTGTACGGCAAACGCTTGGGAGTTATCGGCGTGGGCCGGATCGGAATTGAGCTCATCAAGCGCGCGAAGGCCTGCGGCATGCAACTCGAGGCCTGGTCTCGCTCATTGGGCGCCGAGCGCGCGGCGGAGCTCGGTGTCGGGTTTTGTGCAACGCTACAGGAGTTGGTCGCCCGTTGTGACGTAATATCGGTGCACCTCGCTCTGAACGAGAACACCCGCGGCATAGTCTCGTCCGAGCTTATAGACCGCATGCGTCCCGGCACAGTTTTCATCAACACCGCTCGCGCGGAGGTTGTCGATGAAGAGGCGCTGCTCACGGCAGTACAGGCGGGGAAACTCCGGGTAGGCCTTGACGTCTTCGCTGATGAGCCCGAGAGCAAGTCCGGATCGGTAGACACGCCGTGGAGCGCGGTTGACGGTGCGTATATCACCCATCACGTGGGCGCATCAACGCAACAGGCGCAAAACGCGGTGGCGGACGAGACTATCGGCATAATCCGCGATTATTTGCGAAGCGGTCGGGTACGGAACTGGGTCAATCGTTGTCTGTTCACCGAAGCGCGCTGGCAACTCGTGGTGCGGCACTACGACCGCCCGGGAGTGCTCGCCAACGTCATGACGACGCTCAAGGACGGCGAGATCAACGCCGAGGAAATCGAAAACGTCATCTTCGACGGTCGCAAGGCGGCGTGCTGCGTTATACAGCTGGACGACAAACCGACCGACGCGATGTTGGAACAAATCCGAAGCCGCGAAAACGAGATCATCAGTGTGATGTTGGTGGACCTGCACGAACGCTGAGCGCCCGCGGCGGACTCACGCCGGCAGCGGGCTACCCGATAATCGCTAGAACAGCCCCAGTTGCGCAGCGTTATAGCGCAGCACGTCGAAGAGGTCTTCGGTCGCGTGGCGTGCCCGGGAGATTGATGAGACTGCTGTACGATCGCCCCGGGACACCGACCAGCTCGCCGCAGCGGGTCGGCAAAGAGACTGATCGCAGCACCGGCCGGCGGCCGTAACCGGCTGAAACGCGTTCAAACGCCACCGCATCGTCGCTGTGCGGCGTTACCGCTAAGCTAGGCGCCGGTACCGGTGAGCTCACGATACACATCCTCTGTCGCTGTAATGCTCAGTTTGCCGATGACGCCGCGCTGGCCGACCAGCTTCTGCGCCCAGGCGTGGAGATCACCGCTGTCGCCCGTGAGGATGAGCAGCTTGAGGCAGATATCCTCATCGAGATGGAGCTGCATATTGCCCGCAATCCGCAGCGAAGAAAAGTCTTTAGTAGACACACGCCTGAGCTTCGTGCCATAGCGGTAAACCAAGGTAATGACTCCCGCCACCCGACGGTTTTCACTGTCCTTACCGGAGCGGATAATCTCTTGGCGCACAAGCGAGCGTAGAGTCTCCGAGCGATTACTGTAGCCCTCGTCGGCCGTCAACTGATCGAGCATCTCTACCAAGGGCTTGTCCATTGAAACGCCGAAACGCACCGTATCGCTCGTTTTTTGTTCGCGCATAACAGCCCCAGAGTACCACAACCGGCACAATTCGTGCCATTCCCGTCTGTGCGGAACAGGTGCGGACGTAAGACTTACAAAGGCGAACGCGATCCGGTCAATCATCCGGTTCATTCATCTGATCTAGATACCGATCATAATACCAGGCGGTGAACGTAGACAACCGCTCCGGAGTAGAGCACGGTATGAGTATTGCACGACTATCTCTCGCCAATCGCGTTTTGCTGGTGACCATCCTTATCCTGATCGCCGCACTCGCACTGGTATTCGGGGTCATAGATGCGCACGGCCGGGTCGATTCAACCGCAACGTTTGTCATGATCGTTGCCGTCGCCACCATTGCGGTCTTGGTTGCCGCGAATCGCCTTGTGCTTAGCAAGATGGTTGCCCGGCCGCTTCGCCGCCTGGCAAATGCTGTGGACGAAGTCGCCGACGGCGATTTGACTACACGAGTACGATTGCGGGCGACGCTCCCTGAGCTCAGGCGTCTCTCACATCAGTTTGACGAAGGTCTCGTTGCCGGTCTGCAGTTCACTCTGTTGGGGATGAAAGAGCTCATCGCGGAGAATGCACGGATGAGCGAGCGCTTTCAACGCGAAACCGATCGCTCGCTCGAGCACTCCTCTGAGATTACCGGCCGTGCAACTACGGCGAACGAGCACATGAGCAGTCTCAATACCCAGATCGAGGAATCCTCGTCCGGGATCGAGGAGCTGAACACCAGCATCTCGAGTCTGGGAGACCAGATTTCGAGTCACTCCGCCACCGTAGACCAGACCTCCAGCGCTGTTGAACAGATGTCTGCGTCTATTACCAGCGTCGCCAGAATCGCAACCGAGAAGCGACAATCCACCGATCGCCTCATCGACACCACCGATCGCGGCGGCGAGCACGTACGTGCCATGACCGGGGTCATGGAGGAAGTCGCTTCGGGAATGAACGAGCTATTCAGAATGATCTCCGTCATCAACCACGTTGCGGCGCAGACCAATCTTCTGGCAATGAACGCCGCTATCGAAGCGGCTCACGCCGGTGAGTACGGTCGCGGTTTCGCCGTGGTCGCGGAGGAAATTCGGAGCTTGTCGGAATCAACCACCAAGAATACGAAACAGATCACAGCATCGCTGAAGGAGTTCGTTGAGCGAATTCAACAGGCACATGATGCCGGCCTACAGACCGGACAGGTATTCAATTCAATCAAGTCCGAGGTAGAGACCTTTGTCGCGGCATTCACTGAAATCGCCAACAGCACCGATGAGGTCGCTTCCGGAACCGACCAAATGCTGGAGGCGGTAGGCGCACTCAGGCAAATCTCACAGGAAATCAGCGAAGGCTCCTCTGAGATGAAGCGCGGAGTACAGGACATCAATACCGCACTGCTCGCGATTCGAGACTTTTCTCAAGGGACTGTCGCACAGATCAAGGATTTCACATCAGCAGCGCAAGAAATCCGTGATTCACAAGAACGCATCGCGTCGATGAGCGCCGAGAGCAACACGCACATGGGCCAGCTGGCAACCGAGCTGAAGTACTTCCGCATCGAGAGCAGTGATAGGACCGGTCAAGAGACGTACGTCCCGGTACTGCGCCAGGTGATCTTAGACCACAAGAAGCGCGTGATGGGATCTCGGCTCCTGCTCGACGGCCGCATGCCGGTCGAGAATCTGCCCGGGGAAAACCGCGGCGCCGACTGTCCGCTCGGCAGTGTTATTACGATGATGAAGTCTCACCGGGCCGAGGCCGCCTCGTTGTCATCGCTTGAAGCGCTTCACGACGAGTTCCATGAACGTTACAACAGCCTGATCGACGCGTACTACCACAGCCGCAGCGACCTTTGTGAGCAGCACTACAAGGAACTCGAGCGCATTTGGAAACAGCTCATTGAGTTCCGAGAAACGATCAACGCGATCATGCAGCAGGTTGAGACTTAATCGAGACCACGCCTGCTGACACCGCCGGCGGCTTCCAAGATTGAAACGGCCCGTTCGCCCGGCCGTAACAACTGTAGCCTCAGGCTTCGGGAAGACCGCGCAGCCAGGGTTCCTCTTCGCCCGCCCGCCGTTCCAACTCTTCACGATAGCCGGGATGGTGATCGTAGTACGAGAACAGTTGATACCACCGCCCCCGCGACAGGATGACTTTGGTTCCGGCGTGGCGGAACCCGAAAATGCGCAACGGAATCCGCGGCACGAAGTCGTTGCCGTGCACTACGCGGAGGAAGCGGTCGGCGCTGCGGTTGATGATTTCAGCCCCGGCTCGATTGAAGACCCGCGGCATCCCGAACGTAATCGCGCGCACGCGCCGATCCGGAAACGCGCGCTTGAGGTCGAAGTACGCCAAGGAAGCGAGCGCCCCGCCGCCGCTGTGCCCGGCAACCGTAATCTCCGGTTTGTTCGACGCCTCCACAATTGCATGCATCTCGTCACGCACCGAGACGTATTTCTTGAGAAACCCACGGTGAACTCGCACCGGCTCGGGCGTGTGGTCGAACGACAGCAAGACCGGTTGAAACTGGAAGTTCAAGCGCCGGTCGACAGCGCTCTTCTGAATCTGAGACCCGCGGAACGCAAAAAACAGCCGCGAGCCACGCTCATGTGCGATTCCCAGCGTATTGGTTTCGTCAGATCCGAAGTAGCGAAGATCCCAGCCGGTATCCCGGTACTCGTCACGCTCGCGCCACGCGGCAAGACCCATGTGGTAGTAGGTGAGTAAGCGTGCCGCGTCGACGCCGTGGCTCGTCGGCAAATCCTCGAACCGGGCACGATGCGTCACGCCCGCGCATCCGAGCACGACAGGGGCCAGGACAACGGGCAGAAGCCATCGCGCGTTGAGAACCATTCACACCTTGCCCTATTACGCTACCGGGGCGCGGCATACCGCCTGCGCACCGCCGATGCAGGCACACACCGCGATCATCGACTCAGCGACTGATGCACCGAGAACCTGAACTGCACGTCCGAGCGGCGATCTCGGGTTACGCCCCGGCGGTCGGCAATCGCAGCCAGACCATAGTACCCGGCAAACTCCCGCAATTCGCGCGGATCAAGATAGGCCGACAGGTTCTCACGGCGCACCCAAACCCACCCGCTCGGCGTACCCGGCCGGCGCTCTTCCAGTTCAGCGAGGTACCAGCCGCGGTTTCGTTCTCGACGAGTCAGCTCGGGACCGGCTTCGATGATCTCCGGCAGCTCGAACTCCTCATCCGCCCGGTAGCCCTGAAAGGGATCACGCTCGGTGCGATATCGGTACTGATAGCGCTGCCCGAACACTACAAGCTCAGAGAAGAACGTCGGGATCGCGCGGCCTCGAAACCGGAGCTCACCGGTCTCCAGGTCTGCCGATCCAACGCGAGGTTGCACGCGAATCACGTACTCCCAATCGCCTTCCGGCCCCATCGCGTCCCTGGTGCGCACGCTGGCGCACCCGGTGGCAAAAACCAGCAGCAAGGCCGTAATAATCGTTGCCGCTTTCATAGCGTTACCCTGTCATAAAGTATAACGAACGCGGGCTCACCTTTCACGCGGCAGAGCTGCTCTGCTTCCGGCTGCTCTGTATGCGCAGCAGCCAGTATTCCCCGCCAGCGAATATGCCTTGCGGCTCCTCTCCGCAGTACATATACTCGCGTGCTGCACCGTACCGTGATACGTACCCCGCTCAATCAGAGCGCTCGCAGCTTCGGCGTACTCGCCGAGTTTGTTGCGATTCTTACCATCAGAGCCCACACGAACCTCGTTACACCCCTTGTGAGTCATGCTAAAGATACCGATACTCGTAGTCTGTCGGCCACTGCTTCAACGCAGCATCGTTTCACCGCGCCATGTCATAGGCGTTCTCGATTTCGGGGCGGCTGAACTCGTAGGTAGTGTTGCAGTTGTAGCAGGTGGTTCGCAGCGGGAACGGCCCGTTATCACGGATGTCCCGGATTTCATCGACCGGCAGCGCGGCCAGGAAATCCGCAAACCGTCTCTTGGAGCAATGGCAACTGAAGCGCGGACTGCGCGCTCCAACGACAATGGGCTCATACGCCCGGAACTCTCTAGTGACGACATCCTCGGGAGCCTCACCGGCTGCAAACAGCTCACCGAGCGAATCGAGATGGCGCACCTTCTCATCGAGCTTGGTACTCACCTCGACATCGGCGCCCGGAAAGGCCTGAATCATGAGTCCGCCGGCACCGATCACTCGACCGTCCTGATCAAACTTCACGCTCAAATTGAACGCCGTGGGCGTTTGTTCCGACCGGGTGAAGTGCAATGCCAGGTCTTGTGCCGGCGTTCCGTACTCCAACGCCGTCTTACCGACGAACGGCTGCTTGGCATCCTCGAGGTGCTTTGTCACCGACAGCACGCCGTCACCGATAAACGGCGCCGGATCAAAACTCTCCATCGGCCCGGTAATTTCGACCGGCACGCGATGCAGATATCCCCGCAGCGCCGCAGATGCGTTGACCTCTATCGAGAATCCGCCGACCGGCCCGTCGCAGTCCAGCTCAACTCCAATGCGGTCCCTGCCTTTAAGATTACAGCTTAACAGACCCGCAGCCAGATACGCCTGCCCGAGGAGTAAGGTTTCGATAATGCCGAGCTCGTGGTTGGCCCGCATCTGATTCACCAGAGCGGTTCCGTTAAGCAGCGCACCACGGTAGTTCCCGCGCTGCAGAATGAAAATATTCAAGCTATCCGGTGCAATCCCGGCCAAGTGCACCTGCAGTTCTAAGTCTTCGATTGGCTTTCTAATCATGACACGCTATAAAGTACTGGTAACGTACCTGCTTCGTCATCAGCACGAAGCCGGGCAAGGAGGTGCGAATGGCGACCGCGCTGTCTCTCGAACACGCGCGTCACGAGGTGGCGGTCCGCGCACGTGCGTGCCCGCCGGTATACGAGGCGCCCGAGCGCTGCGACCGGCTCTACGCCGCCGAGCCGATTCATGCGCCGATCGGGCTCCCACGCGACGCCACTTCGCGGCGCGACGGCTACGCCCTGCATTCGGCCGACACGGTTCGCGCCGGCGCCGACACCCCGGTAAGTCTCGCTGTCATCGGAACCGTTACAGCCGGCGACTCCTCACCGCCGCCCCCGGCGCCGGCGCCGGGGCAGGCGGTACGAATAATGACCGGCGCCCTGCTCCCGCTCGGAACCGACACCGTTCTCGCTTTTGAGGAGCTAGAGTACAACGCAGGCGCCGGCGCCGTAACGGTGTGTGCGCCGGCACCGCCCGGCCGGTGGGTGCGCACGCCCGGAAGCGAAATCACGTGCGGTGAGCTGCTGCTAAACGACAGCCTCGCCGTCGGCCCGGCACAGATCGCGGTGGCAACCGCACTCGGCATCGAGGCGATGCCGGTGCATCGGCGGCCGCGAATCGCGGTGGTGGCGATTGGAAGCGAGCTGGCCGCCGCGGGCGCGCCGTTACCACCAGGGCACTTATACAACGATGCCGCCACGCTGCTGTGCGCTCACCTGCACCGGCTCGGCGCGGAAACGCGTTGTGGCGAGCCGGTTGAGGACACCGTCACAGCGATACAAACGCGCCTGCGCGAAGCCTTACAGGACGGTGTAGATCTGGTCATCACCACCGGCGGGACCGGCGACGGGCACAAGGATCTCAGTGCTACTGTCCTGAGCCAGATGACCGGCCCTGCGGTTTTCCGGGGCGTCGCGATACGGCCGGGCGGGGGTACCGCTCTTTTCGATTGTGACGGCATTCCGTGCTTCGCACTGCCCGGAGCTCCTTCGGCCGCCGCTATGGCCTTCGATCTGCTGGTGAGGCCGGCGGTTCGGATTCTGCTCGGTGCGGCCCGGACCCACAACCCGCTTGTGGCCGCCACCTTGGTAGACACAGGGTACGAAGACCGCCCGACGTGCCGCGAACGTCCAGGCCGCGCCGGCCCTCCCGGACTAATCCGCGTTGAGCGGGCCCAAGTCTCGGCCGCCGGCGCCGTTGTGAGCGCCCGGGTTGTGCGGCACAGGAACGTGTATCGTGAGCTCAGCGAGAGCAATGCGCTGTGGCTGCGAGGCGCTGAAGCGCGTGAGGCCGAAGCGGGAACGAGCATAGAGCTCGAATTGGTCGCTCCTATCACGCTCGAAGAATACTACCGAGCGGTGTCGACAAGCGGTTGACAATATCGCAAGAGCGGAGTAGGAGGGTCCATGATTCCGACTCTATCGGTGGTAGGAAAATCATCGCGCAAAGGGAAGACAGCGGTGATCTGCACTCTCATCGAGAGCTTGAAGAAGCGCGGTTACCGCGTCGCCACCATCAAACACGACGTCCACGGCTTCGAAATCGACAAACCCGGCAAAGACACTTATCGGCACGCCGCGGCCGGCTCCGACGTAGTCATGATCTCCTCACCGTGGAAATTCGCAATGATAGAGAAACGCAGCGAGGAGTATCGGCTCGATGAGATCCTCGCAAAGCTCACCGCAATTGATCTCGTGCTGACCGAGGGTTACAAGAGCGCCGACAAACCGAAGCTCGAGGTATACCGCACCGATGTCGGACAAGAACTGTTATGTAACGAGTCGGAGCTATTCGCCATAGTGACCGACACTCCTCTGCGCTATGACGTGCCGCAGTTCGGTTTCGATCAGCTCGAGCTCCTTGTCGACCACGTTGAGTCGCATTTTCTCAACGCCAAGCCGGGCGCCGCCGGCAGCGGCAGCCGGGAATAGGCACATTGTACACAGGCTCTGCACCTCCCCCCACCGGGACTGTCTTGCACCTGCGAGCCACTTGATGGCTCCAGTTCGCCGGCATTCGCGAGCCTCAATTTTGCCGTGATTCTTCCTTTCCGCCGCACACCCAAATGCAGATGACGGTGAACAGAGCAATTAGGGCTCCGGCATTCAACCGGCCACCTCACGCACCGCCTCCCCGGGTAACCACCCGGAGAGCAGAAGTGCTTCGACCTGGGCGAGCACCGAGTAGCGCAGCAGCGCCTCGCAGGACACAGGGGTGGAGGGCTGCGACCCTCGGCGGTAGTGGCACCCGGGTGTTCCGCCTGTCGGGAATCGGAGCAAGCGAGGTGATCCAGCTCGCTCGAGCTGCATCCCAGCGCCGCGGATGTGCCCACAAGCCGCTTTCCGCAGCGGCTGCCAGCATCCGCTCCAGGAGGGAGGCTTGGAGGGGAAGCACCAGAAGTACCGGCCATGATCACCGCCCCACACCTACGCCATCAAGCGTGCAACCAGAACCCCTTCACGCCGCCTTTGGGCGTGCTACGTAAGAACCGCTATCGCGGCGTGGCTCGTAAGCACTGACAACAATGGTGCCGCATGGCACGGGCGGTGGATCATCCGGCTGTCGGCAAGTTTGCCGATACCCTCGAGCGCTACGCCGACGGCATTCTCAACCACTGCCACTACGCGGTGGGCACCTCAAAGCTCGAGGGAGTCAATAACAAGATCAAGGTTATCAAGCGCAAAGCCTACGGATTTCGCGATGAACGCTACTTCTGTCTGAAGGTGATTCAGGCATTTTCCACCAACTGATTTGGAGAATAACCAAAAGAGCCTTCTATGTTACAATGGTCTGCAGGAGAATTCCGCACAAGCAGATTAGCTACAGAGGGAGGCAAAATATGAAGATTGCAGAAAGAATCAACAGACTGGGTACCGAGACGGCGTTTGCGGTTTCGGCAGAAGCGGCCGAGTTCGCGAAAGGCGGAAACAAAGTCTATCCGTTTCATCTGGGAGATATAAATCTTCCCACACCAAAGACCGTGGTAGATGGGGCATTCAAGGCCATACAAGACGGGAAAACCGGGTATTGTCCCAACGCCGGTATACCGCCATTGCGCGAGGCTCTTGCCGAAGATATCAATCGGGCGCGGAGGACGGACTACAAGGCGGAGAACGTCGTCATGCAGCCCGGAGGCAAGCCGGTAATCGGCAAGTTCATTCTGTCATTGATGAACCCCGGCGACGAGGTTCTCTATCCTAATCCCGGCTATCCGATCTATGAATCGCAGATAGAGTTTCACGGCGGCGTACCGGTTCCCTACGGTTACCGGGAAGGCGCCGACGGATTTGAGCTTGATGTCGACGCAATGGAGAACGCTATCACCGATAAGACAAAGCTGCTGATCTTCAACGATTTTCAGAATCCGATGGCAGCCGAAGCTTCGATGGAGGAGCTCAAACGAATCGCGGACATTGCCCGCAAGCACAATCTCTACGTTCTGTGCGATGAAGCGTATTTCGACATGAGGTACTCGGGAAAGTCACATTCACTGACTTCGCTGGAGGGCATGAAAGAGCGCTGCGTCATTCTGTACACTTTTTCCAAGAAGTTTGCAATGACCGGCTGGCGTCTGGGCGCGGCAATCGCTCCGGTTGACGTAGCTTCAACGATAGCCCAGTTGAATACCAACGATGAATCGTGCTCAAACCATTTCATCCAGTACGGTGCCCTGGCCGGACTACAAGGTGATCAGAGTGAAGTGAAGAACATCGTAGACACTCTCGAAAAGAGACGGGACCTCGCGGTCGATATATTGAATTCAATCGACGGGGTGAAGTGCTTCAAGCCTCAGACGACGTTTTATCTGTTCCCTAACATGACCGGCGCCATGGAGAGGCTGAAGATGAAGGATTACGACGAGTTCCGCAAGGCGGCTCTTCATCAGACCGGCGTCTCGTTCTGTACCCGGCTCCACTTCGGCAGAGCGCTCGATGGCGAAACAGAGAAGTACATGAGGTTCGCCTATTCGGGGATCAACTCCGACCAGATGGAAGAGGGGCTGCTGAAGCTGAAGAGTTTAGTACGAGGGCAAACCACACCACCAACATAACCGCGAGAAGCCGGAACCAGCGCAGACAGCGGCGGCCGGCAATGCAGACCATACTGCCATTTGCTTATCCCTCGGATCGTCCTTTGGATGCCGTGTTGCGCCGCTTCGCGCCGCAACAGTGGTGATTCCCGAGCCCACCGCCGTTGCCGGGGCGCAGCGACCCGCGGGTGAGCAGAAAACGCTGCGTCGGCGCAAGCTGCGCGCGGGTGAGAAGGTCGTCTCTCGCCATAAG
>PWQX01000149.1 GCA_003556605.1 Spirochaetaceae bacterium
ATCGCGGGCGGCAGGGCATACACTACCACTGTGAGGGTTCGGTTGGGGTTGCGTGTCTTTCGCTGGACACCACCCCCGACGGAACGGGGGCGTGCCGTGCGCTGGTGGGCGGCGGCGGGAGGGTGGTATTCGCCGCCGACGCACGGCTTGATAACCGCAGTGAGTGCGTGGCTGGGCAGGCGGCGGAGGTAGCGATACAGGCGGGGGGAAGCGGCCAAGCGGCGCCGGCGGGCGCCGCGGCGGCAGGCTCGGGTGCAACCGACGGACAGGTGATGCTCGGTGCGTTGCTGCACTACGGTGAGCAGGGACCTGAGCGGCTGATCGGCGATTTTGCCTATGCGCTGTGGGATTACCGGCTGGGCGAGCTGCGCCTGGCGCGCGACCCCTTGGGGATGCGCGCGCTGTACTACCGCGTTGAGCCCAATCGGGTGCTGTTTGCAACCGAGGTCAAGCAGATTCTCACGGCAGAGGGGGTGCCGAGGCGGCTGAACGAGCACGCGGTTGCCTGGCACCTTGCCGGTATGCAGACGCCGCCGGGGTGTGTGTTTTACCACGGCATAGACGAGGTGAAGCCCGCCGAAGAGGTGGTAGTCGGCGCACGCGGCGGTGCGGCGGCGGCGGTGCGGCGGCGGATCTTCTGGCGCCCTGATCCCCGGCGGCGCATCCGCTATCGCCATGATGCGGAGTACGCCGAGCATCTGCGCGAGCTGCTGGTAGAGGCGGTGCGCTGCCGGCTGCGTGCGCGCTCACCGGTAGGGGTGAGCCTGAGCGGAGGGATGGATTCGGCGAGCATCGCCTCCGTGGCCGGCCGGCTGCGTGAACAGGGCGAGCGTGTTGCGGCAATGCGTGCCTACAGCTGGGCGTTCAATGAGCTTCCGCAGTGCGACGAGCGCGAGAACAGCCGCCGCGTGGCCGAGCGCTACCGGATACCGACTGCCGAGATTCCGGCGGAGGAAACCCGGCCCTTGAGCGATTACCCGGAGCACGCGCCGCACGAAGACGACCCGTTCTTGCTTATCTACCAGGCCTTTATTGATCGCGCGCTGTTGGAAGCTGCGGCCGACGGCGCAGCGCTCATGTTTTCCGGAAACCGCGGCGACATGATGTGCGGGGATATGGTTCCCGACGTACCGGGGCTCCTGCGCTCAGGGCTCACGGCGGAGGCCCGCAGCGAGCTGGCGTGGTTGTCAGCCGTGCACGGGCTGTCGAGATTGCGAACCATAGCGCACTATCTTGTGCGCCCGCTTGCCGGTTCCCTCATTCCCCGCCGGGCAATTGTCTCCGCCCGGCGCGCTGCAGGCTCACTCAAACAAGCGCTCGGGCGTTTGCACGGCTCAGGCGGCTCGGCGGTAAGAGCCGGACCGGCAGGCAAGGCCGAAGCGCATGTGCTTGATTCGTTTCTCAAGCGCGCCTGCCTGCCGGCGCGTGATCCGCTTGAGCTTGAGGCGGACGCCTGGGCCGTGCCGGCAGCGCGCCGGCGCTATCTGCTGGTGTTTGCTCCTTTTGTAATGCGCGTGAGCACCTGCGAAGAACGAAACAACGCCCGTTTCGGCCTAGGCTTTGCCGATCCGTGGAGCGACCGCCGCATCGCGGAGTTTGTTCTGGCGTGTCCTCAGCATCGCATCACCAGGGGCGTTGAGCTCAAGCGCTTGCCGCGGCGCGCAATGCAGGGCATCATGCCGGCGGAGGCTATCAGCGCCGCGCGCAAGGTCTCGCCTGAACCGCTGTACCTGCAGGCGCTTCGCCGGGACGCCTATCATACGGTGGCGGAGCTCATGACCGACAGCCGCTGCGCTCAGCTGGGCTACATAGACGAATCGGCTCTGCGTGCGCGCTTTGAGCGCTTTGTGCGCGGTGAAGCCCCCATGTTTGACCTGTGGTCTACGCTGTCGCTTGAGATGTGGCTGCGGCGCTACTGGCCGTAGACGCAGAGGCTAGCTAATTGGCGTTAGAGGCTGATCATGCGGCACCTGCCGGTGATGAGAAGAAGAGTTGTAGCGGAGGTAGCAGAATGAATAGAACTCAAGAGCAGCGGTCTGACGCTGTTGTGCACCGCGACGGTGCAGATTTAGATCTACCTGAAGTGTCCAATGACGCAGAGTGTTGATGCTGTTCTGCTGCTCGACTGTCACGCTGAAGTGGAGCAACTGCTGAGCTTAACCCAAACGTCGGACCCCGCCGCAGCATTATCCGCCTTGAGTGCGGGTGTTGCCGCCAATCGGCTCTGGAGCAGTTTGGGCCCTGCAAAGCTCGCGGCTAGAACTTCCCCTGATCCCATGCTCGCCGCCTTTGGGTCTTTTACGGATGCCGGGCGCGCGCGCCTGCAAGTGCTGGCGCTGCAGCTGAAGGAAATGCTCCGCAGATTTCGCTACATTGATTACCCCGCCGCCGAGCGCGCGGCGGAGTGTCTGGCCGCCGCACTCACCGAGCACTTCGGCAGCGAGCAGCTTTCCAGGCTCCGGTTCACCGCTATGCCGCGCGGCGGGTTGATCGTGCTCGGCATGCTCTCGTATCTGCTGGGGCTGCGGCACCACCAGATTGCGGGTCCCGCCGCCGGCGTGCAGCGGGCCGCCGCCC
>PWQX01000205.1 GCA_003556605.1 Spirochaetaceae bacterium
ACTTGAGAGAAATATTGAAGAAGCCTTTCAATCTTATCTCAAGGAGTTCACAATCGGCGGAAAGGAATTGCTCATACGTATTCCATTTGGGATGCAGGGTGAAAGGTTTCCGGAGCAGCAATTCATCAAAGGAGGCAAGGGAACTCCGGAGGAACTCTGGCCGATCATCCAGCAGGAGCTGGCTTCTGAAAAGTTTGCAGAGTATATCGGGATGCTTTCCCTGCCTGGAAGAAAGCTCGTGCTTTTCGATCTTCCTGAGCGCTCCATTGAGTTCATATTTGATCCCGAGACAATTGACAGTATTCCTTGCGGAGATAAGGCCTATCCTATTGAGATAAAGCAAGCTGCTGGGTTCTGCGAGATCGATGTGTACAATTATCTCTATACGATGGGAATTGGCGTTGATTGCTCTGGATTTACCTTCAACATACTCAGAAGTCTTGGGCTCTTGTACGGAGTAGACCTGGTAGACAAGTTCGATATGGAGCCCATATACATTGGCAACTGGATATTCAACCCGTGGAACGTGCAGATAGTTGAAGACCGGATTGCGAACTTGAGGCCTGGTGACATAATCCAGTTCCACTCATGGACCAGGGAGTTTGATCACTCTGCGATTATCGGCAGCATTGATTTTGAGAAAGGTGAGATCGTTTATTACCAGACCACTGACTGGATTGCTGATCGAAAAGAAAGAGGGCCTCATGCTTCGCGAATCCTTTTTGACCCGGCATATCCTGAAAGAAGGATCTCAGATCCAGATATCGTCTGGGACAAGAGATTTGGCGAAGCCTTCGTGGGCGAACCCTATATATACGCAGATACAGGTGATTGGTACCGCTATACAATCATACGCGGCGGCGGGCGTGTAGTCAGACTCAACGCAATCACCAATCTGATTGGAGTTAGAGAACCTGCTTTTTGAGTTGGCTTTGTGCCAATTTCCTGTCACATACTCGTGCTTTTATCACCCTTTTCTGGCGCTTTTGCAGAACTGTTAGCTGACCTGTCGTGATAGATATGCTAACATTCATCCGAACATTCTTTTCTTGAGCTTCAGATGAATGACGAGTGTTTCCGAAGCATCAAAACATCAACATGAGCTGTAAATACAAGGAGGGAGCCAGGTGAGAAAAAAGCACTACGGATTAGGCGTGATGTTTCTCCTGATGCTATGCATATCTGTGAGCATCAGTGCATACTCACTACCAGAAATCGCGGAGAAGGACGGTGTCCTTTGGGCAGGAAAGGGATGGGCTGTTGAACAGGATGGAATCAGGGTCCTTTATCTATCAGGGAGCCCGCTCGAAATTGGAATGCAACACGGTCTTCTTTCAGTTGATGACCCGGACGAGATGCTTGAGTTGTGGAAGTCTTTGGATCCGGCTTATCACGCCGAAGGATTTGAGCGAGTTGCATGGTTTTTCAGAAACCTGTACGCCCGTTTTCAATTCTACCCTGTCTTCAAGCGACATACTCCTGATGAGTACCTTCAGGAAATGAGGGGGTTCATTATCGGTGCCTCTCGTGGTGAAGAATTTGGTACTTACGACATTGTGATGAGTAATGCTTCACAGGACCTTGCCCTTACTGGCCAGGCTTGTTCTGCTTTTGCTGCGTGGGGAGAGGCAACTTCAGACGGCTATCTCTATCTTGGACGTAACCTGGACCATTCAGGAATGATCCCTATGGCAGAGTTCCAGTACCTGGCATTCTACAATCCAGATGAGGGTTATCCATTTGTGGTGCACAGTTACCCGTCGCACGTGGGTACGATGAGTGGCATGAACTCAGAAGGTATCGTAATAACGTCCAACTACTCGATCTCTGTTCCTCGAGAAACTACCATATTCGGCCTCCCGTATATGCTGGTAGTGCGAAAAGCCCTTCAGTACAGCAGTACTATTGAAGAAGCCCTCGACATTATCGTGAAGTCACCTCGAACAGTCGGACTCAACCTCATGGTTGCCGACAAAGAGAGGGCTGTAGTCGTCGAACTGACAGCATACCGTATGGTAGTCAGAGAAGCTGAGAATGCCATCTATTCTACGAATCAGTTTCAGGATCCTTATATGAAGCAGTTCCAGGCAACTGGCTGGATGGCATCTGCATTGCGTGATCAGCGTTTCGAAGAACTCATCAATGAGAACTGGGGAAAGATCGATGTCAGCCTTGCTAGAGATTTTATGAGAGACAGGTTTGATCCAGGAAGCAGTGCCAACCTTGGTTTTGTCAGTGGAATTCACACAGATAGCAATCTGGCAAGCATGGTATTTATCCCCGGAAAAGGCCAGGTATGGCTAGGGCGGCTAGGTGATATTGAAGCCCGTGCGCCATATGCTGCAGATGGGGCATTTGTTGGCTTCGATGCCCACGCAGTATGGCAGACAGGTCTACCGCAACCAGCTATTGGGATTCTTCCTCCGACCCCTCAAGAAGGCTTCTATGAGGACTGGTTCTCTGTCTTTGATGCTGTATATCTCAGGTATTTGGGAAAATTCGAAGAAGCCCTTGAGAACCTTGAAGATGTTCTCACTCGCCACCCGGAAGCAGAAATGCCACTTTACTGGGCGGGGCGACTGAACATTCATCTGGGCAACCTTAACGAGGCTTTCGAATACCTTCAAAAGTACCTCAAACT
>PWQX01000218.1 GCA_003556605.1 Spirochaetaceae bacterium
AAGCATAGGTCACAATACCAAGCGGCAGACAAGGGAGTACGGATATGCACGAACGCAGTGAGCTTAGGGCAGGGATCGTCGGATCGGGATTCGCGGGGCGCTTTCACTACGAGGCGCTTGAGCGGGTCTACGGAATGGAGTGCCGTGTGGCCGGGGTCTACTCGCCTACCGAGGAGAACAGGCTGCGCTTCGCCTCCGAGCGCGGGCTGCAGGCCTACGAGACGCTTGAGGAGCTGATGGACGCGGTTGACGTGATGCACCTGTGCACCCCGCCGTCGACGCACGAAGAGATGGCGTGCGCGGCGCTTGCGGCCGGCCGGCACGTGATCATCGAGAAGCCGTTCACCGGCTACTTCGGCGACGGCAGTGACGATTTCGACGGACGCAGCTTTGACCGCGAGCGCGGGCTCGAGGCTGCGCTGGAGAGCGTGCGGCGCATCCGCGAGGCTGAGCGCAACAGCAGCGCCATGGTGATGTACGCCGAGAACTGGGTGTATGCGCCGGCGATACAAAAAGAGCGCGAGATCCTGGAGAAGACCGGCGCCCAGATCGTGTGGATGCACGGCGAGGAAGGGCATTCGGGTTCGCACTCGCCGTACTACGGGATTTGGAAGTACTCAGGCGGGGGATCCCTCATGGGCAAAGGTGTGCACCCGCTCACCGCGGTACTGTACCTCAAGCAGGTGGAGGGCCGCGCGCGCAGCGGCGAGCCCATTCGCCCGGCGTCGGTGAGTTGCCGCACGCACCTCATTACCGGCGCGCCGAGCTACCACGATGCCGGCCACCTGCGCACCGGCTACCGGGACATTGAAGACCTCGCTGCAATTCACGTTACCTTTGAAGACGATACCGCGGCCGTTGTGATTGCGAGCGAGCTGGTGCTCGGCGGGGTACACAACTGGTTGGAGGTCTGCGCCAACAACCACCGCACCGTGTGCAACATCAACCCCAACACCGCGATGCAGACCTACAACCCCGAGGAATCGCAGTTCAAAGACATCTACGTGGTTGAGAAGATCGGCACCAAGCAGGGCTGGGCTTGCACATCGCCCGACGAGGATTGGTTTACCGGCTACCAGCACGAGATACAGGCCTTCTATCACGACGCCGCGAACGGGCGCGCCCCGGAGTCGGGCAGCCTGCTCGGCGGCGATACCATCGCTGCGGTGTACGCGGGCTACCTTTCGGCGGCCCGCTCAGGGCAGGAGGTTGAGGTCCCGCGGGTTGAGTAGGGGACCCGAGCCGCCGCAGCGTTGTAAGCGATTAAGGCCGGACCGGCGGCTATTCGCGTGACACCCGCGCCACAAGCTCCGGTTCAGTCTCTAAGCGAGTATCCGCTCTACGTTCCGCTCGTCGCTACCGCTGAGCATTCAGGTATAAGGCTAGAATGACTACGGGACGAAAGGCGCTGCTGACAAACGACCTGGCCATGTTGCTCTACGGCATCTCTGCGGTGCTGATAGGCCCGACGCTGCCGGGCATGATCGCGCAGTTCGACCTGTCGCTGAGCGCAGCCGGCTTGATCGCGACGATGCAGAATGCCGGAGGATTCATCGGGGCTGTCGTAGCGCTGGTGATTGCCGATCGATTCTCCCGCCCGGGCATGATCCTCGTTTCGTTTGCGCTGCTTGCGGCGGCGCTGTTTGCAGTCGGAATGGCGGAGCGCTACCTGACGCTGGTAATCGCCTTCGCCGCCTCCGGGCTGTGTATTCGGGTGCTTGATGTCATGCTCAATGCGCACACCGGGGAGCTCGCGGAGGGCAATTCGGGCAAGGCGCTGAGCACGCTGCACATGTTCTACAGCATCGGCGCGTTCGTCGGCCCGCTCGTGGTGCGCGGACTCGTGCGGACAACCATGGCGTGGTCGGGCGTGTACCAGATCGTGGCCGCCGGCTACCTGCTTGTGTTGATCGGCGCAGCCGGGTTCTTTCGCTCCTATCTTGACTCCGGGAGGCGGCGCTCTTCGCGTGAGCAAGCGCCTGCGGTGAAGCGGCACACTCCGTCGCGCTCGTCGGCGGCGCTCGTTGGTATGCTGAGTTTCCTCCTCTTTTTCTACGCGATTCACCAAATCGGCCTGGTGGCTTGGCTGCCGTACTACCTGGAGGTGGGACGCGGCGCAAGCTCAGACCTTGCAAGCTACGCTCTGTCGATGTACTGGATCGGCATCATCGCCGGCCGCTTCATAAGCTCCCGCGTGGTTGCGCGAATCGGTGCGCGGCGAATATTGTGTATCGGCACACTTCTCGCCGCCGCGGCCACCGCCGGAGGCATTCTCGTCCCGTCTCCGGCCTGGGCTGTAGTCCTGGTCGCGGCCGCCGGAATGACGAGCGGGGCTACGATACCGCTCGCCTACAGTGTCGGGTACACGTTACTCCCCCAGCGAACGGGAAGCGTGACGGCCTGGATGTCTATCATCATGCTGGCAGGAAGGCTGCTCGGCCCGTGGTTCATCGGTACGGTAGCCGATCACGTGACGCTGCTTGCCGCGATGCTGATTCCGGCGGCGGCGCTCATGGGCAGTGGTACCTTCGCGGCGGTCGTTCTTCTCGCGATGCCCGAGCGCGGTCGCGAGCAGCCTTCAGCGCTGCGCGGTTAGGATTTGCTTGACACGGCGCCGAAGACAGGGGTACCCTGATTGCAGCTGCGTTATTGCATGCAACAACAGTACG
Organism: Spirochaetaceae bacterium; assembly: GCA_003556605.1. Lineage (GTDB taxonomy): Bacteria > Spirochaetota > Spirochaetia > DSM-27196 > SLAA01 > B1Sed10-166. The sequence goes on from PWQX01000218.1 coordinate 2,670, forward strand.
AGCCGGGAGCGTGATATGTCGAATGGGGAAAAGCCGGTTGTGTTGGTCACGGGGTCGAGCAGGGGGCTTGGCCGGGGCATTGCAGTGACACTGGCCAGGGCGGGCTATTCGGTGGCTATTAACTACGCCGCCAATCGAGACGCTGCGGAGGAAACCAAGGCCGCCTGCGGCGCCGCCGGCGACGGTGAGTTTGCGGTATTTCAGGCCGACGTACGCGTGCGTGAAGACCGTGCACGCCTTGTCAACGAGGTGTGGCGGCGGTTCGCAACCCTCGATGCGCTTGTCAGCAACGCCGGTATCGGGCCTAGAGACCGGCTTGATATCACCGAAGCGTCAGAGGAGTCCTTTCACCGAGTGCTCGACACTAATCTCACCGGCCCGTACTTTCTCACGCAATCAGTTGTACGGCGCTGGCTTGGCCTTGAGGACGGCGCGGTGCAGCCGAGCCGCATTAGCTCCGGGCGCAAAATTGTGTTCATCTCCTCCATATCCGCCGACACCGTTTCGCTCAATCGCGGCGAGTACTGTGTTTCAAAGGCCGGGCTCGCGATGGCTTCCAAGTTGTGGGCAACCCGCCTTGCCGAGGAGGGCATACAGGTCTACGAACTGCGCCCGGGCATCATGGCGACCGACCTCACGAAAAAGGTCAAGGCGAAGTATGATGCGTTGATCGCCGAAGGTGTGGTCCCGCAGCGGCGCTGGGGCACACCCGAGGACATGGGAAGTTTGGTGCGGTCGATTGTCGACGGCGATCTTGCCTTTTCCACCGGCGCGGTGATCTACTCCGACGGGGGCTTTCACATCTCGCGCTTGTAGAGCGCAGCGCCGCGGCGCTCCCGCTCGTGAGCGCGCCTGCGCACAGGAGAACTGCAATGAACGATCTGTCACGACTGTGCATCCACACCGCGACTACCAAGCCCTGGAGCGTTGAGATGGCGGTTGAAGAATACGCCCGCAGCGGAGTACGCGGAATTACCGTCTGGCGTGACGCGCTCGCCGGCCGCGACCCGGCGGCGGTCGGCCGCCGGATCAGTGATGCCGGCCTCGAGGTGGTGAGCCTGTGCCGCGGGGGCTTTTTCCCCGCGGTGGGCGCCGATGCGCGCAAGCGCGCGATTGACGATAATCTGCGTGCGGTCAAGGAAGCTGAGGCGCTCGGCGCACCGCTAATCGTATTGGTGTGCGGCGCCGACCCGGCCCAACCGCTTGAGAGCTCGCGCGCGCAGATCGCCGAGGGCATCACGGCGGTCGGCAAGCGTGCCGCCGAAGCCGGGGTCAAGCTCGCGGTCGAGCCGCTTCATCCCATGTACGCCGACACCAGATCGGCGGTCAATACCATGCAGAGCGCCAACGACATGTGCGAGCATCTCGGCGACCCCAATGTCGGCGTGGCCGTGGATGTTTACCACATCTGGTGGGATCCCAACGCGATCGGCGAGATACAGCGCTGCGGGGCGGCCGGGCGGCTGTTTGCGTTCCATGTCTGCGATTGGAACGTGCCCACCCGCGATTTTCTGCTCGACCGGGAGCTGATGGGTGAAGGCTGTATCGACATCCGCCGGTTTCGCGAGGCGGTGGACAGCAGCGGCTTCAGCGGCTTCATAGAGGTAGAGATCTTCTCAACCCAGTATTGGAGCACCGAGCAGTCGCTTTATCTTCAAAAAGTAATCAGCGCGTATAGACAACACGTATAATCCAAGCACAAGGAGAGCACCCCATGCAACGAACAATCGGTATCATTATGAACGGCGTGACCGGCCGGATGGGGACCAACCAGCATCTGATTCGATCGATTCTGGCGATTCGAGAAGAGGGCGGGCTGCCGCTCGCTAACGGTGATACCGTTATGCCCGATCCGGTACTTGTGGGCCGCAGCGAGAACAAGCTCGCGAAGCTTGCAACTGCGCACGGGCTCAGCCGCTACACCACAAGTCTCGATGACGCGCTTTCGGACTCACGGAACGAAATCTACTTCGACTCGAACCTCACGCAACTGCGGGCCGAGGGGGTTAAGCAGGCGATCAGCGCCGGGAAGGCGATCTACTGCGAGAAGCCGACCGCGACCACTACCGAGGCGGCATTGGAGCTCTACAAGCTTGCCGAACAAGCCGGCGTGAAGCACGGGGTGGTGCAAGACAAGCTGTGGCTGCCCGGCATTCTGAAACTGAAGTATCTGCGTGACTCCGGGTTCTTCGGCCGGCTTGTTTCGGCGCGAACGGAGTTCGGCTACTGGGTGTTCGACGGCTTTCACCAGCCGGCCAATCGTCCAAGCTGGAACTACCGCAAGGAAGACGGCGGCGGACTGTTCGTTGATATGTTCCCGCACTGGCGCTACTTGGTCGATAATCTCTTCGGACCCATAGAGTCGATATCGAGCGTTGGAGCGATTACGATTCCCGAGCGTGTCGATGAGGGCGGCTCCCGCTACACATCCACCGCTGAGGATACCGCGCACGTGACTGTGCAGGTGCAAGGCGGCGCGCTCATCCAGATCAACTGCTCGTGGCAGTTTCGGGTGCGGCGTGAAGAGATTCTCCATTTGCAAGTTGACGGTACCGACGGCTCGGCGATCGCCGGGCTGCGCGATGTCCGCATTCAAGACGAGGCGGCGACCCCAAAGCCGATTTGGAATCCCGATATTCCCAACCCCATAGACTTCTACCAGGGGTGGACCTTGCTTCCCGACCGGGACCCGTACAAGAACGCGTTCCGCGCGCAATGGGAACTGTTCTTGAAGCACTATTGCGAGGACGCGCCCTTCTCGTGGAGCCTGCTTGAAGGAGCCAAAGGAGTCCAGCTCGCCGAGCTGGGTCTGCAGAGCTGGAAAGAGCGCCGCTGGGTGGATGTTCCCGAGCTGGGGTGAAGCGGCGGAGCTGATCGACTACACAGCCGAAAAACTCGCGCCTTCCGCAGAGAAGCACCGGCAGTGGTTTCCGGGCCGTTCGCTTTATGCTACCCTACACCAAGGTAGCAGCTCAGCGCGCAGCGTTGACCGTGCCTGTGATGCATTGCGGTGGGCAAGCGCCAGACCCATAGATGCGCCGAAAGACCGAAGGCGCGGCGGGCATTCCACACGTGAGGAGGACCACGTATATGATTATGGACAATCTTTACACATCGCACGCCGATTACGGGCTGATGAGTGCCAAGCTCGCGAGGGCATTCGAGTGGCTGAAGGCCAACGATCTGAAGGAGATCGAACCGGGGCAGAGAATAGCCGTGGACAGCCCCCGCATTAGCGCACAAGTCCAGGCGTATCAAACCCTGGAACCGAAGGAGGTGCGCTTTGAAGCGCATCGAGTGTATATCGACATCCAGCTGGTGGTCAGTGGACGTGAGACCATCTACTGGGCGCCGCTCGCACGCGTACCGCAGATCAGCGCTGCGTATGACTACGACAAGGACGTGGTGTTCTTTGAAGAACCCAAAGCGGCGGTTGCTCTGACCATGGAAGCCGGTGATTACGCGGTGTTCTTTCCCACCGATGCGCACAAACCACGCTGCATTGCCGCTCAGCCGGAGAACGTACAGAAGATTGTAATGAAGGTCGCAGTCTAACCGAGCCGGCTGCGATCAGCGAGCCGGGCCCGCGCACCCGGCTCGCGCACTCGGCCCGCGCGCTCGGCTCGCGCACCCGTCCGAGCTGCCGGACTGCGGACCTCAGATCGCAAAGAAGGTCCTCAGATCGCAAAGAAGGTAAGGTACGGCTCGCCGGACGCCAGTCGCTGCAGGTATACCGCCAGCTCCATGAGGTGGTAATCACCCCACATACACGATTCGCCGCCGGCGACCTTCCGTCCTTTGGGAACGTGATCCCAGGCGTTGGGCTGATGGTAGATCGAGTGCAGCAGCATTCCCTCATGAGCGGGATCAGTGGATAGATACGGTTCGGCGAACAACGTACGTGCGATAGTGAGACCGGTTTGCAGGTAGCGAGCGCCGGTGTCCGCCTCCCCACGGTGCTTGAGAAACTGCCCAAGACGCAGATACCCCTGCGCGCAAATTGCCGCAGCCGAGCTGTCCACCGGCTCGTACTCGTTGTACGGGTCGGCGGGGCGACTGAGATAGCCGGGCATTTCGGCAAGCCCGGGGGCACCGGTGTCCCAGTATGGTACGCCGTCGGTTGGTGTGTTCTCGATGAAGAAGTCGGCAACCGCCTGCGCCGTTTCGAGAAAGCGCGCTACGGTGGCCTCTTTGGTCGGGAGATCCGGCAGCCCCACCGCAGCGATCTCACCGGCATTTATGCCTGTAAGAAACTCCAGCTCTTCGGCGTAGCCGCTCAGTATCCACGCAAGGCCGCGGGTCCAGGTGCTGAAAGGAGCGTAGCCTTGTTGGGTTGAAGGACAGCGATAGACCCCGTTGTGCACGTTAAAGATTGACTCGTGCACCACCCGTCCGCGTACATCGTAGCGATCGCGGCCTGTGCCGAAATACACATTGTAGCGCGCGGTCGCCTCAGCGTGCTGCAAGAAGCGCAACAGCAGCGAGATCTTGCGGTCCTGCTCGCCCATCAGCACGTGTCCCAGTTGATGGCCCAGCGCCAGCACCCGCAGTGAACGAATGGTGTCGGAGAACAGCGAGTGCGGGCCGTTGAAGGAGTGGATGAACCCCAGCCCGTCCGCGGTGGGGGTCCAGCGCGCAGCCTGTACGGCGCCGGAGATCTTAATCGCCAGCTTGTAAAACTCACGTTCCCATTCGTCCTCCGCGATGCGCCCCTCGCGCATGAGGCGCAGCAGATTACCGTAAGTGCTCACGTTGTTGAAGCCGTGATCGTGCACGCCTATATGGCTTACGTGCGAGGCCATCACATCAACGGTGGCTCGGCGCCCCATTTCCAGAAACTGCCGGTCGCCGGTAGCGTCAAACTGGTACACAGCGTTACCGAACTGAAATCCTTGAGTCCACTCAGTCCATCCCCGTGAGGTGTAGCGTCCCTCTATGGTGAAAACGGGCGTACCCTCGGACGGGTTCCAGCGTGCGTAGAGCGCACGAATCTTCGCTGCCGACAGGCCGAAGAAGCGGTCTAACGAAGCTTGCAGGTGCTCCGGCTTGAGGTTCATGTCGGTGTTGATCATCTTAGCTTTCCTCCTATGTTCGGTCTTTGCGGGGCTCGCGCTGCGGGCGCCCGACGGTAACACCCGGGATCAAGTCTCCGGGGACGTGTAACTGCAGAGCGCTCTCACTCTTGTCTATTATTGTGTCTCGTAACCATCTTCCGGCCAAGTAGCCGAGCTCCGCTACAGTGAGATCAATGGTTGCGATAGGATCGCAAACGAGGCTCCGCACCGGTGAGTTGTCAAAGCCCGTCAGCGAAAACTCATCCGGGATACGCAGTCCCATGCCGAGCGCGCACTGATAGGCATAAACGGCGACAACGTCATTGAAACACATGAATGTGTCGTAGCCGCGATTCAGAAGACGCTCGATCAACTGAGGTGTTATCTCACAGAGCGACTCAAGATCAAAGGTGTCTGACTCCGACACGGGTATTCCGTGCGCAACCGCCGCCTTGAGCAATCCCTCACGCCGCAGTTCAGATACCTGGGGAATGACTGGAAACCCGAGGTAACAGGGGTGTGCGTGCGGGTTGATGCTCAAAAGATGAGTTAGCAAGCGCTCCATCCCGGCCGCGTGATCTGATACCACGTAATTGTGCTGAGCGTCGATGCGGTTAATCAACACAACCGGAATCCCGCGTGCATCGATTGCTTGCAGCAGTTGGGCGGTCGGGGAGGTAAACCCGAAAACGCAGGCGTCGATGTTGCCCAAGGTCTTGTGATCGAAGAGCTGGACACCCGACTCGTTAACCATCGTAACGATGTTTGCGCGCACGTCCCCGAAACCCGAATTAAGAGCGTGAATGAACTCCGCCGCATCGTAGAAGAGATGCAAGTAGTTGTTACCGCCGAAGGGGAGCAGCAGCGCAATGTTGAGGATGGTGCGCGCGTGCTGGCGGCGAATCCGCCGCTTGCGATAACCCATCTCATCCGCTGCCTTCAGCACCCGCTCACGCGTGGAGCTGTGGACCAGACGCGAGTTGTTCAGTACCCGCGATACGGTGCTTGGAGACACCTTAACTCTCTCGGCGATGTCGTAGATGGTTATCCCACCGGTGCTGCTGTTTGGCGTACTGAGCTCCTGATTGCATGCAATGATTTCGCGGGGCAAGTGTAATCCGAATTGGTGTCGCTGTCGAGTGGAGGCTCCGGGGCTCCGGGGCCGGGGGACAGGCTACGGGTACCGCGCATCCGGGCGCGGCTGCGCCTGCGCGGTGCAGCATGCGCACAGCTCGGTGCATATATGCAGATCTTGTTGCATATCTATTCAATCCGGCGCCTTTTCGGCGCTAAACTCCTTGCGGCCGTTAATAGTTTTACGTATCATAGCCTCACTTGCGCACAAAGTGCGCGAAAAACGGAGGAGAACTGCATGAAACAGAGAGCTCTTGCCTGGGTGTTACTGCCCATGGCGCTGCTGATGCTGGTGGGGACGGCGCTGCCGGCACAGCAGACGGTGGACCCGCTGGAACCCAGCGAGCGGGTGGTGGTGGCCTACGTGCCTATTATGAAGTTTGCAACGCTCTACGTTGCGGCGTCGCGAGGCATATTCGACCAATACGGTCTGGACGTTGAGGTGCAACGGGTGCGGTCGGGCACCGAGATCATCGCGTTTCTCACCCAGGGGAGCGTTGATGTTGGGGGAATCGCGATGGTGGCCTCCACGTGGAATGCGTGGGCTCGAGGCATGGGTCTCAGTATCATCGCCCCGGGCGCACTGGAGCCGCTTGAGGGCAGTCCAACCAAGCTGCTGGTGCGCACGGACCTCGCGGAGTCGGGGCGAGTGGAATCGGTCGCTGATCTGGAGGGAATGCGCGTGGCCATGGCCGGCGGACCCGGCAGCGGCGGCGAGTATCTTGCCGCCAAAGCGCTGGAACGCGGCGACCTGACCATTCGCGACGTCCACGCGCTGAACCTCGGCAATCCGGATATGCCGGCCGCCTTCGCCAACCGCTCGATCGACGCGGCGATCCTTGGTTCACCCTTCGCCGACCAGGTGCTTGGGGCAGGCGACGCGGTCAAGCTTGCCGAGGACCTGACGCCGGAGGCGATGACCGTTGCGTTCGTGGGTTCTGATCGCTTTGTGCGCGAACGGCCGGAAGTGGCACGCCGGTTTGTGTTGGCACTTATGGAGGCGGCCCGTATGATGCAGGGAGACGATTACCTGTCTCCGCAGAACCTCGCCGCCTACCTCGCCCATATCAACACAACCGAGGAAGCCTTGCGCACTGGGGTTCCGGTCATCTACGACCCTAATCAGGAAATCTCGCTTGAGGGCCTGCGGGACGTCGAAGAAGTGCACCGGTCGAACCGGCGGACGGAGTACAGCGACCCGATAGATCTCGAAGAGGTCACCGACACGTCGTTCGTGGAGTGGGCGCGGTCAGTGTTGGGAACATACTGAGTGACGAAAATTTCCGCGGAGGGGATCTGCAAGAGTTTTGCAGGTCCCCGGCAGAGAGTAGAGGCCGTAAGCTCCTTCTCGCTCACGGTTGACGACGGGGAGTTCGTGTGTCTGGTGGGGCCGTCGGGTTGCGGCAAGTCGACATTTCTGCGAATCGTCGCCGGCCTTACCGACGCCACCGCGGGACGTCTTGAAATACGTCGAGACTCAGACAGTGAGCAGCCGCTGAACAGTATGGTGTTTCAGGAGTACGCCGTCTTTCCGTGGAAGACGGTTGCCGAGAACGTTGCCTTCGGTCTTGCAATGCGCGACGTGGCGAAAAAGGAGCGTGACGCACGCACGGCGGAATGGATAGACCGGGTTGGGCTGGGACGCTTCGCCCACCACTATCCGCACCAGCTTTCCGGCGGCATGCGGCAGCGGGTGGGCATCGCACGGGCGCTGGC
>PWQX01000028.1 GCA_003556605.1 Spirochaetaceae bacterium
ACGACATCGACGAACTGGGCTTTCTCGACGCCCTGCCGGATGAAGTGCGGGTCGTGGCCTTCCTTTGCGTTGAGCGTGGGCCAGAGGCCTGCCACCGCTCCCTGGTTGCAGCGTCCTTCGCCCATGAGCTCGGCTTGCCGGTGGAGCATATCGAATGAGAGTCCTCGTCGTGGCCAAGACGCGCCAGGGAAGAGGGGCCTCCATCGGTGCCCTCACCGAGGATGGGCGCAGCGTGCGCCTCATCGGTCCCGATGCCGCCGAGGACGAGCAGCATGGGATGGATTACGAGGTGGGTGACGTCTGGCAGGTGGAGATAGGCGCGCCGGACACTGTGCAACCGCCTCATACGGAAAACGTGATCGTCCGGCGGCGAAAACGGCTACGCCGGCACGTGAATCCGCTGCCGGCCATTGAGAAGTTCATGGGAGCGCCCTCTGGCGGGATCGAGGTTCTCTATGAAGGCCTGGCGCAAGAGAGCCCTGGTGGCGCTCTCTACATCGCGGAGAGGGCCGGCGTCCCCCCTTATAGCACAATGTTCTGGCGACCTGACCAGGCGCTCCAGCGTACTGACCACGGCGTGCGGATCCGGTATTCCTATCCCACATCTGAGGGGAGGCGCACGCTGGTCTTCGTGGGCTTTCAGGAACCCGTGCCCGAGATTCCGGCGTACACGCTCCTTCGCCTCTCGTTGGCCCAATGGTGGCGGCCCGCTGATCAGCCGGACAAGGAGTTGCGTTGTTACGTGCAGCTCTCCGGCTGGTACGGCCTTGAAGCCCCCGTGGCCGTAAGACCATGCCCGCCGGTTCCGGCCATCGACCTGCGGGAGCGGCTACGCACCGTCTTCGGCTACAGGGAATTCCGGCCCTTGCAGGAAGAGATCGTGAGCCGTGTGCTGGCCGGGCAGCCGACACTGGCCGTCATGCCCACGGGAAGCGGCAAGTCACTCTGCTACCAGTTGCCGGCCCTGGTGTTTGCCGGACTGACGGTGGTCGTTTCGCCCCTCATATCCCTGATGCAAGATCAGGTAGACCAGTTGCGGACGCTCGGGGTGCCCGCTGCTTTTCTCAACAGCTCGCTGGACTATGCAGCGTACCGCCGCACTATGAAACTGGTGCGCCAGGGAACGATCAAAGTTTTGTACGTAGCGCCGGAAACCCTGCTGCGGCCCGAGACCCTGCGCCTGCTGGACGAGGCTGGAGTCTGCTGCCTGGCCGTGGACGAGGGGCACTGCATCAGCGAATGGGGCCACGATTTCCGGCCAGAGTATCGCCGGTTGACCCAGGTCCGAACCCGCTACCCCCAGGCGGCCTGCCTGGCACTGACTGCAACCGCCACCCCCCGTGTGCAGAAGGACATCTGCTCCCACCTGTCGATCGACGCATCCCAGGTCTTTACTGCGAGTTTCGATCGGGCGAACCTCTTTCTGGAGGTGGCCCCCCGATTGGACGGAGAGGCGCAGGTCTTGGCCTTCGTACGCGCTCACCCGAAACAGTCCGGCATTATCTACTGCTCCACCAAGCGGCAGGTGGACGGGCTTTCTGCCATGCTGGCCAAACGGGGTGTGTCAGCCCTGCCCTATCATGCCGACCTGGACGCGTCCACCCGCGCCAAGAACCAACGGCGCTTCATCCGTGACGATGTGCAGGTCATGGTTGCCACCATTGCCTTCGGCATGGGTATCGACAAACCCGACGTCCGCTTCGTGCTCCACTACAGCGTGCCCCAGGACCTGGAGACCTACTACCAGCAGATCGGTCGCTCTGGCCGGGATGGCTTGCACGCCGACTGTCTGCTCCTGTTCAGCTACGCGGATGTGTACGTCTTTCGCATGTTCATCGAGGAAGGGGCGGAAGACCAGGCCCGCGGGCGGCACGTGCGGCTGAAGGCAATGCTCCGCTGGGCCACGTCGACCCACTGCCGGCGACGGCAGCTTCTGAGCTACTTCGGCGAGAGCGAGCCATCAGATGGTTGCAAGATGTGTGACAACTGTGTGGCGCCAGCCGATTCGCAGACTGGAGATGACCTGACCGTGCTGGCTCACCGGTACCTCTCATGCGTCCTGCAGACGGGAGAGCGGTTTGGCGTCAACCACGTCATCCTGGTGCTGCGAGGTTCCCGGGCCGAACGGGTACTGCGCTGGCGACATGATCGTCTAAAGACACATGGGGTGGGAGCAGAACTGTCCGCTGAGAACTGGAAGCACCTGGCACAACAGTTCCTTCAGCAGGGGCTCTTGGTTCAGGACATGGAGCACGGCCAGCTAATCCTGACGGATCGGGGCCGTGCTGTTCTCAACCATTCGATGACAGTGCGAGGGACGGTTCAGCCGCTGAAAGCCGTGTCCCCCGTGAGACCGGGCCTCGAAGAAGCTGCTTACGACACGGAGTTGTTTGAGCAACTCCGGCGACTTCGCAAGGAGCTGGCCAGCAGATCCGGAGTGCCACCCTACGTGGTCTTCCACGATCGGACCTTGCGCGAGGTTTCCACCCATCTACCACAATCCGAGGAGAGCCTTGCCCAGCTCCATGGAGTAGGGCAGCACAAGCTGGAGCGCTATGGCTCGGCCGTGCTCAGGGTGGTTCGAGACTACTGCAGACAGCATGGCCGAGGCGCCTAG
>PWQX01000159.1 GCA_003556605.1 Spirochaetaceae bacterium
CATCGAAGCCGCATACACGCACGGTCCCCTGCTGCGGTCGTACGAGCCCGAGCAGATGGCGCGCTGTTGTGGTTTTGCCCGAACCGTTTGCACCCACGATCGCGAGACACTCGCCGTGATATACGCTCAGATCGACGCCCCTCAGAACCGGCCGCCCGCCGATGCTCGCGTGCACCCCGGAAAGCCGTACAATCTCGTCCTTCGGTTCTTTCTCAGCGGGGGCCGCGCTGCATTCGATATTACCCGCGCTGTGGTTGCCGCCGGCGCCGGCGCGTGAGGCAAGTACCAAAGGTGGCCGCGAGACGCCGTAACGCTCCAGCTCCAGCTGCAGTATTTCGTCGCGCGCCCCGAAGGCCGCCGCCGTTCCCCCGTCCAGCACTAAGATGCGGTCGGCGTCCTCCGCGGCATGCTCGAGGCGGTGTTCACTCAGCACGACTGTCGTACCGCCGCGTTTGGCCTCGCGCAATGCTGCGGCAACCCGCGAGACACCCAGCGGGTCGAGATTGGCGTAAGGCTCGTCCAGCACCAGAATCGAGGGATGAGACGCAAGCATCGCCGCTATCAGTACAAGATACTGCTCGCCGCTGGAAAGCTCATGAGGACTGCGTTGAAGAAGCTCACGCACGCCCACCGTCGCGGCCGCCTGGTGAACCCGGCGTTCAATCTCCGCATTCGGTAACCCCAGACTCTCGCCGCCGTAAGCGATCTCCTCATAGACGGTGCTGCAGAAGAACTGGGCGGCCGGCTGCTGTAACACGATACCGACGGTGCCGAACATCTGCGCCACCGTGTGCCGGCGCGTGTCGAGCCCGTCGACCACAACGCTTCCCCGCATCTCACCTGCGTGAAAGTGCGGGATCAGCCCGTTGAGGGCACGGCACAGGGTTGATTTCCCCGAGCCGCTTCCGCCGCACACCAGAAGCAACTGCCCGGTCTCGAGCTCGAACGAGATGTCGTGAAGCGCACCGGCCTGTTCGCTTCCGGCGATGCGCTCAAGCTCCGCGGGGCTGTTGGGGTCTGCGGGGCCGGCGTGCGCCTGCTGCGCGTAACGAAAGCTCAACGCTTGTACCGATAAGACCGTCATTGGCGTCATCCAATCATCGAGCTATCGAGTTACCACACCCGCGCGCCCCAGCACTCTGAGGGCCGCGACGCCTACCACCGCTCCGAGAACGGAACTACCGAGGAACGACGGTACAAACGCTAACAGCGGTTCCGGGCTGTCCATGAATACCGGCGAGACAAGCGCCGCCCCAACGAGCGCACCAAGTATGCCCGTTCCAATCACTTCGGCCCCGGCAGTGACATGAACGTTGCCGATAAACCGATACGCCAGTCCGGCAAGCAGAGCACCGATCATTCCCCCAGGGAACGCAAGCAACGTGCCCACACCGAGCGCATTACGAATCACGGCGATCACGAACGCGATACCGGTAGCCCACGCGGGCCCCAGCAGCACGGCCGCGATCACGTTCACGAAGTGCTGCGTAGGATTAATGCGCGCGATTCCTACCGGAAACGAAGTAAATGGTGCGAGCGCGACTCCAAGCGCAATCAGAATGACCGCTTGCGCCGCATGCCGGGTCGAAGACGGTGTTGTGCCCAATTGCGTCATATGCAGTCTCCTCTATCGTTTCGCCGTCCATCGGTTGTGCTGTCTATTGATCCAATGATTCCAGTCTGACCCCTTCGGCGAGCTCATCCGGCTTAAGGATGTGCAGATGGTCGAGCACTGCTTCTTTGAACCGGATCGGTCGTCCGGCACCGTTCTCACCAATCTCGCGTGCGGCGCGTTCGGCGGCAACGCCAAGCACCGCAAACCCCCAGAGAGCTGCAAGAAACGGGTCGCTTTCCACTGTCGCGAAGGCCGCAATCAGGCTCGAGACTATGCAGCCGGTACCAACGACGCTCGCCAGCAGCGGGACGCCGTTTTGCACCAACCCGGTGCGCGGCACTGTTGAACGACCGTCGCTGACCACGTCTACGGGTCCGCTGACCGCTACCACGCACGACAGTTGCGAGGCAGCCGCCCGCGCGAGAGCAATACGCGCTTTGTGATAACTCTCGTTATCTTCGCCGGTATGCTCGACCCCGCGGATATCCATACGCCGTCCGATGAGCGCAGCGACCTCCGCGGCGTTGCCGCGCACGATCGCCGGAGTTCCGCCGCGCGCAAGAGTTTGATTAATTTGAACGCGGTATCCCGTAGCCCCGCACCCGACCGGGTCAAGCACAACCGGGACGCCCGCTCTGCTTGCCGACTCAGCTGCGAGCTGCATAGCCCGCACCCTCGAGCGTACCGGTGTGCCGGTGTTCAGCAGCAGCGCCCGCGCTTGCCGAACCATCTCACCAACCTCTTCCTCGGCTTCGGCCATCACCGGCAGCGCACCGAGCAAACGGACTGCCGTTGCGGTGTCGTTCATAACCACGTAGTTTGTGATCATCTGGATCAAAGGACGCTGATTGCGAAGCGTCTCAAGCGCGCTGCCGGCCCGCGCGGGCGAGCCGGCGCAGCATGAGCCGGTAAAACTCGCGCATCTCGGGCGCCACGACCCCCGATCCGCAGCGGCCCTTCCAGCTGCGCGCCTCGACGGCCAGCACCCGCTCGTAAAGC
>PWQX01000173.1 GCA_003556605.1 Spirochaetaceae bacterium
ATCTTGGCGAGCTTGTTAGCTTGAGTCTCCCACCCGCTTCAAGATACAGAGGAAATACACCCTCAAACACAAAGGGCGAAATAGCGCCTCTCAAGCTTCCCTCCACACTGTCAGTGAAAGCATATCTCGACTGCGCTTCAAACACCCAGGGAAAGAACCCCTCGCCAATAACCATCTCTGCTCCGATGCCGATGTCAAATCCTCCGGCCGGCAAGAACGTCGGTGGGAGCATTAACCCAAAGGGAATACATCCTGCAAACGTTACTACTCAGGCATAGGCTACTTCACCAGCCGAGCCGAGTTCTTTGAGACTAAAAAAACCACTAAAGATTGGGCATAATTGCCGAATAAGGGCTGTACATTTTTACCCTTTCATGGTACGCTTAAACCATGGAAAAAACGCTGGTAAATCAGACCTATAAGCCAACAACCGCTTTCAGAAAAAAATACTACAGGCGGTGAGCTGCTTTGAAAAAGGAACAGTTCTTAGAACTCTGCCGTAGTAATCCGGAAGAAGTATACAAACTGGTCGCCGCTATGAGCGAAACCATCGTGGCCCTTAAAGCTCAGGTAGAGGTGCTCAACGATCGGGTTGATACCCTCAATGCCGAAATAAAAGAGCTCAAAGCACGCCTGGATAAAAACAGCCGTAACAGCAACAAACCTCCATCTTCCGACGAATTTGTTAAACCCAAAAGCCAGCGTAAAAAAAGCGGCAAGAAAACAGGCGGCCAGAAAGGACACCCGGGTCATACCCTGAAGATGAGCAATAACCCAGATGAGATAATCTTTCACCGTAACAAAGCTTGCTCTGACTGTGGCTTTAATCTCGAACAACAGACATCTGAAAAAGTTGAAAGGCGTCAGGTATTTGATATCCCCTTACCGAAGGTCACAGTGACCGAGCATGTTAGTGAATCTGTCTGCTGCCCCGGTTGCGGTCTTGTCAACAAAGGCGCTTTCCCAGAAGAAGTGACCCAGCCAGTCCAGTACGGCAAAGCGGTAATAGCCCAGCTTGCTTATTTAAGCCAGTACCAATTGCTTCCATACAATCGCATCGTTGAGTTGTTTTCCGACCTGTATGCTCTACAGATAAGCGAAGGCACTATCTACAATGCCATTGAAACTGTTTATGAAACCTTAGACCAGGTGGAAGAGGAAATTATTGGCGACCTGCTTGAATCTGCGGTAATACATGTTGATGAGACCGGGATGCGGGTTGAAGGCAAACGCAAATGGTTGCATGTTGTTTCAACTGCTACTCATACCCATTACAAATGGCACCAAAAGCGCGGCTCAATGGCTACCGATGAAATCGGTGTTCTTCCTCAATATGAGGGAACAATGGTGCATGACTTCTGGAACTCATATTACAAATATAGCTGCGCTCACAGCCTCTGCAATGTTCATAACATCAGGGAATTAACCGGGATCAGTGAGCTAACCGGGCAAAAATGGCCCCAGGAAATGATCGACCTGCTGCTCGAGATAAAAGAAAGGGTTGATCAGCTAGATTCAGCTGAAGGTCTAATGTCTGAAGAGTTGTCTGCATACAAAAAGCGTTATGCTGAAATAATTGATGCTGGCTACCAGGCCAATCCGCCCCCTGCCAAGACAAAGAAAAGAGGTCGGCCAAAACAGGGGCGGACCAGAAATATGCTTAACCGTTTACATGAGCATTGCCATGAGGTTTTAGCCTTCATGGAGGGTAGTCCTGCGATCTTTGACAATAACCAGGCGGAAAGAGATATCCGCATGGTTAAGGTGAAACAAAAAATCTCAGGTGTATTCCGCAGTGCCAAAGGCGCTGATATGTTCTGCCGTATTCGCAGCTATATCTCAACTGCCAGGAAAAACTCTTGCTCCGCTTTTACCGCAATTAGTGCTGCCCTTGAAGGCCATCCTATCGTGCCCTAGTTTTAGTGTAGTTATCTTCGGTTGTCAAAGAACTGAGCTGCTGGAAAACCAGCCTGAGTAGATACATATTTTTTATGCTTTCTATTTCACTCGGTGTAGTGGCAAAATGTCACGCTTCATCTTTGAGGTTCGCTTTCTACGCGTGTTCCAAAACCTCAACTGTCAAACTCAGGACGGATCTGTCCCGGTCTTTGAACTGACTCTTCTGTTCTCACCCGGGAACCAGCAACCGGGAACTGCGAACCAGAAAATGGTATCTGTCCCTGTTTTTTGTGGAAAGACGAACGACGCTTCTTCCGAACTGGCTCTTCTTTCTCACCTGGGAACCAGGAACTGGGAACTGGGAACCAAAAAATAGTGTCTGTCCCCATTTATTTGCATTAGAACCACAACGAAGATAACCACGAACGCTCTGGCTGTTACGAGCTTGGCCTTTGCCCGGCGTTGGTTGAAGTGAAGCGCTCTTGTGTCTTCTTGGCATTGCACTACGGGGACTGAACTGTTTTTCGTTCTGTAGGGGAAGAACACTGTTCTGCCCTTCTCTACCAGAAAAACGGATCTGTCCCTGAAGAGCAGAAGCTGAACTGCAAGACAGCAGTGAAGTGGGATGACAAGAGTCAGGCCATGAAGCGGATGCCCAAGATCAGGGCAGATGCGGTGTGTGAAAGATCATCACA
>PWQX01000004.1 GCA_003556605.1 Spirochaetaceae bacterium
CCTCGCCGATTAAAGGCGGCTTGAATCCCGAGCGAGCGTAACGTCTGACCCTCCGGCTCCTCCCGATACAGGGAGTGGGGCCATGCGCGAACGTGCGTCCACTGCGGATAGTCATCGGCTATAAACCTGCTGCCGCGAACGATCCAGCGGCTCTCCTCGGGGTCATTGAAGTCTTCAATAACAACCGATTGCACATTCCGAATCGTGTTCTGCGCGAATGCCGGAGCCGCGACTAACATCACTGAAACAGCAAGGCATATCGCGAGCAGGCTGCGCTTTTTCATGTGAATCTCCTTACCTCTAACTACGCGCTTCTCGCTATCGAAATTATATGGTCGCCCTAGACCTTTGTCAAATCACGACCCCGACGACCCGGCGAAGCACGCGGAACCCCCCTTTTCTGCCAGGGTCACGTGCGCCGACACAATTCTCTAGTACTACTCTTCGGACAGGAGCGCCCTACGGTTAAGTCAGTTCGCGGCATTTCCACCCGGATCGTCGCATCTCCGACCAAATCGCATTCATGCCTCGGTATCAATCGGCATTCGGTCAATGGCCAGCTTGAAATATACCACCACCGCAGCCGCCAGCAGCGCACCGGCGGCGATCATCGCCCAACCGCGAAAGCCGGTGCGATACAGTAACGGCACTACGCCAAGGGCGGCCGGAATCGCGACTATACCGAGTAGCATAGCTGCTCTGAGAACACCAACTTCACGGTGTGCGGCGACTAACAGAACCGGCAAGAGAACCAAGATTACCAGCCGTGTTGCCGGCAGGAGAAACAAAGTGTACGGATCGGTCTGTCCTATATTCCTGACGGTATCCAGAATTCCAGACACGCTGTAGTACCCGCTGATGAAGGACAGTGTAGCGGTCGTTGCCCCGGAAAAATCTACCCGAGCCCGTCTGCCGGTTATGAGTAGCGCACCGATAACCGCCGCCAGCAACGGAACACCGATCTTCACAAGCGTAAAACGCAGGTACAGCGGCCCGGCATTGAACCGATTCGGGACCATGTGCTCAAGCACCAAGACCAGCGCAAAGACCGGCACAAAGGCAAGCATACCCTTTACAAACGGAACCAAGGTAAGCTGCACCGGCTGGTCCGTTTGACGCATAAAAGCCAACAGAAAGAGATACGCGATTGGAACGGCGGTCAGCAGAAACAAAAACATAGATTCGTCCTAGCGTCACTATCTACAGTGAGTGAGTAAGCTATCACGGATCGCCACCCGTATCAAGCAAAGCTCTCACCGTTTTCTCTCCAGCAAGTTCTCTCTGTATTATTGACAGGGGGGCTGATACCCGCCTAGGATCACCGCAGACATGAATGCAAACGGATCCAGCGAGCACGGCCCCCGGCAAGGCGCCTCCCCCGACTCCGGGAGCGTGGGAATCGTAACTCCGCAGGACTACACGTTCGGCTCAACCGGTGAGGGGATTGAGCTCGAGAGCGGTACCCGCTTCGGTCCGGTCACCGTCCGTTACGAGACCTACGGAACGCTAAACGCTGAACGCAGTAATGCCATCCTCGTAGCCCACGCCTTCTCGGGCGACGCCCACGCTGCCGGTTATCATAGCCCTAACGACCACCACGCAGGCTGGTGGGACAGTATGATCGGCCCCGGCAAAGCGTTCGACACTACTCGCTACTTCGTGATTTGTTCGAATGTACTCGGGGGCTGTCAGGGCAGCACCGGGCCGGGCTCAATCAATCCGGAGACCGGCAAGCCGTACGGATTGAGTTTTCCGGTCATTACTATCGACGACATGGTCAAAGTTCAGTGCAAGCTTATTAATCATCTGGGTATCGAGCGGCTGTACGCCGTCGCCGGCGGCTCGATGGGCGGCATGCAGGCTCTTGAATGGGCGGTACGCTATCCCGAACGCATGCGCTCGGTCATCATCATGGCAGCAACTTCACGCCTCTCCGCCCAGGCGATCGCGTTTAACGCGGTGGGGCGTAACGCTATCGTCTCCGACGAGTACTGGAACGGAGGGAACTACTACGACGGTGATCCGCCCGCACGCGGGCTCGCAATCGCACGCATGGTTGGGCACATCACTTACCTCTCCGAGCAGGCTATGGGGATAAAGTTCGGCCGCAGGCTGCAGGCGCGTGCCGATTTCGGTTTTGATTTCGAGGATCAGTTCCAGGTCGAGAGTTACCTCGAATACCAGGGCGACAAGTTCGTAGATCGGTTCGATGCGAACAGCTATATCTACTTGAGCAAAGCCACGGACTACTACGATCTCGGGGCGCGCTTCAACGGTCTCGAGCATGCGGTGGCCGGCTGCAGCAGCAAGTTCCTAATTGTTTCGTTCAGCTCCGATTGGTTATATCCGCCGTATCAATCAAAAGAAATTGTGTTCGCGATGATGCGGCAGGGCGTCGACGTCTCGTATGTCGAGCTTGAGAGCTCTTACGGTCACGACGCGTTTTTCTTGGAAATCGAGCGCCAGGCCCCGCTGGTATCGTCGTTCTTGGAAGGATTGGATGGATAACGACACGCACGCTCGCCAACACTTCAGCTACGAAGAGATTCTCCGCCTCATCGAGCCTAACAGCACGGTGCTGGATCTTGGGTGCGGCGACGGCGAGTTGCTCGAGCGGCTGATCCGCGAGCGCGGGGTGCGCGGGCGCGGGGTGGATATCGAGGAAGAAATGATCCGGACCTGTATCGCGCGCGGGCTCTCGGTGTTTCAAGGCGATCTTGATGAAGGCCTTAAGGATTTTTCCACCAACAGTTACGACTACGTGATCCTCAACCACACATTACAGGTAGTGCACCGTCCTGATTTGCTGCTGCAGGAAATGCTGCGGGTGGGTCGCTACGGCATCGTCAACTTCCCAAACTTCGCTCACATCGTCAACCGCGTGCAGTTGTTCTTGGGAGGCCGTATGCCGGTGAACCGTCATATTCCATACGAGTGGTACGACACACCCAACATCCACTTCTGTACCCGCAAAGACTTTCAGGTTCTCTGCCGCGAGATGGGATACGAGATTATGCGCGTCATCGACACCGGCAACGGGAGGCGCAGGCTTCCGTTGCTGTCGAATCTGCTGTCTACCGAGGTGTGCTTTCTGCTGAGGGGTACCAATTGAGCGCCCGCAGCGGCGGTAGCTGGCTGCTGTGCGGAATCGGCGCCCCGGCGTTCTTGTCACATCTACAGATCATCCCGGTAAAGCCGGTATACTCCATATAGGTGCTGATGCTGTCGCGTTGCCGCGTTTTCGGTAGCTCTATACGCTCAGGTAGCGAACTCATAGTCGAGTCCCTTGGTTCTTAAATCGCCGGAGTCTCACCCAAGAATTACCGTGAAGCCCTTTGACTCTTTCAAGCCGTGGTGATAGAGTGTACGCGCTAAAACCTACACGTTGGGATTGAGGTGTTCAAGGAGGGCCATTGTCCAGTAAAGAACTGCGGGCGAACGAACGGATACGAGTTCGAGAAGTACGTTTGATTGATGATGAAGGCGGACAGCGCGGCATTGTGCCGACAGTTGAAGCCTTGAGTTTGGCACGCGAAAAGGGGTTGGACCTTGTGGAGGTCGCCCCAAACTCGAACCCGCCGGTTTGTAAGCTTTTAGACTACGGGAAGTACAAGTTTGAGCAGGAGAAAAAACAGCGCGAGTCACGCAAGAAGCAGAAGCAACTGAAACTCAAAGAGGTGCGGATGCAGCCCAAGATCGAAAACCACGATCTGGAGTTCAAGACCAAGAACATCCGCAAGTTCCTCGATGAGGGACAAAAGGTGAAAGTCACGATTCGATTTCGCGGGCGAGAGCTCGCTCATACCGAGCTTGGCCGCGACGTGCTGAACAGAATTTTGGATTTACTAGGAAACGATTGCCATGTCGATAAGGCGCCTGCCATGGAAGGGCGGTTCATGTCTATGATTGTGAGCTCTTCCGGAAAGAAACAGGGCCAGGCGGAAGTCGAGGCGCAGTCTTCCTAACGAGTTGCCACAACGATCTGAAAACTCAACCGAAGAGGAAGTGAACATATGCCCAAGCAAAAGACGCGAAGGAGCGCTGTGAAACGGTACAGCCTAACCGGCAGCGGCAAGGTCAAGTACAAGCAGCAGGGGCTGCGACATATTCTCACGAAGAAAACTGCGAAGCGGAAGCGAAAGCTGCGCAAGAACGGGATCTTGAGCCCGACAGAGACCCAGCGCGCCAAGCGTCTGCTTCCCTACGGCTAATCGCCTGATTCTTTGAAGGAGCACATACAATGCCACGAGCAGCAGACGGCACAAGACGTAAAGATCGACGCAAGAAAATACTCAATCAGGCGAAGGGCTACTGGGGTCGCCGCAGTAAGCTCACGCGCACCGCCAAAGACGCGGTCAGAAGAGCCGGCCAATACGCTTACCGCGACCGGAAGGTGCGCAAGCGCGAGTTTCGCGCTCTGTGGATTGCGCGTATCTCCGCCGGCGCTCGGGCCCACGGGATGAATTACTCCCGCTTCATGCATGGGTTACAGCAGGCGGGTGTGCAACTCAACCGCAAGGCGCTCTCTAACATGGCGATCGAAGACCCTAAGGGCTTTGAATCGCTTGTGGAAACCGCGAAATCCGGACTGGGGACGAATTAGACTATGATAAGTATCGAGCAGGTTCGGTTGCTGGAGCAGCGGGTCAACAAGGCGGTAGCCAAGATATCGGCCCTGCAACAAGAGAACACAACGCTGCGCGAAGAGATCGGCGCTTATCAGACGCGCGTGCAGGAGCTCGAGCAGCAGATAATGCAGATCAAAGAGGATCAAACCGCGATCGAGCAAGGTATTTTGTCGGCTCTGGGACAGCTCGACCAGCTGGAAGATGAGCTCACCGAAGACGGAGAGCCTGGTGCTGCCCCACCCGATGCTGAGGACGGAGAAGTCTTCGCCGGCGAGCGCGTAACACCCGACGATTACCCCGATCCGGCCGAACACTCCGATCAAGCGACCGACAGCCACGAAGGCGGCACGGTCCTTGCGGGCAATCAGGAACAGCGTACGGCCGACTCAGGCGAGTTGGAGATCTTCTAGCTCCCCTCGCCTACCAAGTTCGCCCGGCGTATTGCCCCCGCACGAGGAGAACACCAGTGATGCGTATTGAGCTCCTCGGAACCGCTTTCCAGTTAGAAACCGACCAAGACCCTGAATATCTCGCCGATTGCGTCGATTACTTACGTACCAAGGTTCAGGAGGTGGAGGGCTCGGTGGCCACCGGCGATCCACTGAAGCTCGCAATTCTTGCCGCACTCTTGGCGGTTGACGAGTTATTCCGGGAGCGTGATAAGCACGGTGGAGCGGAAAACCGCGCAGTCGAGACTGAAATAAACAGTCTCACCCGCCGAATGATTGAGACACTCGACGCCGGCCTAAACGAAGTCTGAGTTTCCGCGCGGACTCCCACACGCATGCCGGTCGCTCGGCGGGAACGGCTGCGACCAGAGCGGCCGCATTGACAACGCTACTGCCGTGCCGTACTATGATTCAACACACGAGTATGCCGGTAACGACCAGCCAGCAAATTGCCTACTACTACGATCAGTTCTACACCTTGGACGTCACCTTCACGCCCGAGGTGATACGAGCGACGAACTTGTTTCCCAAGCAAGTGTATCTCAAGTGCAGAGGCCGGCATTGGCCCTGTGTGCTTTACTCAACATCGATGACCGGCGCAAAGGTAATCGTCAATATGAACGACACGCTGAAAGCCGTGTTGCGTAAGGCGAAAAACCTGGTGTCGTTGCGCTTCAGCTTCCACCAACGGGACAAGACCGACCCACTCGCATTCTTCGTTTCCTCGCGCGTCTCCAACATCACCGAATACAACACCGGCAGCAAGGAGCTCAGTTTCTTGACGCTCTCGTACACTCAGCGTCCGCCGGATGACCTCATTGAGGTGCTCGGCTTACTGCTGGACGCAAACATCAACGCCAAACGGCGAAAAGAAGAGCGGATAGTGATCACTACCGACAGCCTGCGAAAGCTCGGACTAAAAGCCAAGAATACATTCGCGGTGGTTGAGGGTGTGCCGCGTAAGTGCATCATCCGCGACTTGTCTTTCGGCGGCGCCAAGCTCATCATTGTAGGGCTGGCGAAGTTCTTGTTGCAGAAGAAGGTGACGCTCCGGATCGACGTCGAGGATCAAGACACACCGGTAGAGGTATCAGGCACAGTTATTCGCTTTGAGCCCGTGGAAGGGCGTGAAGATATCTCGGCGTTCGCAGTACAGTACGACGAGCACACGATACCGGTTGAGTATAAAGTACGCATCAACAGCTACCTGAAATCGTACGGCAGAACATACCTGCATCAGAAACAGCAAGAGCAACCCGAGCAGGCGCAAGAATAGCTGCATGCAAAACTCAGATCCCTTGGAGCACATTGTCTACATCTCTATTCCGGCCGAGGCTGAACGGAGAATCGGAGACTTCCAGCTCAATTCCGAAATCATGCTTCCGGTGGAAACCGCCGGAGGGTTGGAGCAGTACGACATCAGTAACCTGAGCTGGGAACAGATCATCTCGGCCATGCTCAAGATCCTTGCCTACCGCCCCGATCACGAGGATGCCGCATACTACCGCGATTTCATCTTAGCGGCAAAGCCCGAGCTGCCTGGGGAACTCTCGGAGGCGGCAATACTGCAGGCTCGGAATCAACGGTTCGATCAAGCTGAGGAAGTGTTTCTCGCTCTCCACGGGCTGCTGCCGGAGGAGAGTGGTCCTTTGTTGAATCTTGCCCTGTTGTACGAACAGCGCGCTCAACAGGCAGAAAACAGGGAGCACTTTGAGCGGCAGGAAGAGTACCTCGATCAGGCATTCTCCTACTACAAAGAGCTTTTGGATAGTGACGACGTAATCCCGGAAGCGGAGTTGAATGCCGGATTCTTTTTCCTGCAGCGCCACAATTTCAAGCGGGCCCGCGAGCATCTGCACCGTTATATCGAGACTGCACCGGAAGGCAGTGAACGCGTAGAAGAGGCTCGTAAGGTCATAAGTGAAATAGATTCCCAAGACCTGCTCGACGAGTTGTTTAAGCAGGCGTACGACGCGGTACAGCTAGGACGGGAACACGAGGCGGTTGAAAGAATACGCACTTTTCTTGAGCGTGCACCCCGCGTTTGGCGGGCGTGGTTCCTGCTCGGCTGGGCGCACCGCAGGCTGAAGCAGTACACCGAGGCCAAAGCCGCCTTCCTCAAAGCGCTGGAGCTGCAACCGCGGAAGCCCGACACCTTGAACGAGCTCGCTATCTGCCATATGGAGCTCGGCGAGTTTGAGGCCGGAGAGAAAAGTCTGCGCGATGCTTTGGCGCTCGAACCCGACAATACCAAAATCATCTCCAACATGGGCGTACTTGCTCTGAAACGCGGTCAACCCAATGAGGCAGCACGTTTTTTTCAAACGGTGTTGACCATGGAGCCCGGCGATCCGATAGCCCGCCGATATCTGCGCGAGATCGACCCCGAGACCGAGTTACCGCCCGAAGAAATCGATTCATAAAAAAATTCGCAATCTGCGCCGGTTTTCACTAAAGTTAATGCAGAGGCTGTCGATAATCAGACTAAGGGGAAGTTTCGCTCTTTGCTCGCGGGCAAAGAACTGTTCTTACCCCTTATCTATAATAATCGGCGCAAAACTGAGGAGCTTTAGGCTCATTTTGCGCTCGGTCGGCGCAAAGGAGGTGATAACGAACAGTGTTCTATGTAGCTGCCGTGTGCAGCTGCGCCACCTGCAAGGCAGGGAAGCCTTGTAGTACACCCTTCACGGAGGAATAGCTCATGATTATCAATCACAACACCAGCGCGGCGTTCGCAAGTCGCCAGCTGGGAATCAACGAGCGCGCACAAATCGGCAACATGGAGAAGCTTTCGTCGGGAATGCGCATTAACCGCGCCGGCGACGATGCATCCGGGCTCGCCGTGTCCGAGAAGATGCGCTCTCAGATCCGCGGACTACAGCAAGCGTCGCGCAACGCGGCCAACGGAGTATCGTTCATTCAAACCACTGAAGGCTATCTCCAGGAGAGCCAAGATATTCTGCAACGCGTACGCGAGCTTGCAATTCAGTCATCGAACGGCATCTACACCGACGAAGATCGTATGCAGATTCAAGTAGAGATCTCGCAGCTCGTCGCTGAGATTGATCGTGTGGCGGCGCACGCTCAGTTCAACGAGATGAATATGCTGACCGGGCGCTTTGCGGCCGATACCGGCGACAATATCATTACCGCCTCAATGTACTTCCATATTGGCGCCAATATGGACCAGCGCGAGCGCGTGTACATCGGCACAATGACCGCACAAGCGCTCGGTGTGCGCGGGGCCAATAACGACATCATCTCGTTGTCGACACCGGACGCCGCCAACAGGGCAATCGGCGTGGTCGACGCCGCATTGCAGGCTGTGAGCAAGCAGCGCGCCGACCTCGGCGCCTACCAGACCCGCCTTGAGATGGCGATCGAGGGAATCGATATAGGGGCTGAGAATCTCGCAGCGGCCGAGTCGCGCATTCGCGATACCAACATGGCGGCCGAGATGGTTGACTTCAGCAAGAACACTATTCTCCTGCAGTCGACCACCGCAATGCTGGCTCAAGCAAACTTGCTCGGGCAGAATGTATTGCAATTGCTCCAGTAGGCGACTATGATTTAATCTGAGGGATAGTAAGGCTCTTTGAAAAAGCCCCTCCTTGAATGCCGATAGCATTGAGGTTTCCCGGTCTGCGCGCCAGGCCGGGAAAATCTCTTTGTCTGTTGTGAGCGAACCGAGCGCGGCGCGAGAGCGTCTCGGTCAGCTCTGTCGGCATTGAGTGAGAAGCTAAGGACAGCTTTTCGTGCTCCAGAGTGCAAGGAGGGTTTATGATCATTAATCACAACATGAGTGCGGCTTTTGCGAGCCGGCAGCTTGGGCTTCGGACAGCCGAGACGCAAAGCAGCATCGAGCGGCTGAGCTCCGGTATGCGGATAAACCGCGCGGGAGATGACGCGTCGGGACTTGCGGTTTCCGAGAAGTTGCGCAGCCAGATCCGCGGGCTGAATCAAGCCGATCGCAACATTCAGAACGCGGTCTCGTTTATTCAAACGACCGAGGGGTACCTGCAGAACACGCAGGACATCCTCCACCGGATTCGGGAACTCTCGATCCAGTCGGCCAACGGCATATACACCACTGAGGACCGCATGCAGATTCAGGTTGAGGTGTCACAGTTGGTAGCGGAGGTTAACCGCATCGCGGCACACGCGCAGTTTAACAACCTGAATATGCTGACCGGAGCGTTTGCGCGCGATAGCGCAGTGGACCGGGTGATGCAGTTTCACATAGGTGCCAACATGGACCAGAATGAGCAAGTATTCATTGGAACCATGACGGCAGCGGCGCTTGGACTTGGCATACAGGGTGGGAACGGCGTCAACCAGACTATGTCGTTATCAACACCCGAATCGGCGAACCAAGCCATTGGAATCGTCGACACCGCGCTGAACCAGGTCTCGCGCCAACGGGCGGATTTGGGGGCCTACCAGAACCGGTTCGTAATGGCGCAGTCGAGTGTCCAAATCGCGTCTGAGAATCTTGCGGCCGCCGAGTCGCTGATTCGCGACGCGAACATGGCAGACGAAATGGTGGACTTTGTTCGCAGTCAGATCTTGACGCATTCCACCAGCGCGATGCTCGCTCAAGCCAACCTGCAGCCACAGACGGTACTGCAATTGTTGGGTTAAGAGGGTAACCCGCCGGAAGAACAGCGGCGATACTCCGTTTTTGTTTGAGGCTCTGAGAGATTTCTGGACGTCGTTTCTCGGAGACCTATCAGATCGACGCGAGGCTCGCGCACTCCGCGGTCTGACTTTCATACACGGAGGTAAGAAGATGTCGATTGAAATGCGCGGGATTACGCCCGCAATCCGCCCGACAGGGACGTCGGTGGATGCACACGCGGGACTCCCTCATCGGGCTGCTCATCACACTGATGAGGCTCCTGAGGTTCACAGGCCGATTGAAGAGCTCGAGACGCTCTCGTGGGCGTTCAATCGCCGACTGAAGTTCACGATCAATCACGATCTTGACCAGGTCGTCGTCAAGGTGATCGACAGCGAAACCGATAAGGTGATCAAGGAGCTTCCGCCCGAAGCCTTACAACGCGTCCACGCCCGAATTCGCGAGGCGATTGGTCTCTTGATCGACGAAGAGATATAATAGTGGCAGGACGCGCATGCACGCACCGGAGATGGCTGTCGGCCTATGGTCAAGACGCTCGTAATCATAATCATCCTCCTATCTTCTCTTGCTCCTGTGAGTTATTCGAACTCACGCCCACTCATACCGGGTGTCGACTCCGGTGTAGATTCTCAACGGATGATCGACGAAATTCTCAAGCAC
>PWQX01000288.1 GCA_003556605.1 Spirochaetaceae bacterium
AGGTAAGGGGACACACCTCTGAAACCCAGAGGAATGTCCCCATTTCAATTTTTCTAAACCAGAGGTCTATTTCCATTTCTATACCGCTGAAAACCCATAAATAAAACGCTCCCTGGTAGGACGGATGCTTCATCTAGAGGCTCTCTTCCGGGAAGCGTTTTTTCTTGCGAAAAAATGTTTAGGGGATATCCCGCTGGGTTTAGAGAAATAAAAACGGGGACATTCCTCTGCTTTTAGAAAAATAGAGATGGGGACATTCCTCTGGGTTGTAGAGGTGTGTCCCCATTCCTTTCCCCATTGCTATTAATTAAGATATATTTTGCTCCAGCGCCTGGGAATTAGCACTACCCGCCATCATCCCTTATTCAACCCCTTGGAGACGGCGAACAGGGCGGCCTGGGTGCGGTCCTTCAGCTCCAGCTTTTCCAGGATCTGCCCGATGTGCTTTTTCACCGTGTGCTCGCTGATGTAGAGGGTCTCGGCGATGGAGCGGTTGTTCAGCCCCTTGGCCAGGGCCGTAAGCACATCCAGCTCCCGGGGGGTCAGCTGGCCCAGCAGGTCCCCGTCGGTGTCTTTCTTTTCCATGGCGTACTGCACCACCGCCGGGTCGAAGTACTTTTTCCCCCAGAAAACCAAACGGATAGCCGAGAGCAGCTCCTCAGGGAGAGCATCTTTGAGTATGTATCCGTCCACCCGGGTGGCCATGGCCTCGCGGATGTCCTCTTCCGTGACGTACGAGGTCAGGATGATAAATTTGCACGAGGGATGAACGGCCTGTCCTTCCTTCACCACGTCCAGCCCGTGCTCCCCGGGCATGCGCAGGTCCACCAGGGCGATATCCGGCCGGTTCTCCTGGAGCAGCTGCATGGCCTCCCGGCCGTTGGAGGCGAAACCCACCAGCTCGATGTCCTCCTCCATGCTGGTCACCATCTCGATCCCCTGGCGCACCAGGGGATGGTCGTCGACAATCATGATCTTCATTTTCTTCTCGCCCATGTTTTCATCTCCTCAAACAGGATCATTCAGGACCATTGACCGGACTAACTGGAAATTGCCCTTCCCGGAGAAACGGGAGAGGTGGGCACGTGGCAAATCACCCGGGTTTCCTCTCCCGGGGTGCTCCTGATCTCGAAGCTGCCCTGGAGCGACTGGGCCAACTCCTGCATGTTCAGGATTCCCAGCCCCCCGTTGAAGCGGTTGTGCGTGTAGAGGGATTCCACGTCGAAGCCGTTCCCGTCATCGGTAATATCCAGGTTAGCGATAAAGGGAGTCATCTCCAGCTTGACCTGCAGGGTGCTGCACTGCCCGTGCCGGATGGAGTTCCCCGTGGCCTCCTTGATAATGCGGTAAAACGCGTTGCGCATGGCCGGGTTCAGGTACTCCTCGGAGCCTTCCACCCGGAAATTGATTTCGATATCGTTAATGTTAGAGAGGCCGTCCAGGTAGTTGCGGATCTCCTTCACAAAAGTTTCGTCGCCCCGCTTGCGCGGGCTGAGGCGGTAGATCAGGACCCGCAGCTCCTTGGCCGTGCGGGAGGCCACCTCCTGGATGTTGGTGACCTGACGCTTTAGCCGGGAGTCCAGCCCTTGCGAGTGCCTGGAGACGGACTCCAGGCCGTAGACGATACTGAAGAGGTTCTGGGAGATGCTGTCGTGGATCTCGTTGGCGATGCGCTTCTGCTCTTCCAGCACCACGAGCTTGTCGGTGAAGATCTCCGTTAAATTCCGTTCGATGGCGATGGCGGCCATCTTGGCCAGGAAGGTAAGCTTCTGCAGCGTTTCATCCACGCTGTAGTTCTTTTTGCCATGCAGGGCGGCCAGCAGGCCGAAACAGCGGGCCCAGGACTTCACCGGCACGCAGACCATCTGCCCGATGCTCTTTCCTTCCCCATCTTCAACCACCTGCACCAGGGGCACGGGGTTGTCCTTGATTTCCGACCAGGCCCGCAGCAGGGGCTCCTGCCAGTACTCCTCGGGGAAGACGCTAACCTGGCCCTTAACCGAGTAGATGGACTCAGACCCGTCGGAGCTGCCCGCTTCCGACTCGATGCTTTCCACCCAGAAGATGATCTTTTCCGAACCCGTCAGGGAGCGGGCGTACGAGCAGAAGAGGTCCAGGATTTCCCGGGGGTCGCTCCGCCGGGAAACGGTCTCTACCGCCTCGTAGATATTGGAGAGGTGCTGCAGGGTCTCCTCCGTCTGGCGGAAACTGCGCAGCCCCTGGATCAGCTGCTCCGTGAACTGGATGAAAAATACGATAGTATCTTTGCATTGGTTGCGGCTGTGCAGGTCCTTGGCCTGGACCACCAGGAGGGAGATGGTTTTCTTTTTCTCCAGCCGGATGGGCGCGGCCAACCAGTTCTGTTCCTCCCCCAGCAGGATTCCCCGTCCGCTGAAGAACTCCTGCCAGCGGTCCCGCAGCTCTTGCGCCACGCGGGACTCCAGGTATTTTTTGCTCACCTTGCCGTCGCCCACCAGCTTGTAGTCCCCGAAACCCTGGGTGCGCTCCGGGAAAAGGGGTTCGTCCAGGTCCAGCACGGCGGCCCACTCCAGGGGAAAGGCGAAGGAAACGGCGGCCACC
>PWQX01000292.1 GCA_003556605.1 Spirochaetaceae bacterium
CGGCACCTTCGCCGAGCGTACCGTGGGCGCTGCTCGGCCGCGCCGCGGCTGCGGTAGCCGCTGCCGTCACGGCGTTTGCGTTGGGATACCGCCACACGCGGGAGCTGTACTTGGCGCGTCTTGCGCGCCGGCCCACCGAGCGCGGTGCCGAAGCCCTGTATCGACTCCTGCTCTTGCGAACCGCAGCTCGCGGCATTGGCGTCAAAGCGGGCTCGGAAACCGCCTGCGAGTTCGCCGAGCGCATACCCGAAGCGCGCGAGTTTGCCGAGCTCTATACGCGCCTGCGCTACCGAACACGCTGGAGCACCGAGCAACGAGAGGCCGCCCATGCTGAACTGTGGCACCTGTACAGCGAAACGCTCCGACAAACTCGTTCTGCAGGAATCAGCGCGCCTCTGCGCGCGGCGCTGAGCCTGCGGGGGCTGCGTTACCAATGGTAAACCTACGCTTGCACCCGCTGCGCCGCTTTCACACCGCGCACCCGTGCAGGCGAGTCCTTACGGCGCTGCTGGTGCTGCTGACGCTGGTGGTGCTGAGCACGGCGGCCGGCTGCCGCGGCGAGTCAGATTGGATTACTTTCCGAGGAGAACGCGGCCGCGGCGCGACCGAGCGGGCGATCCGGCCCCCGCTCGGCGTACGCTGGAAGCTGCGCCTGCAGGCCGACGGGGAGCGACTTGAGTCGTTTAATCCGCCGGTACTGAAGGACGACACGATCTACTTCGGCTCGCGCGACGGCAACTTCTACGCGCTCGATATTCAAAGCGGTTACATGCGCTGGGTCTTTCGCACCGACGCGCCGATAAACGCGGTTCCGTACGCCGACGAAGAGCGGGTGTATTTCGGGTCTCTTGACGGCTACGCCTACGCCGTGGACCGCGAAGACGGTTCGGAGGCCTGGCGATTCGCCGCCGGTCGCCCGGTACAGTCTTCGGTCACCCGCTACGGGGATCGCGTGTTGTTCGCCAGCGACGGCGGCGCAACCTTTGCAGTATCGCTCGACGGTGAAGAGCGTCTTCGACTTCCTAATCCAGTCTGGTACTACATCACCTTTCAAGTGCACGAAGACGTGATGTACTTCGCACCGGGGCCGCCCCACAATCCGCGCAGCCTCGCCGCCTACGACCTCGAGCATGAAGAGTACCTTTGGACGCTCGACACCCTCCGGATGGCTGCTGTGTGGTACTCCTTTCCGGCAATCGACGGCGATACGCTGTTCATGGCTACCGGAGCGCCGCGCGGGGACTACTGGGAGCTCACCTACTACGCGCTCGATCGCTCAGACGGGAGCATCATCTGGAGTCACGCAAATCAATCGCGCTGGCCCGGCCGATTCGCTAGACAGCCGAGGATCCTGTTTCGAGAGAATGTGGAGCTGCTCGATTACATGGCGCCGGCGGTGTGGCGTAACCGCGTGATCTTCACCAGCGGGGACTCGGTTGTGCGTGCGTTCGATCGTGATACCGGCGAATTGCGCTGGGAACGCAGCTTCGACGCCATCACCACCTCGGCGCCCACCGTCGCCGGAGACCGCGTCTACTTCGGTGTTGCCGCGGTCGAAGATGCGGGAGGCGAGCGCCCGCCCCGCTTGCTCGCGCTCTCGGCACGAGACGGACGAGTTGTGTGGGACATGGAGCTCGAGGGCTCGGTGCTGAGCGCCCCGGTAATCGCCGGGCGTTACATGGTGTTCGGCACCGACCGCAGTGTGTTTTACATCCTCGAAGAGCTCATCTAACCGCCGGCGTAGCGCGGCGCCAAATGCTACCGTGACTGCCGTGCAACACGGTTGCGCAGTGTGCCGATTCTCTCGATCTCAACTTCCACCACGTCTCCGGGGCTCAGCGGCCCAACGCCGGCCGGTGTCCCGGTCAAGATGATGTCTCCGGCCTCAAGTGTGAAGTTTTCCGAGATGAACGCAATGGTTACGTCGATTGGAAAGATCATGTCGGCTGTAGTGGCCTTCTGCATTACCACGCCGTTCAGCCGCGTTTCTATCGCAAGCCGCTGCGGATCACCGATCATGCCAAGCGGGACGATCCGCGGCCCTATCGGGCCGAAGGTGTCGAACGACTTGCCGCGAAACCACCCCGAGCGGTCGCCGTTTTGAACGTTGCGCTGACTGACGTCGTTCATGCACGTGAAGCCGTAGACGTAGTCGTACGCATCCGTGCGTGTGATGTTGCGGCAGCTCTGCGAGATGATGAGCGCGAGCTCACCCTCGTAATCGGTTCGCGGCGTCTCAAAACCGTAGCGCTCGATAATCTTCGGTAGTACGATTTCTTGCTCAGGGGCGATCAGACAGTTCGGCGTCTTGGGGAACAGAACCGGCTCGCTGGGCAAGTCTTGGTCGAACCCCTGCACCTTCACCGACTGGCTTTCGGCGATATGCTCCCGGTAGTTCAATCCCAAGGCGATGATCTTGGTCGGCTGTACTGTATAGGCTTCGGCCGTTCCAGCGATAGGTAGAGTAATCATGGTCGCTACTATACCAGCCTTCGACATCGCTCGCCAAGCATCTCAAGGTGTCGTATACTGATGGTCATTATGAGCAACCCGCGATGGAGCGAAACAACAATTATC
>PWQX01000032.1 GCA_003556605.1 Spirochaetaceae bacterium
ATATCAGCGGGGACCCCAATTACGTTGAGAGTCTGCAGAGGCTCGGTTATCTCGGTCCGGGTGGCAGACGACTCATGCCCGAAGACGGAGAGGAGTTCGTGAGGGGGCTCCCGTACCATTTCACCGGATCCTATGTTGTAAAGTGCAAGGGTAGAATCCCCATTATTGCAAACAGAATTCCCCAGGCCCTCGGCGGGGAATTTTAGGCTACTGCCGCATAAGTGAGGTCTTCACTCTGTGGCTCTCTCCGTCGAATATCAGCAGGTGGCTGTGGTGCACGAGACGGTCGATCAGCGCCGTTGTCATCGTGTGATCGATGAAGATATTCACCCAGCGGCTGAACTCCACATTGGTCGTGATTATGAGGCTGCGTTTCTCATAGCAGGCAGAAACCACCTGAAACAACAGCTGCGCTCCGTCTCGGCTCACCGGGACGTAGCCCCACTCATCGCAGATGAGCAGGTCAAGCTTTTCAATGCCTTTTAGGAATCCTTGCAGTTCACCTCCATCGTTTAATCGCGTGAGATGATTTACCAGCGCCGCGGTACGCCAGAAGGCGACTTTGAAGTCACGCTTGCACGCCTCGATGCCGAGCGCGGTGGCAAGATGTGTCTTGCCGCAGCCGACGTTGCCGTAGAGGATGAGATTCTGCCGATTGGTGAGAAACTCAAGCCGAGCAAGCTGCTCAACGGTGAGTGCATTCGGCAGAGTTACCTCATCAAAGGCGAAATCCGAGAAATACTTCGGAGTGTAGAACCCCGAGGTCTTGATCGCGCGCTCAATACGCGAAGCCGCCCGATGTTTAACCTCGAGCTCCAACAGCGATAGCAAGAACTGTTCGGGGTCATCGGCGGTGACCTGATCGAGATTGTCGGTCAACCGCCGCAAGCGAAGCCGCTTGCAGCAGAAGGCGATGCGTTCACGTATATCGCTCACAGGCGGCCTCCTGTGAGCATCGCATCATAGCGCGCGGTATCGAAGCGCACCCGCGGGGCGTTGATTCGCTGCTGTGCTTGCTCTACCGGCTCACACAGCGCCGTATGCTCGCTCAGTCTTCGGTGCAGTGCCACAAGGCTGTCGGTGTCGGTTATCCCCCGGCTGAGCGACTCCTCGACCGCAGCGCAGGCTGAGACAAAATCCGAGCGTTTGGTGAGCTCAGCAAGCAGTGCAAGCGCACTGCCGAGTTCAGCGCGTGGACGGGCGTCTATCCAGCGCTGCAGCGGCTCGCTCATCATCGAATACACCGCGGTGTATTTCAGCGCCCCCGGGCGGCGCGAAAGCTGCGTGAGATACGGCAGCCAGTCCATCGACTCCTGTTTTGCTTTCCCGTAGAGCCTGCGATGGCGTACAAGCGTTCTACGGCTCTCGTCGAAGATAACTACCCACTGAGCGGTGATTTGTGTCTGTACACGCTGTGTAGCGTAGCGTGGTGAGCTTGAGTAGCGATGCCGTCCGCCCTCAAGCGCGATCATGCCGTAGGCGTCGGCAAGGTGACTCTCGTAGCGGGCCGGATCGAAGCTGACACGCGGCAAATCGAGCATGGCGGCCCTGTCGGCCTCAAAGAGCTCACTGATCAGCTGTTCCTTACGGTAGTGGTCCCTGTGGTTGTCTTCCTCACAGCGGCGGAGTAACTCAGCGTTGAACGTCTCAAGCTGATCAAACTCAGGCACGGGAACGAGAAGGTTTCGCCGGTGGTAGCCGACCTTGTTCTCTACGTTGCCTTTCTCGTTACCGGCCGCCGGGTTGCAGAACGAAACGCTGAACCCGAAATGCTCTTGAAAGCGGCGGAACCGATCGGTGAGTTCACGCTCGCCGCCTTTGAGGATCTTCGCCACCACCGCGGTTGCGTTGTCAAACCACAGTCGCGCCGGAACGCCGGCGATGTGGGTAAAGATTGCAATCAGCGCTTCAAAGAGGCACTCACTGTTCTGCCCCGGCACCAGCTGCACGAACCCTGCGTTACTTGAGGGAAAAGAGAGGCTCAAGTACGAGCCGTGGATCAGCGTGCCGTGTTCAATGTAGTCCGCCTCCCCAAAGTCCACTTGCGCTTCGCCGGGACGATGCACAAGCGGCAGCGCCGGCTCGGTGTCTTTGCCAAGCTCGCGCTTCAGCTGTTTCACATACCCGGCAACGGTGCGGTATGAACCGCTGTAGCCGTGCTCGCAGACTAACCGCTGATACACCCGCTTCGCTGTATGACGCTGCTTGCGCCTGCGGCGGCGGTCGTCGGTGAGCCACTGCTCGATGATCGGCTTAAACGCGCTAAGAATCCCTTCCGGGGAAGCTCGCGGCGCTTTTTCCTCACCGCTCCAGTCATCGCGTTCGATGTATTTGCGAACCGTCTTACGGTCGATAGCGTAATCCTTTGCGATTTCGCTGATCGAATCGCCTTCATTAAAAAAGGCATTTCGAATATCATGAATCCTGGCCATTGTCAGCATCCTCCCCTGGTGCCTCCCTTCGTGTTTGTCGTGATTCACGAAGTTTAGGCGCCCCGCCGGAGGGCTGCAATGGCCTTTGCAATTGTGGGGAATTCACCCCTGCAATTCTGGGGAATTCCTCTTTGCAAC
>PWQX01000204.1 GCA_003556605.1 Spirochaetaceae bacterium
CTAAGACGCCGGGCTGACGAAAGGCCGAAATCGCCTCTTTTAGCCCCAAAAGTGCTCAAGTTGGGTTAGGACATATGCCGCAGAGACGCTTGTAAACATTGGGCGGCAACTGCAGGACGATGAGATTGTACTCGAAGGCCGCAGGACCCTGTTCCAGTTCCAGCGTTCGGATAGATCGCTGGCTGAATTGCTGCAGGCGGCCGAACCGCTCGGCCGGCGCGAGATCGAGCTTCAGCAGGCGATTGATATCCTCGGGGCCGGTGAGCAGCGCCGCACCGCCACTCATGTGAAGGCGCTCATGATTGCCGGACGGTTGGGTGAAACACTTACAATCGCTCGTTCCGGCAAATCGGTCGGCTGGTCATACTCCGATTGCGCTACCGGTTTGTGTTTCGCGGCCATACTCGCCCACAGCGCCGGCCGAAAAGCCCGCAGCACCGGCGGGGCCGTACCCAGCACTCCCGTAATCGAGCGGCTCCTGGTGGAGCACGCAGAGCCTCCCCACCTCTTCATCGATCCTGCGGCCGACTCTGATGAAGAAGCAGACCGGCCCGATGGCTATCTCGTACAGGCAATTGTTGAAGGGCTGACGCAGGCCTCGCTCGACCAGGAGACCGCTGCATCGTATCTCCGGTGGGCCGAAAAGGTTGGTCACGCACGTGTTGATCACGTCGTTTCGGAGAAGCACCGAGGGGCGTATAGGCGCGCCGCTGAGACTCTGGTAGCGCTTGGCGAGCACTATGCCGTGACGGCTCGCCCAGACTCGGCAGCCACCTTGATCCAAGAGTACCGCGACCGCTTTAACCGACACACCGCGTTTAAGCGGGAGCTTCGCGAGCTACTGTCGCAGAGCGCACTCGGAGGCACCATATAGAAGGAAGCGGCACCGACGCCGGATTAGCCACATATCTCCTGTCGATCCATGACCCTAAGCAGGTTCAAACCCACCCGTTGCGCGGGCCATTCTTCGAGACCGCCGTGGTCTCGGAGTATCTCAAGCACTCCTACAATTACCGCCCCGGACTGCGCCTCAGCCACCGGAGCGAGCACCCCGGGACAGAACCGCAGCGACATAACGGTTCGACCGTGGCATTCACCGCTCATATTTCAGCCCGGCGAGCGGCGGTCTACACAAACGAGCCGCCCGTAACCCCATCATCGATCGCGGAGACGACATCGGTCTTTGGAAAGTCGTTGCCTTTGAACAGGAGCGGTGTGTTGGTGATCTGGGATAGGGCGTAGGCGGCGCAATCGCCCATGTTGAGACCGGCCTCATGTCTGCCTTTCCCGTAACGCCGCCAGGCTTCAAGCGCAACTTCGGACTGGGCTGAATCGAAAGCGATAGTCTCGATCCCGAGTTCCGTCATGAGCTCCAGAATAGCCCGGCGTCCGAGATCGCCCTTGCGTGCCTCAACGACGAGCGCGATCTCCAGATGATTCACAGAGCTCATCAAGAGCCGCTCGGCCCGAGCGAGGGCCTGAGCGTACAGCTCTGCGTCGTCTTCCTCAAACAACACGGCGGCCAGAGCCGAACTATCGACTACCACTAGAGCGCCCCAAACTCGTCGTAGCCGATAATGTCATCCATGGTTCCGGGAACTTTATCGGGAACCGCCGCGCAGCGCCGGCCTATCTCGAGGATGCGCTTCGCGCGTTCCTGGGAAGCCTTGGCGTTTACCTTATCGTACTGGAGCAGGGCCTTGTGAATGGTCTCGGTCATGGTGGTTCCGGTACGCTGAGACAACTCACGAGCAAGCCGCTCAACCTTCGGATTGCGAATACTTAGCGCCATTAAAACCTCCGTGTATACAGTATAATCTGTGTATATACGCCGGGCAAGTGGAAACGCCGCCTCCCTACTCCAAAATCTCGTAACCCATTGAACGATACCCGCGAAC
Source organism: Spirochaetaceae bacterium (assembly GCA_003556605.1). GTDB lineage: Bacteria > Spirochaetota > Spirochaetia > DSM-27196 > SLAA01 > B1Sed10-166. The sequence continues at coordinate 1,899 of PWQX01000204.1, forward strand.
GCGTTTGCTCCACATGCGTTCGAGAAGTGGATGGTCTCGGTCATACTCGTTCGAAGCTTGCTCGGAGCACTCCGCCGGCTTATACTACAGGTGCCATGGCGACCAAAGTCTCGGTATCCAGCACCACCGAACGAGAGCTCCTCACCGCGCGAGATTTCCTCGACCGGATCGAGCCGGGAAAGCACGCCGACCTCATCGACGGGGAGGTTTTCATCCACTCACCGGTTTCCACCCGGCACGCCGACCTGCTTAACTTTCTTGACGCGCTGATGCGATACTACATCGACCGACACAGTCTCGGCTGGTTGTACCGCGAGGTGGTGGCGGTGCGGCTGAGCAGCAGAAACGTGTTTATGCCCGACCTGGCGTTCTATCGTGCTTCGCGCCTCGATACGGTAAAGTCCACCCACATCGAAGGGGCGCCGGACCTAGTGGTTGAGGCGCTCAGCCCACGAACCGCCGATCGCGATGTGGGCCCGAAGTTCGCCGAGTATGAGCAGCACGGCGTTGAAGAGTATTGGGTGCTCGACCCCGAGACCCTGGCGCACCGCTTCTATCGGCGCGACGGTGAGGAGCTTGTGGAGTACGCCCACGGTGAGGAGCGCATTGCATCTGAAGCGGTTTCGGGCTTTTTTGTGCTTCGCTCTTGGCTTAATCCGACCGCGCTGCC
>PWQX01000101.1 GCA_003556605.1 Spirochaetaceae bacterium
TCGGGACTCTCCAGGACAGTCTTGTAGGTCTCCGAAGAGCCGATCGTCGTGACGATACCTTCGCCCACGCGTGCGATGATGGTCTCCTCAGTGGCCCCGCCGACCAACCGCTCAAGATTGGCACGCACCGTCACCCGGGCCTTTACCTTGAGCTGAATGCCGTCTTTGGCCACCGCGTCGATGGTTGCACGCCCCTTCGACGGGTCGGGGCAGTCGATCACCTTCGGATTCACGCTGGTCTTGACCGCTTCGAGCACGTTGCGGCCTGCAAGGTCAATCGCGGCGGCACGCTGGAACGGCAGCGGGATATTGGCTTTGCTGGCGGCGACCAAGGCCTGGCTCACGTTCATAATGTTACCTCGCGCGATCAGGTGCGTTTCGAGCATATCCGAGTCGATGGGGATCCCGGCCTTGGTCAGCATGATGCGGGCATTGACGACTAACGACGGGTTGACTTTGCGCAACCACATGCCGATCAGGCGGGCCGGGCCAACCGGTGCGCCCGAGAGCAACGCTCGAAACCACAGCCCGAAAAACTTCAGAAACAGCACGATGAAACCGAGCGCCGCGATTCCGATAACGATGTACAGAATGATTAACTCCATTGCTTGCTCTCCTTAGCGCGTACCACGACGCGACTTCCTTCCTCTTTTGTGACGTGCAACGTCGTTCCCTTCGCTATGTATTCGCCTCCGGTTACTACGCTCATCCTGCGGTTCCCGATCATCGCGGTCCCGGACGGTCGTAGATCGGTAAGCGCAACCCCCTCTTCACCGACGAGAGTGTCGAGCGCAGCGATAGAATCCCCGAGACGAGACTCGGAGCTCGGCCCGAGCATGGTCTTGAGAATCAGGCGTTTCCCGACGATACTGTGTGGGAACACGCGAAACAGCAGTGCGAACGCCGACGGCACAGCCACTGCCGCGGTGATCAATGCCATCATACCCGCACCGGCGCCATGCTCGACAAACGCGAGCACCACCGCCGCCACGATCGTGATTCCCCCGGCAATGCCGATCAGGCCCATCGCGGGAACGAAAACCTCTACGATGATCGCGAAGAGTCCGGCCCCTATCAGCGCGAACAAACCCCAAAGCGCCATCTCAGGTCTTCCTCACGATCAAGTTGCTCCCGCGGACATCGATTACCTCAACCGCAGTGCCCGCCTCGATAAACTCACTGTCGGATTCAACCGGATACGTCTCGTCGTCAAACTCCGCTTTACCGGACGGGCGCAGCGTCGTGATCGCCACGCCTCGTTTGCCAATGTACCCCCCGTATAACTCCGCCGCCTGTATGGTGTAGCCGGCGGCCGTGTCCTGCGTCGTCGCGAGCGACAGCCGCTGGAAGAACGGAACGTGACGGAACATCGACGCGAGCACTATAAATCCCACCAACGCGCCGAATACGTTGCCGATGACCACCAACACGTTGCGCTGCAGCAAATCCCATTCCCAGTCGAAGGACGGGATCACGAACTCCTGCATCGAGAGAATAAGCGACACAGCGATGGTGACGAGCCCGCCGATACCGGCAATACCGAATCCGGGCAACACGAAGATCTCCACCACCAACAGAATCACGCCCAACAGGAACAAGAGCAATTCGAGCGACCCCACCGTCCCGAGCAGGAAATTGCTCGTGAACAGAACCGCAAAACACGCGACCGCGACGGTTCCGGGAATCCCGAAACCGGGACTTGAGATCTCGCTGAACAGCGCAACCAGTCCTACTAAGATCAGCAGACTGGCGAAGCCGGCGCTCGTCAGTATAGCGACCGCTTGATCGGCTGCAGTAGGCTCCACGCGCACAACCGGGGCTCCACTGAGGCCGGTTTGGTCCAAGAGGTCGGAGATGCGCGCAGCGATACCGCGCGAGACCCCGTAGCGCTCCGTTTCACCCGCAGTGAGGGTGAGTAACTTCCCTTGCTCCGAGATCGTTGCCCCGCGAGAGACGGCGTCGCCGTACTCACGTTCCAGCGCCTCGAACTCACCGGCCGTTGCGATTCCTTGTTCGCCGTCGAGGAAGTACTCATACACAACCAGTTCCGAGTCCACCATCGCCAGGGCAATCGGAACCGGATATCCGTTTTTTTCAGCGAGCGCCGCCATCTGACCGCGCATCGCACTCACGACCTTCTCATCGGCCGCGGCCATCGTTCCGTCCGGGCTCGCGAGTACCGGAGCCGCTGCACCAATAGAGGTACCGGGGGCCATGTAGATGCTGTCGGTAGCAAACGCGATCAGCGCACCGGCCGACCAGCTTACCCCCAGTCCCTCGGGAGAGAGGGTAACATAAGCGGTAGTCTTGATATCATCGAGCGAACCGATGAGATTTGCAATACGCAGCGCGGAGTCGACCCGGCCGCCGAAGGTGTCTATCTCGAACACGATCCGCACGGCGCCGGCCGAACGGGCTTCGCCGATGCTCCGTTGCAGGAATGCGACTTGAGAAGGTTGTATGTCGCCGTGAATCGGGATAACATACACCGGGCCCGCTGCGGCGGAGCGATTCGCCTCGTCGAGGTCCTGCTCCCCAACCGCCACCGAGATCGGCGTCACGAGCAA
>PWQX01000136.1 GCA_003556605.1 Spirochaetaceae bacterium
CGCGCGGCTCCAACCCCCCGCTGGTAAGCACAAACGGCTCCGGCACAACGCGCGTACTCGGCCATTCATACTCGGCAACCCAGCGCCCCGGCCGCGCTGCGACTATCGGCGAAAAGCTGTCCTGCATCCACGCCCGCAGCATGGGCTCTTCGGTCACACCGCGATCTATTCCTTTCAGCCATTGGTCCCACCAGCGCAGCGCCTCCTGTAAGAAACCGATTGCGGGTCCCGGTCCGCCCATGTGCGGGTACTTATGGCCCCAAGCGCCGATCAAACCCCAGCGCGGGACCTGCAGGTGCTCCATGAGATGAAAAACCGTGTTTGAGTAGCCGTCGGCCCAGCCGCTGACCGCGAACACCGGGCATTGTATCAGGCTGTAGTCCTCGCGGACCGAGCCGCGGCGCCAATAGCCGTCGCGTCGCTGGTGCGTGAGCCAGGTCTCGAGCCACATCTCGCGCCAGCGCTCCCCTACCACCTTCGGGTCGGGCGGGCACGAGTTGTAGGCGAACATCGTGGATGCCCACGACAGATTGTCGGTGAGAAGACAGCCGCCCATGTAGTGAATATCGTCGGCATAACGATCATCGGAGGAACAGACGGTAATGACTGCCTTCAGCTCGGGGGGCTGCATCGCAGCGATCTGCAGTCCGTTGAACCCGCCCCACGACAGCCCGAACATCCCGATCGTGCCGTTGCACCACCATTGCGAGGCAATCCAACGCAGCACCTCGACCCCGTCGTTGAGCTCTTGCTGGAGATACTCATCGCGAAGAATGCCCTCAGAGTCACCGCTGCCGCGCAAATCTACCCTGACGCCGGCATAGCCGTGCGCGGCAAAATAACCGTGAATCGCGTTATCCCGCACCGCCTTGAAATCACGCTTCCGGTACGGGATGTACTCCAGCACCGCTGGAACCGGGTTGCTCTCGGCGGCTGCCGGCAACCACAGCTTGGCGGCCAGCCGGCAGCCGTCGGAAAGTTGTATCCACGCGTTTTCTACGACCTTTACCGCGTCAGCTCGCATAGCAGCGGTCTCCTCTCTTTCGGGGTATGATGCAGGCAATGAATGCATCACATAATACCCGCGTCACCGGCGGTTGTCGACATTAGTCATAATGCCGATACTGATTGTGAGAACCTGCTGTGTGGTGTAGAGTGTGGGCACGTATGCGAGTAGCGATGAGAACCGGTATATGTGCGCTTGTATTGGCGCTCGCCGTCCCTATGGCGGCGGACGCGCATCCGCATGTATTCATTGACGCCAGAGTCACCTTTCAGTTCAGCGACAGCGAGCTCGAGGGGTTCTGGGTTGAGTGGTTCTTTGACGAAATGTTCACCGGCATGCTGGTGCTTGATTTCGGTATACCGCGCGGCGGGCAGCTCACCGGCGAACAGGTGCGGGCCATTCGGGACGGGGCGTTTGCGAACCTCAGGTTTTACGACTATTTCACCTACGTAGTAACCGACAGCGGACGCCATGCGGTGGAGACTATCGAGGAGTTTGATGCATTTTTTCGGGATCACCGTATCGTCTACCGGTTTTTCGTGCCGTTTCGCAAACCGCTGCGTAACGCCGCTTCCGATCTCCGCGTTCAGATGTATGACGAAACCTTCTTCACCGACATCGCATTCGATCACGGCAATCCGGTAGAGATCGAGTCAACGGTGCAGTTGCGAAGCGATCATGCAATCGAACAGAACAGAGACCGCGACATCTACTACGATCCCACCAACCGCAGTGTAGAGCGACAGGGCGCCGAGTATACCGGCGTAACCCACCCCTACGAGATCCACCTGCGTTTTCAGAAGCGGTAGTTCTACGCCGGCCGGGATCGTGGCGCCTCCATGCGGTTAGCCGTATCCTCACCACAGGCTCTAATCCAGTCTTTATCCGTTACTCATCCAGCGCAGCTCCATGCGTGATGAGCGGGTGCAGAAACGACAGGTTATGCGCCCTATGATCGGGAGATACTACCGTCAACCGCCGCAAAGTCGAGACGACCATCACGGTCAACCGGCCTGTCTTCTCGATCTCGGCACAGGCCGCCTTTCACTCCGGTAGGAACGTCTCACAACCGCTAAACGCTCACACAAACTGCCCGGCAGTCGTACCGGGCGGGTTCAGGGCTGTTTCTCCTCCGGTGTACCGCGCTTGGGGTCTACGTGCACTGTCGGCTCAATCCCCAGCTCTTCCCGCAAACCACGCTCGAATGCGTTGACGACTTCGTGTGCCTCTTCGACCGTCATATCGCCGTCGATGCGGACGTGGCAGGTAAGCTCGGTATGATCGCCATAGCTATGCACATGGACGTGATGCAGGTGCCCGATCCCGGGGGCAACCCGCGAGGCGATCTCACGCATACGGCGCACCGTCCGGTCGCTCGGTGACTCCCCGAGCAAGGGGAACGCACTGTCGCGGATGATGCGGTAGCCTACCCGCAACAGCAGCAGCGCGACGAGCACCGCCAAGGCGCCGTCAAGCCACCAGAACCCACGCCCGAAGAGGATGCCGAGAAGGATCACCGCGGAGGTTATAGCGTCGCCGCGGTGATGCCAGGCTTCGGCACGCAGCGAGCGAGATTCGCCGCGCCGGTAGCCCCAAAACGCGAACTGAGCCATCGCCTCTTTCACCACGATCGAGGTCGCCGTTACCCCTATCGCAGCTCGACCAAAATCGGCCGCGCGATTGGTCTGAAGCCCCTCGATGGCCTCGAGCAGGTAGTTCACCCCTACCATTCCGAGCAAGGCGCCGATGATAATCGCGGCAACCAGATCGGCCCGTCCGTGTCCGAAGGGGTGATCGCTGTCGGCCGGCTTGGCCGCGGTACGTGCCCCAATCAACAGCACCAGCGACGACAGCGAATCAGATAGCGTGTGCCATCCGTCTGCTACAATCGCGAGTGACCCGCTGACCGTTCCGGCCCAGAACTTCGCTATCGCTAAGAGAATATTGAGTGCTATCGAGAGCCATCCCTCGACAAATGCAAAAGTACGCTGTTGATCGTGCATAGAGCCCAACGCCAAAGGTAGCAGAAAACAAGACGGCGCTCAATCTCGGAGTCAAAAACCCTCTTCTAAGAAGACCACGCAGTCGGTAATCGAAATATGGACCTGCTCACCCTGTAGGTAGCGCTCATTCCGAGGTTCACACCTATCCACTGAGACCGCAGCCTTGAGATCATGGGCATGCTGCAGGCGATCACGGGACATAAAGACTAACGGAATCGGAATCAATACCCGGTGCGGAACACACCTTTATTGCAGCATTGTGGTTTTCAGAATTGCATCACTTGGGGGGATTGCCTGCGATTGTGATGCCGCACGTCTTGCTATCCTCTCTACGAAATACCTTTGCTGACAATATCGCTTGCGTGCCATACCGCACCCCTTTTGGATATTACACGTCAATTTGCTGCTCGCGTGATCTACCTATCGGCACTTTGACGTATCCTATCGGGGACATATTGCGTTATGGGCGAGTACCGCCTTTGTGGCGATAAGCACTGACTTTCTGAAGCGGGCGAGATTGTATGGTAAAGGTAGCGGCAGCGGTCTCTGATCATCAACTCAGCCGCAACTCGACACCCTTAGCCGGGTCGACCGGTAGCCGTATTATCACTCCGACCATCCCGCAGATCGCCGATACGATCATTATCCCGATACCGAGCCCGAAAAGCGTACTCAAGAATCCGAGTAGAAGCGCGATTGCTGCGGCAAAGAGTGTTTCCGCCTGTGACTCCACTGAAAGCGCCGATGCAAGCGAATCCTTGTCCATCCGCTCGGTGACATAGGCGATACCCATCGGCTTACGCAGGTTCTCAACAACGTATATACCGATGTACAGGGCGACCGCTATTCCCGAGAGCGTCACCCAGTGGGCCGTGCCGCTCAGAATGCCAAAAGCAACACCAACGAGCAGTGTGGCATTCAAAGGGACGGCCAAACTCCTGAAACGGTCGGCCAGCACGCCTGATCTGCGGGATGCGGCGGAGGTAAGAAGGTAGAGCAGTGAGTAGACAACACCGGTGATGATGGCGGTGCGTTCCTGGTCGGCAAGGACGAGCAGAACCGGGATGCCGACAGCGAAGTTTTTCAAAAGCGGCTGCAGGTAGTCCTTGCACGCCTTGTAATAGCCGGTATAGAGCGCCTGATTGGAAACGGCGCGAAGCGCCGCTGGGCTTCTCATGCTTTTCACTAGTGAACGGAACACGTGCAGGAACTCATCCTTAACCGTTCTATCGCTAGTCCACCGTGGACCGTCCAGTGTCCGCGGATACGTCATGATCAAGACAAGATCGAGGGTATAGGGAATGATGCTGAACAGAAACACCGGCGCGTATGCACCCTGCCGGAATACCAGGGCTGCAGCAAGCAATGCTGATAGCGCTGCTCCCCTCTGAGACCACGAGCGGGTGTGTCCGTAGTAGTGCGCCTTCAGATCCTGCCACCCTTTAGAATCGAGATAATCGAAGATCATCGCCTTGTGGGTGCCGGTACGAAACGCATCCCCAAACGCGTAAGCAGCCATGGCGCCAAAGAGCGCCCAGTATTGTTCCGCCAGAAAGAACACGACAAAGGCGACGATGTAGGCGAGGAACGAAACCGCCATGGTCATTCGGCGGCCGAGGGTGTCGGCCATCAGTCCCGACGGAATCTCGCTGGTTTGATAAAGGCTTCCCGTGCTGCGTAGAGGCCGCCGATCTGGAAATACGTAAGCCCTTTCTCCAGAAAGAACAGCATCAGAAACGGCTCGTAAAACCGCAGGTTTTTGAGGAACCCGTATGCACAGAACTTGTAGTATTGAAGATCCTTATTGAAGGTGTCCCTTTTGGGGCTCCTACCCCCGCTCATATTGAGTCCGCACTATAGCATAAGCCAGGGCCTGCCGTGTATAACGCGCACCCATTGCAGCGCTCGGCAGCGGGCAGTCGCGGCTCGATTCGGCGCTTGCCGTGCCCACGGCCGAACGGCAGGTGCCGTTCACGACGGGAAGCCCAGATATTTCTTCGACACCGCCGGAGTTTGTCCGGAACGACATTGTCCCGATCACCCAAAGAACAAAGGCGTTATCGAGCGCTACGGCACAAACAACGGCTAGTCCCGTTCGCCGGGCAGATCATGTTCCGGGAGTGTCTTGTGTCACGCGCTTCGGCGCTATCGAATTGCGGCGAGCGCCGGTACCGGCGGCCATCTTCGGGCTGACCGGCACGGCAGATATCACCGAAGCGACAAGGCCGTCGCTTCCGATGCTCGAAGAAGCAGCGCGGGAGGCCGAAGCACCGATACGAAAGCCGTGACGATCCCGGCAAAAAACCTCTTGTCATAGGCTACCCCCCTTGGGTATATTATTGACATGATGACCGTGAAACAGAAATCCGATGTCGCTAATCGACTCAGTCGCATCGAGGGTCAGGTACGCGGAATTCAGCGCATGGTACAGGAAGACCGTTACTGTATGGATATTCTTGCGCAAACGCGCTCGATCACGGCCGCACTTCGCAAGGTGGAGAACTTGGTGATGGAAACGCATCTGCATACCTGCGTTGCTGAGGCGATGCGCAGCACCGACGAGCACGATCAAGACGAAAAGGTAAAGGAGATCATGACGATACTTGCCGACATGCGCAAGTACGGCTAACGCCGAAGGAGGATAGCATGGCTGAATACGCAACGGTTGACGCTCCGGCCGGCCAGGTCAAGCGAACTTACAAGATAGACGGAATGAGCTGTGCTTCGTGCGCAGCTTCGATAGAGAGTATGCTCGGAGCCACCGGCGGTGTGCAGTCCGCAACGGTGAACTTCGCGGCCGAGCGGGTAACTATTGAGTACGACCCGTCCCAGACGAAACTTCCGCACCTCAAGCAAGTTGTCTCCGAGATCGGTTACAAACTGGTCGACCTCGACGAAGAAGACGATGGGACGGCGGCCGAAGAAGCCAAAGTGACCTCCGCGTGGCGCCGCCTGGTTATCTCAGCCGGGCTTGCCTCCACGGTGATGCTCGCAATGGTGGTCCACATGTTCATCACCCCGATTCCGGGCTATCTGGGTATCGTAGCGGCGCTAGGCGCCCCGGTAGTCTTCGGTGCTGGGCGGCATGTTCACATTACCGCCTTTAAGGCGATGAAAGCCGGCCGGCCGAACATGGACGTCCTTGTTTCGCTGGGCTCGCTGCCGCCGTACATAATCGGAATCGGTGGATTCTTCTTCCCGATTCAAACCTTCATCGAGATGGCCACCGCCATCATGACCTTTCACCTTATCGGCAAGTATCTGGAGGTCCGTGCAAAGGGACGCGCCTCGCAGGCGATTCGCAAGCTCCTGGAAATGGGTGCCAAGACCGCCAACGTGGTTGTAAACGGCGAGGAGCTGGAGGTCGATGTGAACGAGCTGCACATTGGCGACCTCATGGTCGTTCGCCCGGGCGAAAAGATCCCGACCGACGGCGTGGTAGTGTCGGGCAGCAGCTTAGTCGACGAAAGCATGGCCACCGGCGAACCGGTACCGGTCGAGAAGAACGAAAACGACGAGGTTATCGGCGCTACCGTCAACAAACACGGTATGCTCCGCGTGCGCGTTACGAAGGTCGGAAAAGACACCTTTCTGTCGCAGGTCATCAAGATGGTAGAAGAATGCCAAGGCTCTAAGGTGCCGATTCAGGAGTTTGCCGACCGCGTTACCGGCTACTTTGTCCCGGTAATTCTTGGACTCACCGCACTAACCTTCGTTTCGTTCAATCTCTTCCCGGAGTTCCATCAAAGCATCTTGGCCTGGGGCGCTGAGTTCCTGCCGTGGGTTAACCCCGATCTCACTCCGCTAACGCTCTCGTTCGTCACCGCTACCGCGGTACTCGTGATCGCCTGCCCGTGCGCCCTTGGGTTGGGCACCCCAACCGCACTTATGGTTGGAAGCGGCATCGGCGCCGAGAAAGGGATCCTGATCCGCAACGGCGAGGCGGTGCAGACACTCAAAGATGTCGCGGTTGTCGCCTTCGACAAGACCGGAACCATCACCGCCGGAAAGCCTGCGGTCACCGACGTCACGGTATTGGACACTGATACGCAAACCAACGGCGGTAACGGGCGCGGCGACCGACGCGACGCCGACCGGCGTGTGCTCCACTACGCCGCCTCAATCGAGAACGCCTCCGAGCACCCGCTCGCGCAAGCGGTGGTGGAATCTGCAGCCGAACGCGGGATCAAACCAAGCGACGTCACCGGCTTTGAGGCGGTCACGGGAAAAGGGGTACGCGGTACGGTTGACGGGACTGTAGTTCTCGTCGGCAGTCGCGCCCTGCTCGAGGAGTCGGGGATCACCACCGGCGGCTTTGAGGACCAACTGCGCACCTACGAAGACCAGGCAAAGACCGCGATGCTTATCGCGGCAGACGGCCGCGCGCTCGGAATCATCGCCGTGGCCGACCCTATCAAAGACGACTCGGCACAGGCGGTGGCAGAGCTCGAACGCCAGGGCATTCGCACCGCGATGATCACCGGTGACAATGAGCGTACCGCAAACGCGATCGCGCGCACGGTCGGGATTACGCGCGTGATTTCCGGCGTGCTTCCCGACGGAAAAGTAGACGAAGTTGCAGCGTTGCAGAAGGAGTACGGTTTGGTCGCAATGGTAGGCGACGGCATCAACGACGCGCCGGCACTGAAACAAGCCAACATCGGCGTAGCGATCGGTACCGGGACTGATATCGCGATTGAAGCCGCCGACGTCACGCTGGTACGCGGTGAGCTCTCGGCGCTCGTGACGGCAGTTAATCTTTCGCGCGCCACGTTCCGCAAGATCAAGGAGAACTACTTCTGGGCATGGTTCTACAATGTGGTTGCCGTTCCGATCGCGATGCTCGGCCTGCTGCACCCAATGATCGGTGCCGCTGCGATGAGCGTGAGCTCACTGAACGTAGTGTACAACAGCCTGCGCCTCAAGCGCGTCCCCGTCGAGCCTGCCTACGCCCGAGCGCAGGCGGGCCAGGCAGAGCATGCAGGCTCTGTTTTCCCCGCTGCGGCAGCGGGTAACGGGCGCGCGCGGGGAAAAACGGTCAGTCTTAACAGCGCGGAGCAGGGCGGTCATACCGCCGAAGCAGATAACCACCAGACATCCGTATTTCCACAGAAGGAGGATACAATGGCAGTAGAAACGAAAAGACTGAGCATAAAAGGCATGGTATGTCAGGGCTGCGTTGCCGGCGTGCAAGCCGCCCTATCCCAACTCGAAGGGGTGGAGGAAGCGTCGGTATCGCTCGAGAACAACTCGGCTGAGGTCCGCTATGACGGCAATAAAGTCGGCTTACAAGACCTGAGCGACACAGTAGCGCAGGCCGGTTACGAGGTTGTCAAGAATTGACACGCCGCGCACGCCGCGAACGAGAGCGCCGCTGCGCGTTAGGCGTGCAGCGTGCGCCGGGTAATTGAACACGTCGGCCGGCGCTCACCGGCGCCTATCCGCCGGAGCGGCCTCATAGAATGCCAATACGTTGTCCAGCGGCGTATCCGGTTGTGTGTGATGCGATGGAGACATAATGTAACCGCCGTCCTTGCCGACCACGTCCACTAGAACGAAACGCGGCATCAAGTCCCTACTAGACCCGCAGCAGTGGTGGGTCACCTTGGCACCGTAACTGTGCACTATGTCGAAGAACTCTTTCTTGCGCGGTGCAAAGATCGAATCAAACGACCGCGGCCAGATGAGCAGCCCCCGTTGAGTACCGAAGTCGTCGCCGCAGAGCACCGCATCGATCGCACCTCCGCCGGCACGGAGGATTCGCTCAACGTATTCCATATAGAAGCGATGCCGCACCTGCGACAGTCACATTCTCGGCCATGACGCCCTGCCGGTCAACCGTTGCTCCGGTAGACCGGGCCGTCGGCGGTCATACGAACCTCAAGCTACTCGACCACAACTGCGGGGCGCCTAATCGCACGCGCGGTTCGCCAGTCCCTGTCTTGACCCCGTTTATCGGCAACCACTTGGCAGTCTCGTTCGCTTCAGCATTGACTGAAGCGAAGCTTGTGGTGAGTATGCGGCTGACCGCGTGGTGTTCCGGGAGTTAACCGGTACACCTTCAGCTCGCGGAGCTTGCGGGCGTGTCGAGGCGCTAACGCTCGCACCGGCGGATACTTGCGCGAGCCCCGCGCCACAAGCTTCGGTTCAGTTCACAAGAAAGTGACAAAATCGTAAAATCTGTACAAGACGGCGCAATTAAGTGCCCTCATAATCGCCTCACACAGCATCCGCACAAAGCTGCTTCGCAGACAAAGGGGGTTAATGTGTCGTCAAAAGGTTCTTTCATTATCGTGGGCGAGAATATCCACTGTACGAGAATCCGGCTTACCTCCGGGAGGTTCGTGGAAACCCGGGACGATGGTAGCAGTGTGCTGCTTTTTCGAGAGGGCAACGACACCGGCCGTCTGCCGATTCCCCAGTTTGTAACCGAGGACGCCGGCTGGAAGAGCGGCAAAGTGCGCCATGTGGCTGTCGCCATCTACCAGGGCCTGTACGGAACGGATGCCGAGCGCGAGGCAGGAAAACGCTACCTGCAGGCAATGGCTCTCGAGCAGGAGGACAACGGCGCCTGGTTTCTGGATGTCAACGTAGACGAGTTCAGCGTTGACCGGGATGAGAGAATTAAAGCGATGGACTGGGCGACGCAGACCATCCAGGAAGTCGCCGCCATTCCGCTGAGCATAGACTCTTCGGATCCGCAGATTCTTGAGGCCGGCCTCAACGCGTGTGACGCCTCCAAGGGCAGGCCCATGGTGAACTCGGTCTCGCTCGAACGGGCTTCGTTTATCCCGATCGCAGCACAGGCGCAGGCGTGTGTTATCGCCGGAGCAACCGGCGAAGAGCGCATGCCTGACGGCGTGGAAGACCGCCTTACCAACATCGAGCAACTGATGGAGAAGATCGGACCCGCAGGCTTCGCGTCGTCCCAGATCTTTCTTGACCCACTGGTTTATCCGGCTTCCGTGGACGTGCGCAATGCCCAGGTGGCTATAGACTCGGTCCGGGCGCTTCGCGATCGTTACGGCAGCGAGGTTCACTTTGCTCCCGGCTTGAGCAACGTTTCCTACGGGTTCCCCAAGCGCAGCGTTATCAACCAGGTCTTCGCGCGTCTGTGCCTGGATGCGGGGTGTGATGGGGGAATTGTGGACCCGGCCCAGATCAACGATCGAGTGCTTGCCTCGATCGACTACACCGTAGAAAGCTACCGGCTCGCGCGCGAACTGCTGCTGGGCAACGACGAGTTCGGTATGAACTACATAACCGCGATTAAGGAGGGAAGGGCGTAACGGCCGGCGCGGTCATCGAGGCGGCTCCGTGCCGGTGACCATCGCTATGCTAACGAAGAATACGCACGCCTCGTGTAAGGCGTGGTTATAGATTGATACAACACCGACAGGAAAGGAAAGAAGCGTATGTCAAAGCTCGATCCGACCAAAATGAAAGACTGGGAAGTTGCCGAAGCTGCGGCGGCACAGATGAAGAAAATCAGAGTTGTGGCTGAAGAACTGGGCATCCACGAGGACGAGCTGCTCCCCTACGGTCACTACGTGGGGAAGGTCGACTATCTGAACGTTCTTGAGCGTCTGAAGAGCAAGCCCGACGGCAAGTATATAGACGTTACCGCCATAACCCCAACCCCGTTGGGTGAAGGCAAAACCACCACCACGATGGGCTTGGTGGAAGGGCTCGGCAAGATCGGCAAGAAGGTAACCGGTGCAATCAGACAACCGTCGGGAGGCCCAACGTTCAATATCAAGGGTAGCGCCGCAGGCGGCGGCCTAGCGCAGTGTATCCCGCTTACCGAGTTCAGCCTCGGCCTGACCGGCGATATCGACGCAATCAGCAACGCGCACAACCTTGAGATGGTCGCACTGACCTCGCGTCTTCAGCACGAGTTCAACTACTCGGACGCCTTCCTGGAAAAACGGGGACTCAAGCGGCTGGACATCGATCCGCGCAACCCCGCAACGGGCTGGACGATCGATTTCTCGGCACAAGCACTGCGCGAGATCATCATCGGGATCGGCGGCAAGATGGACGGGTTCATGATGAAAAGCGGTTTCCAGATAACCGTCTCTTCGGAGGTCATGGCGATACTCGCAGTTGCAAGAGATCTTGCCGACATGCGGGCACGTTTAGGCCGCATGGTGATTGGCTACACGAAGAAAGGCCTACCCGTAACAGCTGATGATTTGGAAGTCGGCGGCGCGATGGCCGCATTGATGCACAAGGCGATCAACCCCAACCTACTGCAGACTATTGAAGGGCAACCGGTATTCGTGCACGCCGGGCCTTTCGCCAACATTGCTATCGGCCAATCGTCGATTGTGGCCGATCGTCTGGCACTCAAGTTAGCCGACTATCACGTGACCGAAAGCGGCTTTGGCGCGGATATCGGATTCGAGAAGTTCTGGAACCTCAAATGCCGCTTCTCGGGGCTGGTGCCTGACGCAGCAGTGATTGTCTGTACCGTACGCGCGCTCAAGATGCACGGTGGTGCAGCAAAGGTCACACCCGGCAGCCCTCTGGCAGCGGAGTACAAAGAACCCAATCCCGCACTCGTAGAGGCCGGAACTGCTAATTTGATTGCGCACATTGAAACCGTCAATAAGAGCGGTATCCAGCCGGTGGTGTGCATCAACCACTTCGATACCGATTCCGAAGATGAGCTGCGCATTGTGCGAGACGCTGCTGAAGCTGCCGGAGCACGGGTCGCCGTAAGCAAGCACTGGGCGCTGGGCGGTGAGGGAGCTGGTGAACTGGCAGAAGCCGTTGCGGAGGCGTGCGAAACAGAACCCTCGTTCGACTATCTCTACTCGCTTGACACCGGAACCAAGGAGCGGATCGAGTTGGTGGCTACCGAGGTATACGGGGCCGACGGTGTCAGCTACACCCCCGAAGCCGAACAGAAGATCGCTACCTTGGCCGAGGACCCCGATCTGGCGCAGCTGGGTACCTGCATGGTCAAAACCCACTTGAGCCTGAGCCACGATCCCGGTGCAAAAGGCAGGCCGAAGGGATGGGTCTTGCCGATTCGCGACGTGTTGGTCTACCGGGGCGCCGGCTTTCTGGTGCCGGTGGGGGGCGACGTCAAGCTGATGCCGGGCACTTCCTCCGATCCGTCGTTCAGGCGGATAGACGTGGATGCGGCTACCGGCCGGGTGCACGGCCTCTTTTGAGCCGGAGGGAACAGCAGATGAAACAACATCACCTGACACCCGGATATCACGTAGAGATTCTGCCGCCCAAGCAGGAGACCGAAAAGCTGTATGAGGATCTCGACCGGTTCGCGAATAGGTTCAACCGGGTAATGGAAAGCGGCGATTGCGCGTGCATCACCGACAACGCGATGGGGAACCTTGCGTTTCAAGGTACCGAAGTGATCGAAGAACTGGAGCTGCAGGTCGTTGAGGATCAGGTAATGATTCACCTGAACACGTTTCACACCAAGAAGGACCTGCACCGAATCCTCGACTCGTGCCGAGCGCTCCACATCCGCCGGCTTCTGGTTGTCACCGGGGACGGCTCGGACCGGCTGCCCCGCCTGACGCCGGCTGAGGTTGGAGCCGAGGGCGTCGCGGCGGTTACATCGGTTGAGCTGTTACGCTACATTGAGCATACCTATCCCGGCGACTTCGACCTCGGCGTTGCGTTCAATCCCTACGAACCGGAGGACTATGAGTTCGCTAAGCTGGCGCGTAAGCTCGACGCCGGAGCGACCTTCGTAATAACGCAACCGGTAATCGAACGCCATCCGGTGGTCGACAAACTCATCACCTCGTATCCGGAACTGCCGGTGGTGGTGGAAGCGTGGATGAGTAAAAAGCTGCACTTACTCTCCGAGGCGGTTGGGTACGAGATTCCCGAGGATACCCCCTACGAGCCAATCGAAAATCTGAAAGCGCTGCACCGAAATTACCCGGAATCCGAGGTGTATTTGTCGATTCTGGGCTTTAAGACGCAGTACGGTCTGCTGCAGGAACTCCGCAACTAGAGGAAACAACAATGAGGACAGTGGTTTGCGTAAAGCAGGTGCCGGGCACACACGATGCGAAAATCGATCCGGATACCAAGCGCATAATCCGTGAAGGTATTAAGGTCGTGATCAACCCCTTTGACACCTACGCCCTGGAGGCGGCGGTACAAATAAGGGAGCGAATCGGCGGCGAAGTGATCTGTCTGACAATGGGACCCCCGCGCGCGGTAACGGTGTTGCGTGAGGGAATAACTGTGGGCGCGGACCGCGGCATTCTGCTCAGCGATCGTGCATTCGGCGGCTCCGATACATGGGCGACCAGTTACGCACTGGCGAAGGCGATTCGTAAGATCGGTGACGTCGACCTCGTGATCTGCGGCAAACAGGCGATCGATGGTGATACCGCGCAGGTTGGCCCCGGAATCGCCGCACACCTCTCGTGGCCGCAGGCAACCTACGTTATGGACATCGACGAAATAGCCAATGGTTCACTGATCGCCAAGCGCCTGCACGAGGACGGGTGGGATCTCTGTTCACTGCGCCTGCCTGCGGTGATCACTGTTGTCAAAGATATCAATCAGCCGAGAGTTCCAACCCTGAAGGGGCGTCTCGCCGCCGAGCAGCAGGAAATACCGGTTTGGAAGGCCGAGGATATCGGCGCCGCTCCGGAGCGCATCGGTCTGGACGCGTCCCCTACCCGGGTTGTCCAAACCAACCCTCCGGCCGCACGCAAAAATGAAGGCCTGCGCTTGGACGGGACGGTTGAGCAGAACGTCGCTAGACTGGTGCAGGAGCTGCGGCGGCGTAGCCTCGTGTAAGGAGTACCACGGGATGATAGCAAATACTTCCGAAGCCCGCGCAGCATACCGCAACGTCTGGGTCGTTGCAGAGGTTCTCGGCGGGGAGATCCAGAAGGTGACCTATGAGCTTCTCGGAGCGGCTCGCCATCTCGCCGACACGCGTGAATCCGAACTCTGGTGCGTGGTTGCCGGCCATGGTGTGGACTCGCAAATCGACACGCTGTTTCACGGAGGCGCCGATGTCGCGATGGTAATCGACGACCCGAGTTTTGTGAACTTCGTTGATGAGGACCAGGCAGCCGTTCTTGCCCGCCTTGTTAGAACGCACAAGCCGGAGATCGTGCTGTGCGGCGCCACCACCCGCGGGCGCGCCCTGATTCCCCGCGTTGCGGTAGTAGCGAATTGCGGTCTTACCGCAGACTGCACCGGTTTGACCATCGATCCGGAGACCGGAGACCTGCTGCAGACCCGACCTGCGTTCGGTGGCAATATCATGGCGACGATTCGCTGCTCGGACCACCGCCCGCAGATGGCCACTGTGCGTCCGCGCGTTATGAACGCCCTGGAACCCGATACCACCCGCACCGGTCGAGTAATAGCCGAAAAGCTGCTGCCCGGCGAGATCAGCGGCCTGAAGACGGTGCTGGAGCTGTTCCAGGATGTGGAGAACCCCGTTAATCTCTCCGATGCCCGGTTTATTATAGCGGGCGGCCGCGGGCTGAAGGGCCCGGACGGTTTCAAGATGCTGAAGGCGCTTGCCGAACGGGTAAACGGTGCTGTAGGGGCGAGCCGTGCGGCGGTCGATTCCGGTTGGGTTCCCTACTACCATCAGGTGGGACAAACGGGACAGACCGTCCAGGCGACGGTTTACTTTGCCTGCGGTATATCGGGGCAGATTCAACACCTCGTCGGCATGCAGTCTTGCGATTTCATTGTCGCAATCGATAAGAACCCGGATACGCCTCTGATGCAGCTTGCCGATGTTTCGATCGTGGGAGACCTGTTCGAGGTCATCCCGCAACTCATCAGAGAGCTTCCAAAGACCTGAGCGTATCATTGGGGGGAAGCTGATTGTCGGTTTCAATCGGAGTTGATACAGGCGGCACGTATACGGACGCCGTGCTGTTTGATAGTACACAAGGTGTGCTGCGCAGCGCAAAGGCCTTGACTACCCGCCACGATCTCGCGCTCGGTATCCGTGAAGTAATCGGTGCGGTGCTCAACGTGCCGGGCAGGCGCGTGTCGTTTGTCTCGGTATCGACCACCCTGGCGACCAATGCACTTGCTGAGCGCAAAGGCGCGCCGATCTGTATTCTGCTGCTCGGATACCCGGACCGCGCCCTGCACCACACGATTGTGCAACAGGGCTTCGGCACAGACCCGGTTTTGCGGCTGCAGGGCGGCCACACCGTAGACGGCGATGAGCAGCAGCCGCTGGACCTTGAAAGTGTTCGGCGCGCCGCAAAGGAGTATGCCGGGCGTGTCAGGGCGTTCGCGGTCTCCGGTTACTTCAGCGTCCGCAATCCCACCCACGAGAACACTGTGCGCGAGATGCTTACCGAGCTGACCGGCCACCCGATAAGCTGTGGGCACGAATTGAGCTCTCGGCTTCATGCAGGCCGGCGTGCAATGACTACCGCCTGGAATGCACGCCTTCTTCCCTTGCTGAGCGAGCTGGTTGCCGCTGTCCGCAGGGTCATGACCGATCAGGGCCTGAGCTGTCCATTGCTGATTGTCAAAGGCGATGGGTCTCTGCTCTCGGCCGAGACCGCCCCGCTTTATGCCGTTCAAACCATACTCTCCGGTCCGGCAGCGAGCGTTGTCGGCGCGCGCTATCTGAGCGGGCTGAACGATTGCTGCGTGGTAGACATCGGCGGTACCACGACGGACATCGCCTTTGTGCGATCGGGGCGGCCGGTCGTGAGTCCTGACGGCGCGCGCGTCGGCGGCCTGCGCACCATGACAAAAGCCGTTCGGATGCATACCTTTGCGCTCGGCGGCGATAGCATTGTGACGCTCAGCGGCGACGGGCGTATCACCTTCGGCCCGATGCGCGTTGTTCCGGTGAGTCTCGCGCTGCACCGGCACACCGAAGCGCTCGCAGAACTGGAGCACAACGCCGGGGCGGCCCGTACCGCAGACCTGGACGGCGACAGCACGGCTCTGTACATGGTTTCGGCGTCACACGATATCTGGGCACCGGAGCGCTCTAACGCTGCCGCCAAGCTCTCGCCTTCACAGCTTCAGCTTGTCCGGACCATTAGCGGGGGTGTGGTCACTCGATCCAGATTGCTCGCGGAGACAGCGTCGGTCTATCGCCTAGCCCGCGATTTGAAGCGGCTGGTACAGCGCGAAATACTCATACGCTCGGGGTTCACGCCGTCGGACGCGGCACACATTCTAGGGTACCAGCGATCGTGGAATCGCGCTGCTGCGGTGCTCGCGGCAGTCTGTCTCTACTACCAGGCGCGCACCCGAGCTCCGGGCCTCTTTAAGGACGTGCCCGAAGAGAGTCACGAAGCGATCGCCCGGACTGTAGCCTTGCGCGTACACGCTGCGTTTGTTTCCGCATCCGCCCGGGCGATTGTTGCCGCAACCCTCTGCGAGACCACCGGAGCCGACATCGCCCCGGACGCTCCGGTGTCGCGCGCACTCGTGGATGCCGCCGTACAGCCTGATGATTGGCCCGGCTTGAGCAGCCTCCTGCTGCAGCCCACCCTCGCGCTCAAGACACCTCTCGTTGCCGTCGGCGCACCGGCAGGCTGCTACTACCGGGAAGCTGCAGGGTTGCTGCACGCCCAGGCGCTGGTTCCCCAGCACAGCGAGGTGGCGCATGCGATTGGAGCGGTGGTTGGAGAGGTCAGCACTACGGTGACCCTTCGGATAACCCCGCTCAACGGGGGGGAGGTTTTTCGCCTGCACACGCCAAGCGGAACTGAAGACTATGCATCACTCAAGGACGCGGAGACCCAAGCAGCGGCGCGCGCTCGAGTACTGGTAGAGGATCGGGCTCGAATGAACGGGGCTGCAACGTGCGAGGTCAACGTTTGCGGAGAACGGGTCACGAGTATGGTTGCCGAAGGACAGATGCTTATTGAATCATTGATATCTGCCGAGGCGATAGGACGTCCGCAGGCGTAACGTGGTTTGCACGGCATGGGCGGCGCAAGCGCTTCGCGCTTCCGGTCGGGCACGGCGCTGCAATGTGAGCCGCAGATACCCCCCCCGCGCTCGGCGGTTGTGCCGCGCCCCTAACCGCGTATCGCCCGCCGGATCGCGCGAATGTAGTCAGGATTGGTGCCGCAACATCCACCGACAATCGACGCTCCGGCGGACACCAGTTGCGGGGCCAGCGCAGCCATAATCTCGGGGGTGTCTGAGTAGCGGTCAACCCCGTCTTCGTTCACCGGTAATCCGGCGTTGGCATGCACCAGGATCGGCGTCTCAGGGAATGCCCGGCGGATCTCGCCAACGATGTCGATCATGCGCTCGAATCCGTTGCCGCAGTTTGTGCCGATGATGTCCGCCCCGGTGTCCAACATCGCTTCGCACGCCGGCACCGGGGCCACCCCCATCATGGTGCGATACTCTCCCTTCAAGGTCCGTTCAAAGGTGAAGGTAGCTATAACCTCCAGCGAGGTGTGCTCTTTGGCTGCACGCACCGCGAGGCGGGCCTCCTCGATATCGCTCATGGTTTCAACGCAGATTGCATCGACCCCGCCGCGTTCCAGCGCGACAACCTGCTCCCGGAACGCATCGTATAATTGCTGCTCGCTAACGTCACCCATCAGAAGCATCTTTCCGGTGGGTCCTACCGAACCGAGGACCCAGTGGTGGTCGCCTGCCGCTTGGCGTGAAAGCCGCGCTGCCGCTTCATTGATTTCCGGGCACTGTTCCTCAGCCCCATAGTGAGCAAGCTTGAACCGTGTACCGCCAAAGCTGTTTGTCCCTACGATGTCGGCGCCCGCCTCAATATACTGCAGTCCTACGCGATAGACCTCTTGCGGCCGTGTAAGGTTCCACAGCTCCGGGCACTCGCCCGGCTTCAGTCCAGCGCTTTGTAGTACCGTACCCCACGCGCCGTCCGAGACTAAGGGGCTTTTCTCGGTCAAGGCGTTCCCGATGGTTGGTCGTGACATGTCTATCCCTTCACCTTCTCGCCGATACCGCCTTCAATTTCGGCAACTCGCAGCGCCATCTTGATGCGTCCGAACGGCGCCGAGATTTGGAAGCCTTGTACATAGGCGTCGAATTCCTCGCGCAGTTGTCTGGCGATTTCTACACCGAACTCTACAGCTTCTTCCTTGGAGCCCGCCTGTGCCATCCGTTCGATCACGTGTTCCGGAATACTGATTCCCGGCACCTCGTTGTTCATAAATTGCGCGTTTCTCAGACTCGTCAGCGGCCAGATACCGGCCACAATAGGTATCCTGATTCCATGTTTGTCCATGTACTCGAAAAGGCGGTACATGTCGGCGCTATCGAACACCGGTTGCGTAACCGCCCACTCGGCACCTGCATTGACTTTGTGCTCAAAGCGCTGCATTTCGTACTCAAAATCTTGGTGCACCGGGTTTACGCCCACACCGATCGAAAGGGCGGTCGGCTCTCCGATAAAACGCTTCCCGACATCGACGCCGCCGTTGAGCTGATGTACCACGTTTGTCAGTCCAATCGCATCGACATCAAAGACGCCGGTTGCGTTAGGGTAGTTGCCGACCTTAGGCGGGTCGCCGGTGATCAGCAGCACATTGCGTAGCCCGACGGCGTGGATTCCGAGCAGGTCGGACTGCATGCCGATGAGATTGCGATCGCGACAGGTGTAGTGCAGAATCGTTTCGATACCCACGCGCTGTTCAATCATCACGGCAGTCAGGATGGTGCTCATCCGCGAGCTCGCACGCGGCCCATCCGGAATATTGATCGCATCGAAGCCCGCTTGCTTCACGGCCTCAGTCTTCTGCAGCAATGGGGCAATAGCAACGCCGCTGGGCGGTAGCAGCTCAAGGGCATACACTCTCTCACCACGGGAAATCTTTGCCGACCAGGAGGACTTCTCCTCGAGGGGTACCCGCTCTACTTCTCTTGCCTCCTCGGGCAGTACATCGGCCGCCGGTTTCTCGACGGTAATCCGCGATATCTGATCGTCATGGTCGCGCATCGCCATGAAGTGCCGGTACGCTTGCGCCATATTCCTGATGTGCGCGGGTGTTGTACCGCAACAACCGCCGACAAACTGTACCCCCGCCCGGAGAAAGTTGCTCGTGAACGTGCCCACGTACTCCGGGGTGCTCATGTACATGGTTCGCCCCTCGATCTCGCGCGGCAGCCCAGCGTTAGGCTTGACGCTGAGCGGCTTAGCGGTGAGAGACTTGACCCGTTCAATGGCGCTCAGCGTGGGTTGGGGGCCAACCGAGCAGTTCAAGCCGACGATGTCTGCACCGCATTCGTCGGCCTTCCGCACGGCACTGTCGAGTGAGCCGCCGTGAACCAGCTCACCGGTCAGATTGATCGTCAAAGACGCCGCGACCGGCACGCCGTGGTCTACAGCCTTGGCGGCACGGATGGCCTGCTCGAGCTCGACGACATCGGAAAACGTCTCGAGATATAGGAAATCAACTCCGCCGTGCACGAGAGTCTCGATCTGAAGGTAGAACGCCCGATACGCCTGCTCCACAGTGGTAGGACCTAACGGCACGATACGCACACCGAGCGGACCGACCGATCCGCCGACAAATACGTCCTCGCCTGCCGCCTCACGCGCAAGCGCAACGGCAGCGCTGTTGATCGCCCGCGCGCGCTCTTGCAGACTGTGGCCGGCAAGCTTGAACTCATTAGCGCCCCAGCTGTTGGTCAGTATGGCCTGCGCACCGGCATTGATGTAGTCACGGTGAAGCCCCAGCACCAGCGGTGCATTATTCAGGTTGGCTTCTTCGAAGCAGCGGTTAATGAATATCCCGCGATTGTATAGCTCGGTACCGGTGGCGCCGTCCAGCAGTAGCGGTATTCGGTCTCGTAGGTGAGTTCTAAATCTCTCTCGCGTTGTCATTAGGTATACTCGTTAGCGGCGCCCGCAGAGGCAGAATGCTGCCGCCGCGAAGCGCGCCCAGCGTTTACGCGCGCTTTTTGAACACGAAGATTCCCCACACAAGGTGCCCATTCCTGCCGCCTGCAACCCAGTGCTGCAGCCCGGTTTTCATCCGCTCAATGTAATCACGGCTGACCACCCCGGACAGCTCGGCGTCGCGGGCAACGGTCTCATCATGCACCCGCTGATAATGATTTGCAAGCTGCTCGGTATGGTCCTCAAAGCGAACCTCGTCAAAGCCCAGCTTCGCGAGCGTCTCACGGTAGAAGCCCGGGGCGGCCAGGTCTTCAAGCTGCAGGCGAGCAAGGATCGGACCGAGGACCTCGGGTGGACAGTCGTCGGCGCGCATGGGGTCGGTAAATATCAACTGTCCCCCGGGCTTCAGCACCCGTGCAGCCTCTTTCAGCACCAGCTCGCGCTGTCCGCTGTGCAGAAACGCATCCTGCGACCAGATCAGGTCGAAGGTGTTGTCGTCATACGGGACGTCTTCAAAGCTGGCGTCCACTACCTGAATGCGGTCGTTAAGCCCCGCTTCGCGATTTTTCTGCCGGTCACGATCGTTCTCTACCTCGCTGAGGTTCAGCGCTACAGCACTACATCGGTAGGTGGAAACCAGATAGCGTAAGGCGCCGCCGTAGCCGGCACCGAGATCCAGCACCTTCGAATCGGGACTTAGGCTCGCAAGGTCGGCCATGCGCTGAACCGTGCGCCGACTCGCATCGCCGATCTGGTCGTGCCCGGAGCGGTACAGACCAATATGAATGTCCTCACCTCCCCAGATCGTGAAGTAGAAGTTATCGGCGTCGCTCGAATTGTAGTAGCTCTGTGCGGTTGCAGTTGCTGCTTCGTTATATGTTTTGGGCATACTATTTCTCCTCCTTCCGGTCGGCGGCATACTCCTTGCTGGCAACATGAACGAAGAAGTCCGGGTCATCGTCGCGGTACGTTTCTTTGAAGTCGCCGTAAGTATCGATCCGCTGAAATCCTACTTCGGCCATAAGGCGCCGTACGTAGCCCTTTCGCAGCGGATACATATTGAGATAATACTTCGACTTGTCCGGAAAACGATACACAAACCGCGCAAGCCCTTCGTCCACGTGCTCCGGCTCAGCCGAGACGTTGTCGCCGCAGTAGTAGTACGTATGCTTCGACGAAAAGCCGTTGTCGAGAATGCTGTCGTAGTTGCGCTGATCGAGCACCAGCACACCGTCATGCTTCAACAGGGCGTAAAACTCCGCGAGTGCCTTGCGGCGGTCACGCTCATCGAACAGATGCGTGAAGCTGTTGCCGAGACAGACGATCGCGTCGAAGCTGTCCTTGATATCCTTGTTAGCCCAGCGCCAGTCGGCCTGCACCGTGCGAATGAGGTGCCCGCGCTTGCGCCCGTTCTCGAACGCCTTCGCGAGCATCTCCGGGCTTCCGTCGGCACTGGTAACGTCAAAGCCGGCCTCAATCAGCCGAACCGAGTGGAAGCCGGTGCCGGTAGCCGCGTCCAAAACGCGTTCTGCGTTGTGCTCCTTGAGCACGCGCAGAAAGAAGTCACCCTCGCTGTAGGCGCGCGCATCCCAGTCGATGAGATCGTCCCATTTGTCGACGAAGCCCTCAATATACTCTTGCTGGTAATGGTCGCTTTCACGAACCTCGATCGGATTGCTGCCGAAGTCCTGTTTAGTTTGCGTTGTTGCGGTCGCCATTCTGGTTTCCTCCTCGCCTTTAGTAGCGATAATGCTCAGACTTGAACGGACCGTTCTGCTCAACCCCGATGTACTCGGCCTGTTCATTGGTTAGCGTTGTCAAACGTGCCCCGATTTTCTCGAGATGCAGCCGTGCAACTTCTTCGTCGAGTTCCTTCGGCAAGCGATACACGCCCGGCGCCCGATCGTTCTGTTTAAGATCGATCTGCGCAAGCGTCTGGTTAGCGAAGCTGTTGGACATTACAAAACTGGGATGTCCGGTAGCGCAGCCCAGGTTCACCAACCGACCTTCGGCGAGAAGGAAAACACTGTGGCCGTCGGGGAAGATATACTGATCGACCTGCGGCTTGATGTTCTCTTTTCTCACGCCCGGATGGTCATCAAGCTGTTCAACCTGAATTTCATTGTCGAAATGCCCGATATTGCACACAATCGCCTGATCCTTCATCTGCGCCATGTGCCCGGCGGTGATCACGTCTTTGTTACCGGTAGCGGTAACGTAAATGTCGGCGACCGGCAGGGCATCCTCCACCGTCACAACGCTGTAGCCGGCCATAGCGGCCTGCAGCGCGCAGATTGGGTCAATCTCAGCAATCAGCACGCGCGCTTTGAGCGCTGCAAGGGCCTCCGCCGAGCCTTTTCCAACGTCACCGAAACCGCACACTAGCGCGGTCTTGCCGGCAATCATTACGTCGGTAGCGCGCTTGATGCCATCCACGAGGCTCTCACGACAGCCGTAGATGTTGTCGAACTTACTCTTGGTCACCGAGTCGTTAACGTTGATTGCAGGGAACAAGAGCTCGCCGCTTTCCTGCATCTGGTACAGTCGATGCACACCCGTGGTAGTCTCTTCGCTCACACCGCGCATTTGCGGTACAATCGCGTGCCAGAACCCGGGGGTCTCCTTGCGGGTGTCCTTGAGCAGCTGATTTACGATCTGCAGCTCACGATTCGAGGTGCCTTCCTCAAGCATGCTCGGATCATCCTCGGCCTGATAGCCGCGATGAACGAGCAACGTGGCGTCGCCGCCGTCGTCGACGATTTGGTGCGGTCCGGACCCGTCCGGCCAGGTCAGCGCCTGCTTCGTGCACCACCAATACTCTTCAAGCGTCTCGCCCTTCCAGGCGAAGACTGCAACTCCCTTGGGATCGTTGGAGGTCCCGCCGGTCTTCGGGCGTCCCACAGCAACTGCGGCAGCGGCGTGATCCTGCGTCGAGAAGATGTTGCAGCTCGCCCAGCGCACATCGGCGCCGAGATCCACGAGCGTCTCGATCAACACCGCAGTCTGTATTGTCATGTGCAGGCTTCCCATGATACGCAGATCCGCTAACGGCTTCTCGCCGGCGTACTTCTCGCGCGTGGCAACCAGCCCCGGCATCTCCTTTTCCGCTATTTCGATTTCCTTACGGCCCCAATCGGCCAAGGAAAGGTCTGCCACCTTGAAATCCTGTTTCTGATTCGCCTTCACTACTGTACTCATACACTCTCCTTGTTCGTTTCTATGGCAACCTCGCGCCACACGCCCTGTTCGATCGCGCCGCGCAGTTCCTCCGCCGCCGGCGCATCAAACTGAGCCCCGGTGCGCCGCACGATCTGGGCGGCTACGTAGGCTGCCAGGCGCCCCGAGTCGGCGAGCGAGTACCCGTTGACCATTCCGTAGAGAAACCCTGCCGAGTAGTTGTCACCGGCGCCGGTGCTATCAACCGCGTCAACCCGGTAGGTACCGAGCGCAACGCAGTCGCCGTTGTTCGAAGCGATACACGACCCGTCGTCCCCGCTTTTCACCGCCGCCACCTTGCACTGGCGTGCTAGTTCCGGCGCCGCACGCCGGGGTTCGTCGTATTCCGAAAGCAGCCGCGCTTCCTCGCGATTCGCGAGCACCACGTCGACTTTGCCTGAAATCAGCTTCAAGAACTCATCACGGTGGCGCTCAACTGCAAACGGGTCGGCCACGTCAAACACAACCGTGGTGCCGGCCCCGCGCGCGGTCTCAATCGCGGCGAGCAGCGCCGCCTTCTGAGACTCGGTGTCCCACATATAGCCGGTGAAGTACAAGAACTGGGCGGCTCGAATCGCCTCACGATTCACTTGTTCGGCGGAGAACTCCCGGCACACGCCTAACCGGGTGCTCATCGTCCGTTCGCAGTCGGGCGTCACCAACACGATACAGCTTCCGGTATCACCCGGGTATGCCGCAAGTTCCGAATGCACCTGCTGCTCTTTGA
Organism: Spirochaetaceae bacterium; assembly: GCA_003556605.1. Taxonomy (GTDB): domain Bacteria; phylum Spirochaetota; class Spirochaetia; order DSM-27196; family SLAA01; genus B1Sed10-166. The sequence continues at coordinate 23,796 of PWQX01000136.1, forward strand.
GCCGCGAGCTATAGATCTCCCCGAGCTCATCTGTACCAACCATCCCCGCGAGGGCGGTCCGAACACCGAGCGCCGCTAGTGTTATCATGGTATTCGGACACGCTCCCCCACAGGAATAGCTCTTTTCTCTATCAGTAATGTGGGCCAGGATCTCGTTACCGCGCTCGCTGTCGATCAGCTGCATGGTACCCTTGTTCAACCCCAACTCACTCAGCTCTGCGTCTTCGGCCTGCGCCGTGACGTCGATAAGCGGATTACCGATGCCGTATACTGCTACTTTCTCGCCCATGCAATCTCCTCCAGGGCAAACGGTTTGGTTCCCAGCGCCTGTGCGATCTGGTCAACCTTGTCTGTTCGCTCCCAGGTGAAGGTTGGCTCACTACGGCCGAAGTGTCCATAGGTTGAGGTTTGGCGGAAAATCGGTCGCTTGAGCTGCAAAGCTTCTACAATGCCGCGCGGCTTGAGGTTGAAAATCTCACGAACCGCCGCAGCTATCTCGGCTTCAGGGATTTCGGATGTGCCGAAGGTGTCTACACGCACCGAAACCGGGAACGGTACGCCGATCGCATACGCGAGGGCGACCTCGGCTCGCTCAGCTACACCGGCGGCCACCAGATTTTTCGCGACGTAGCGCGCCATGTATGCCGCTGAGCGGTCTACCTTGCTCGAGTCTTTTCCCGAGAACGCGCCACCGCCGTGACGTCCCATTCCGCCGTAGGTGTCGACAATGATCTTGCGCCCCGTCAGACCGCTGTCACCGTGCGGTCCCCCGATTACGAAGCGTCCGGTAGGATTGACGTAGTACTTGGTCTTGTCGTCGAGCAGCCCGGTGCGCTCGAGCAGCGGATCGATGATCTGTGCAATTACCGTGCTCTTGATCTCCTCGTAGGCCACATCATCGTCATGCTGATGGCTTACCACCACGCTGTCGATGCGCGCCGGCCTGTGATCCTGATACTCAATCGTGACCTGGCTCTTGGAGTCGGGACGCAGCCACGGGATCGACCCGTTTTTTCTGATCCTCGCGGCATGTTGCAGGATTTGATGCGACAACATGATCGGCGCCGGCATGAGCTCGGGCGTCTCGGTGCAGGCGTACCCGAACATCATTCCTTGATCCCCGGCGCCTTGCTCGTCGTACAAACCCTCACCGTTGCTCACACCTTGTGATATGTCGGGGCTCTGCGAATGCAGCGTGTTCATGACGCTCATGCTGTCGGCATCAAGGCCGTATGCGGGGTCGGTATAGCCGATCTCACGCGCCACTTCCCGCGCGATCTCTTGGATATCGAAGTTCGCCTCGGTAGTGATCTCGCCGCCGACCATGATCATGCCTGTCGTCGTAAAGGTCTCACAGGCAACGCGGGAATTCGGGTCCTCTGCCAAGCATGCGTCTAAGACCGCATCGGATACCTGGTCAGCGAGTTTGTCGGGATGTCCCTCACTCACCGACTCGGAAGTAAATAGATAACTGTTAGGTTTTGCCATAGTACTACGCTCCTTCAATTGAGCACACCCACTCGATAATTCCCATCCAAATCTTTGGTGCTCGAATAGTTTCTACATAAACTACTATGACAGGCGGTGTTCTTGTCAAGGGCCGGTGTGGAACAAATTGCGTAGAATCCTCACCCGTTTGCCGGCAACCCGGCGGCTTCGTTGACACGTTGAAGCCCGTTGGTGTACAAGAAAGCTAGATATAGTGGTGAACCCCATACTCGTGTTAGTTCTTGACTGATGCGAGAAAATAAGGATTGGCAGCGTAACAAGGCGATGACTAACAGCAATAGCGAGACCGATCAGCAGCTGGTCGAACCGGTATTCATTCATATCACCAAGCGGCTGAGGCAGATCGCGCACGCGACGAACAAGCACTCGAAATACCTCCAAGAGAAGTACCACATCACGGTACCGCAGATCATTTGTCTGCGTGAGATCTACGAGCACGGCCCAATTTCCTTCAGTGCGTTGACCAAGATCGTTGCATTAAACAACAGTACCGTCACCGGAATCATAGACCGCCTGGAAAGACAGGAGCTCGTGCAGCGCACCCGCACCAGCCTCGACAGACGGCAGATTCACATCAAGATCACCGGCAAGGGGGTTGATTTTCTACAGGAAACCCCGCCGCCGATCAGCAACACCTTGATAGACGGTCTGAAGCAATACAGTGACGAGGAAATCAACCGCATCATCTGGGCGATCGATCAAGTGGCGTTGCTGCTCGACACCGAGACACAGCATTAGGGGCGAGCTTTTCGAGCCGCAGTGCAGGGCTGCGGCGCACGTGCCGGCGGCGGTGCGGCACACGGGCGAGCAGCACAGGCAGGGCAGCTAGCAGAAGTCGCGGCTCTTGGGTTCGGTCTCGGGACGCGGCGATGCGGTGGCAGCGCGCACCGGCGGCAGAAAACACTGCTCCACAAGTATGTGGACCACACCACCTTGCGCTTGTATCTTTCCCTCAACGGCGAAGAACGAGCGCGTGAGCACCAGAGCGCGGTAGTGCTGAAACACCGGTTTACGAAAAATCAAATTCACGAATCCGTGCTCATCCTCCATCGTCATAAAAACTGTCCCGCCGGCGGTGGAAGGCTGCTGGCGGCAAATCACCATTCCGGCGTAGCGCACCCGACTGCCGTTCCTAAGCTCAGCTAAGCTTCCGGACTCAGGAAACCCGGCAGCCTGCAACTCCTCGCGGTACTGCTCGAGGGGATGCCCAGCGGTGCTATGGCCGGTAATTTCGTAGTCCCAACTGACTTCCTCAAAGCGCGACAGGCGCTGAAACAACGGTTGGTCGGCCTCGTACGCGAGCAGGCCGGCGACAACCGGATCAGACTCGGTAGATGCCGCGGGCTGACCGGGACGCTCCAACGCCCGGTAGCTGTGCCACAACGCTTCGCGGCGCTCGTACCCGAACCGTGCAAAAGCGCCCGCCTCAGCTAAGGCTGAGCGGGCGTCCACCGAGAGCGCTGCAGCACGGAGAAACTCTTCGAGGTCAATCGGCGAATCGTCCCCGCTTGTACCGGCCGTCGGCGTGCCGGCGAGGAGCGGTGACCGCGCCTCGCGCAGTGCACGCCACTCGTCTTCTCCAATTCCCTTTACGTACCGCAATCCGATTCGCACTGCAAGCCCCCCATCGCCGTGGTCACGCACGGACGTGCACGCCTCTAGAGTGCAGTCCCAGTCGCTTGCCAGCACACACACCGGGCGAACCTCAACACCGCCTCGGCGGGCGTCTTCCACGATGGTAGCCGGATGGTAGAAGCCCATGGGGTAAGCGTTCAGCAACGCGCATACAAACACCGCCGGATAATAGCGGCGCAGGTACGCAGTGCAGTAGGCGATTAAGGCGAAGCTCGCCGCGTGACTCTCCGGGAAACCGTACTCGCCGAAGCCGCGGATTTGTTCGAACACTTGCTCGGCAAACCGCCGCGCGATTCCTTTCGATACCATCCGCTCCACGAAGCGGTCGTGGTGGCGCTCGATACGCCCGCGTTGCCGCCAGGCCGCCATATCGCGGCGCAGCCGGTCGGCCTCACCGGGAGTATAGTCCGCGGCAACCACCGCGAGCTTCATGACCTGCTCCTGGAAGATCGGAACGCCGAGCGTTTTCTCCAAAACCGGGCGCAGGCTTTCGTGCGGGTACACAACCGGTTCCTCTCCGTTGCGGCGTCGCAGATACGGGTGCACCATTCCGCCGGTTATGGGGCCCGGACGCACGATACTGATTTCTATCACCAGGTCATAAAACCGCCGCGGGCGCAGGCGCGGCAGCATCGCCATCTGCGCACGACTCTCAAGCTGGAATACGCCGACTGTGTCGGCTCGCTGCAGCATCGCGAATACCCCATCGTCGTTGGTGGGGATCTTCGTCATACTGAGCCCGCGCCCGAGGTGGCGATGAATGAGCTCAAAGCCGTAGCGTAGCTGTGAGAGCGCGCCGAGCCCCAGCAGATCGACCTTGAACAACCCGAGCGCATCAATATCGTCCTTGTCCCACTGAATAACGGTACGATCGGGCATCGTAGCGTTTTCAATTGGAACCAGCGTATAGACCGGCTCGGAGCCCAAGAGAAACCCGCCGGGATGGACCGAGAGGTGCCGCGGCACATGCAGCAACTCAACCGCCAGCTCGCCAAGGTGGCGAAAAACCGGTATGCTACGGTCGCACCCGGCCTGATCGAGCGCGCTTTCGATTGATTCGGCGCGATACCCCAAGAACTTCACGATTCGCTCTATGGTCGACGCTTCTATGCCCAATGCTTTGCCGAGGTCGCGAATCGCCGACTTCGGCCGATAGCGGACCAGGTTAGCGACCATCGCAGCGTGGTCACGACCGTAGGTCTCGTATACATGCTGAATAACCTCTTCACGCCGGTGATGCTCGATATCGAGGTCGATATCAGGAGGCTCGGCACGCTCGCGCGAGAGAAAGCGCTCGAACAACAGCTGCATTCGCACCGGATCTACCGCAGTAATGCCCAAGCAGTAGCACACCGCCGAGTTCGCCGCAGAACCGCGGCCTTGGCAGAGAATTCCCTGCCGGCGACAGAACCGCACGATCTCCCACATCGTCAGAAAATAACCGGGGTAGTCGAGCTCCTCGATAATCGCGAGCTCACGCCGCAATTGTGCGCTCACCTCGGCCGGGATACCTGCGGGATAGCGCCTGCGGGCTCCGCGGTAGGCGAGCTCCCCCAACCACTCAGCGCTGGTGTACCCGTTCGGCAGGCGTTCGGACGGGTAGCGATAGCGCAGCTCGGACAGCGAGAACTGCACGCGATCGGCGAGCTCAACCGTGTGTGCAAGCGCCTGCGGCTCGTTGACGTAACGCTCGGCGGCCTCGCCCGCCGGCAGAAGCACATGCTCGGCGTTGGGCCGCAAGAGCTCGGGGGCTTCGCGCAGCACTGTGTTATAGCGGATAGCGGTGACCGCATCTTGCAAGCGCCTGCGCCTGCGGTCGTGGTACAGAACCTCGGGAGCAACACATGGCGTGAGCTCAAGCCGGCGTGCCAGTCGTAACCGGTCGGCACAGCGTTCATTGTCATGCGGCAGCCGGTAGCGAGCAATCCCGAGGTGCAACCGGTCGCCGAACGCTTCCCGCAGGCACTCGAGCCGCCGAGGCTCCAGCGGGTCAATAAGGGTAGACGCCTCAAACCGCGTGCAGCTGTCGGGGCTCATCGCCAGCAAGCCCTCGGCGTGCTCGCACACCTCTTCGAGCGTGAGCTCGCTTTCACCTTTCGCCGCGCGCAACCGCCCGCGGGTTATCAGACGCGAGAGGTTCGCATAGCCGGCGCGGTTCTGCGCGTATAGCACTACGCGCGCGCCGGCACCTCGCGTATGTCGGCCGGCACGATGAGCACCGCCCTCCGCAGTCTGCAGGCCGCCGGCATTACTGCACGCGAGCGTAATCTCGGCCCCCAAGATCAGCTTCACACCGTGGTCCAAAGCGCAGCGGTGTGCGCGCACCACGCCGTACAACCCGTCGCGGTCGGTAATCGCGAACGCCGGCAGCCGGTACTCGGCCGCGGTCGCGATCAACTCTTCAGGATGCGCGGCCCCCTCGAGAAACGAGAAATTGCTTTTGCACCACAGCGGCACGTAGCTCATGTAGAGCTTCTTATGCGCAACGGCTCACGCCGCTGCATATACCATTTCTTGCTGTACACCGCCCGCTGATTCATACCGTTCCCTGCAGCATCCAACGCCGCCGGTCGAGGTCGTAATACACCCACAGCGCCGAGGTAGATTCGTCCGACGCCGGCGACATTACGTAGTAGTAGTACAACCGTCTCGAAGGACTCTGCCACCAATCACATGACAGCAGGTACGGTCCAATCAGCTTTCCGGAGCGAAGGAGATGCCGCGCGAGCGGTTGGGGCGAGATAAACGCACGGCGTACCATTTGTGCTGTTCCAGGACAGTCGGCGTATTGAGCCTGAACGGAGCCTCTCGGCGACAGCTCCTGCGAACCGGCGCCCTGCCGCCACTGTACCCTGCGCTCCGGCAGATGGTGCGGCACAAGCTGCACGTAGCGCACCGCCTCCTCACCGAGACTCGCCCGCAGCGCCGCGAACGCTTCCACGGCCTGCTTGCCGCTACGCTCCGGCACCGTCTCGCGAAACAACTGGTGCTGCTGCACCGCCGCACGGCAGAGCTCCGCCTCTATCCGCAGCGCGCTTACCGGTTGGTCTATCACTGCACGCTCGAGCCGCAACCGCAGCAGCCGGAGGAGCACCGCGACTTGCTCGGTGGGATTCGCAGGCACTATTCGCTCGCGGCGCTGCCCGCGATCATCTAACGACAGTTGCAGGGTCAGCGCCGCAATACACTCACCGCGGGGCAAGCACTGCACCAGAGCTTCCAGCAGGAGCTGCGTTTCCAGGAGAATTTGTTCGCTGCTGATGAGCGGCTGCGGCGGGCGGCGGCTTGCGACCGGTTGAACGGGAACGGCCGCGTGCTGCGCAGGCAGCTCACACTCACCGAGTGCCTGCCTGTGCACCAGTTCAACATCCGCGCCGAAGCGCGATCGAAGCTCCGAACGCGGCAACTGCACCAACGCGCCGGCGGTGCGTATCCCCAGCCGGGCAAGCCTGCGGCGCGACTGCCGTGAGGTTACCACCGCATGCAGTGGAACCTCGGCGACCTTCCGGCGCTCGTCCTCAACGGATTGCAGCAGCTCTACCGCCGGGGTTTGCGCCGCCGCCGACACTAGATAACTACCGAAGCGGGTAAACCCCAGCACGATCCGGGAGCGAAATCCCAGGCGCTCAATTCGCATGCTGAGCTGTTGCGCCCAGGCGCGGGGGGACCCCTGTAACAACGCGAAGCCGGCGGCGTTTGCCCACAGCACCCCCGGATCGCCGGGCTTGCACAGCACCTCATCGGTAAGCGCATATAACCCCGCGATCACGCGCTGTTGGTGCTGGTGCAGCTCAGCCTGCGATACGCCGGCGGCATACACCTGCGGGGCAAACTCAAGAACCGCCGCGTAGCGCATACCCGGCTGCACCCCGAGCTCGGCCGCGGCGGCGTTGCACCCGAGAACCCGCGCTTGGGGCGTGTCGTGCGCGAGCGCTACACAAGGGTGCGCCTCCCAATCGGGCACGCGCCGCAAGAGCACCTGCAGCGCGAACTCAAACAGGTTACAGCATGCCGTGTGGGCCACGCAGAACCTCACGATACACAGCCCCGGGGCGGCCGGTCTTTGACTTGGCAAGCGTTACCCGGTACTCGTAATCGGCTGAGCTCTCGCCACTCTCGCAGCTATCGCTGCCTCCGCGCTCACGCGCGCCGCTGCGGCCGCTGCCCTTGCGGCGCGCGGCTGCAAAACGGGTAAACACCAGCGAGCCGGCCAGATCACCGTGCCGATCGGTAAGCGCCAACAGCGCCGCCCGCTCCTGTCTGCATAGGCGCAACAGCCGGCCCAACGCCGCATCGTCGATGCGCTGCGCAGCAGCCGCTCGATCACCGCCGCCCCGGTTTGTACCGGTAGCTTGATTGGTGAGGTCAAGCAGCACGAGCTCAAACGCACGGCTCCGCAGGCAGCGCTCAGCAGCCTGAGCGGCGGCAACAGGCTGCGGCGCGAACACAAACGGTATCGACTGCGGATCAATACCGTTTGCGGCGAGGTCCGGCGCAAACGGAGGCAAGCGGTGCGCCAGTATCCAGACAAACGGGACCCCGCGGCGGCGTTGAACCTCGCGCAGCAATCCACAACTTGCCTCAAGCGCCGCCGGCCCTGAGAGCTCGGTTATTCGACCTATCAGACGCTCTAAGCGCAGCGGATACCGATTTCGGGCCTGCGTTTTTGACGCCCCATCACAGGCAGTACTGCATACCGGCTCTGCCGTAGACTCCGCATCACCCCGGTCGAGATAGGGCTTGTTGTGGTACGCTTCCCCGAACGAGGTGATGGAGATCAGGTCACGGGCGCGGTATAACACCCGGCAATAGTACTATACATATGTATAGTATGTCAAACAGTAGACAGCTCCAAAATACCGGGCTTATACTATGCTCGTTATCCCCCCGATCTCTTACCGCAGCGGTACGCTGAGGATGATCTACCGGAGAGTGAGTACTGCGCTTATGACAAGCAAGCAACAGGTTTTCGAGTGGTTACAAATGCTGGCTCAGGTGTACGCCGAGAACAAGACGCACCTTACCCAACTAGACTCGGCGATCGGCGATGCCGACCACGGGATCAACATGGCACGCGGTTTTGCCGCAGTGATCGAAAAGCTTTCAGGGCAGGATCAACCGCTCGGAGCTGCTTTGAAGACTACCGGAATGACCCTCGTGCAGTCGGTCGGCGGCGCCGCAGGTCCCTTGTACGGCACGTTCTTCCTGCGGGCGGCCGGTAGCTGCAGAGACAAAACCGCATTGGAACCGCAAGACATCGTTGGTATGTTCGAAGCTGGTGTAGACGGTGTTCGCCAGCGCGGAAAGGCCGAACCCGGCGACAAAACCATGATCGACGCCTTGGATCCCGCCGTTGACGCGATGAAAAAGGCGCTTGCGGCCGGTCAGGATCTGAAGAGTATCCTCGAGAAGGGACGGGCCGCTGCCGAACAAGGCGTGCAAGACAGCATTCCGCTGGTTGCCCGCAAGGGCCGCGCAAGCTACCTCGGCGAGCGCAGCGCCGGGCACCAAGACCCCGGGGCAACGTCGTCACATTTGATGCTGAAGGCGGCGCTCGAAACCTTCGCGTCTTAGCGGGTTGGCGGTTGTCCGCTCAGCCTCGCCCGCGCTCGCTAGGACGCGAACGCGGCATGACCAGTGTGTAGCTGCAACGAATCAAAAGAAACAAAGCGGGCGGGACCCGATAG
>PWQX01000024.1 GCA_003556605.1 Spirochaetaceae bacterium
CGTTCAGCCGCATCATGGACGTCGCCACAGAGGTGTTTCGCCGACGGCTCCTCCGGGCTATTCCAGCTTGAGACGATCCACGAACTGCCTCGGCGTGAGCACCGTGACCCCCTGAATCTCACGCATCTCGGTCAGGTGCGCGTCGCCACTTACAATGTACAACGAACCTAACTCCACCGCGCAGTCGATCACCGCATCATCGTCCGGGTCGCGCGCTACCATCTGATGGCGTTTGCTTGGGTAGACGATCGTAACGGAGGCCTCAATGCCGTCCATCAGTAGCTGGACCGCGTCCGGAATGAGCCCAAACTTGCCCCTGGATAACACTTCTCGCAGTTCACTGAGAAGGAGTGGGCTCATCGCGAGCGTGAAAACCCCTGCGCGTGCAGCCGTCACGATCGTTCCAGGTACACCACCAAAGAACACACCGGACACAAGGACGTTGGTATCTACGGTGACGATCACGACCTACGCTGCACTCGTTCCGCACGAACCGCCGCCACTTCGGCCGCAACATCCTCCTCGGTGATCCCGCGCTGACGGACGGCTTCCCGGATCGATTCGATCACTGAGTCCATCCTCCGCTTTCGCTCGATGTACATGCGCGCCGCTTCTCGAACGAGCTCCGAGCGCGAGCGCGACTCGGTGCGTGCCACCTCATCGATCTGATTGAGCAGGTCCCGGCGGAAGGATATGTTCACCGCACTCGTCTTCTCAGCCATGTATTCGTCGTACATACGATGCTTGTATGTGACACGACGAGTTAACAGACGAATCATTGCGGTGAGCGCCGCCACCAACCACGATGAACAGCAGGCTGCCGAGGCGGCGGGTGCCGACGCGTTTCTGCCGAAGCCGGTGACCCGGGCTGCGTTACGTGCGGCGCTGAGCGACGGGTTCTCCCGGCAACGCTCCGGGAAACGCTCCCGGACGCCCGAGCGTGAGGCCGGCGGTGGCGAACAGGCCGGTCGGCCGCCGGAGTGCAATAACGAGAGCCGCTATGATACTGACCAGGCGGCTGAGGCCGCAGGGACGGTCCACAGCGTCGCCGGTATCGATATGGAGGAGGCGCTTGAAAGCGCCGGGGGTGACCCGGAGCGACTGCGGGAGCGGCTGCACCGCTTTGTCTCGGAGTACTCGCAGCTGCCGGCCGCGCTGCAGCGGCAGCTCGAACAGCGTGACTACGCCGGCGCGCGCTACCGCGCACGGACTCGCCGGTGTTGCCGGCGGTGTTGGTGCCACATCGGTCTACGTCTACGCCCGGCGGATGCTCAAGTTGATCGATGAACACACCGGTGCTAACGGCACGAGCTCCACACCGGAACAAGAGAAGCCCCCCGGCGCTGAACTGCCTCGAGATGAGCACGAGGAGCTTGTGGAGCGTGCCGAGGCGATTGAGGCCGAGCTGCACCGCATCGGCGACTCGGTCACGAAGCTATCTTAGCAAGGCGCCGAGAGCCGGGCCGACGCGCGGAACACCACGCGCAAGCTGCGCAGACGGCACGGTATATTGCAGTACATGAAACTTCCTGTGGTTAGGAACGCGCGACCTCCGCGGACTATCTGCTACGCCCAAAGCGCACCCACAAGACTTGTGTCAGTAATGGTCAGTTGTCGGGAGTGCCGGAGTGGGGTATGATTTGTGTAAGTGATGGTGGATAAGGGCTTCAACGACGCGGTACTTCGGGATGCTCGGGAGGTGGCGCGGCAGATTCGGGCTGCGTTTGAGGTGGACAAGATCCTCCTGTTCGGCTCCGGCGCGCGCGAAGAGGCGCGGCAGAGCAGCGACCTTGATATCATCGTGGTCGGTCGTTCGAAATTGAGTTTTAAGCAGCGCCGGCAGGCCGTTTATGCTGCGGTGGATCCGCCGCGCGATACCGATATTTTGTGGTACACGCCGGAGGAGCTAAACCGTATGGTCGGTTCGGGAAACTCGTTTCTTCGGCATGCGCTTGCGAATGCGCGCACGCTGGAAAACACAGGGCTGGAGAACACGCGATAGGGCGGGGCATCGAGATGGGAAAGCACGAAGACTCCGAACGTTGGTGGGCCCAGTCGCTTGCAGACCGCGAGACGATCGATGTGCTGTACGAGGGCGAACGGTTCTACATGGTTTGTTTTCTCAGCCAACAGGCCGGTGAGAAGGCGCTCAAAGCTTTTCTTTATGCCCAGGGCCTCGATCCGGTGTTTGGTCATTCGGTGGCTCGCCTATGCGAGCGGTGCGCAGCGTACGACTCAGCGTTTAGCGACCTGAAGCCGAAGGTGAAAAACCTCGATCAGTTCTACATAGAAGCGCGCTATCCCAACGGGCTCCCCGACCAGGTGCCGGCGGAGTTCTACGACCGCGACGATGCGAACGGGGCAATTGAAATGGTCGATCGCGTGCTGGGCACCGTTCGTGATCGGCTCTCGTCGGCGTAGCGGTCGCAAATAATAGGTTGTTATGTTTTCGTGTCAAGCGTCGGTTAGGCGCATTACGCGGTCGGTGGTGTTAGACTGCTCCTGATCACAAGCATTCCGGAAGCGAAGAGATCAGGACGGTCGATGGCCTGTAA
>PWQX01000289.1 GCA_003556605.1 Spirochaetaceae bacterium
AGCGGATAAAGGACGGATTGCGGGGGTTTTCCTCCCCAGACCAGGAACAGTCCCCAGATGATGATGTAAGCCGTGAAGAAGACCAGGTGGGGCGCCCGGCGGCGCCTTACCTTATCGGAAATATAGCCCACCAGGGGGCAGCCTGCCATCATTCCTACCGTAACCAGCAACATGTATTGGGCAGCCTCTCCCCGGCTCAGGCCATAGACCTGCATGAGATAATTGACACTCCAGGCCCCGGAAAAAGCGATCAGGGTTCCATATACGCCAAAAATGCTGATAAACGGCGGCCAGTTTTGGGGATTCTTGACCACTTCCTGCAAGGCAACAGCCAGGCTTCTCCAGGTTTTCAAGAACGGTTGACGTTCACCAGGAGGAGCGCTGGCTCCATTTTTTATTGGATTCATCCCGGCAACCGGTCCCGGTGCATCTCTCACCACGATCCAGCAGGCCAGGGCGATCAGCAGCGTCAACACGCCCACTGCCATAAAGGCGTTTCGCCATCCAAAGTGCTCCACCAAGAAGGCCAGGGGGACGGTTCCCATAGCCCCACCCAGGTTCCCGGCCAGGACAGTTAGGCCGGTCATGGTGGCGAACTTGTCGGGCCTGAACCAGACGGATAGGGTTTTTAAAATGGAAACATAGATCACAGAAACACCCACGCCGACAACGATGCGACCAAGAAAAGCCGCAGGTGCGCCCAAAGCCACGGCGAAAAGGAAAGAACCCACACCGGCCACAACCAGGCCGCTGGCAACCGTTTTTCGCGCCCCCCAAAAATCAGCCAAGATTCCCGAGGGAATCTGCATCACCAGGTAGATGATGGAATACATCCCGGCCAGGGTGCCGGCAACAGCCGCTTCATCTATCCGCAAGTCGATCATGAGATAATCCATGACCACGGCCAGGGCAATGCGGTGAAAATAGACAATGATAAAAGCCAGGGCCAACAAGGACCAGATGATCCATGCCTTCTTTGTCTGGCTTGCCAGGTCGTTGTGGTGTGCGTTGTTCATGGTTTAGCTCCTCGCTTTTGAAACGGGTCTGCCGGTTATACTCCGCGCAGCTTAAGCTCTTGCACGAAAGGCCGACAAGCCTCAGCAGCTTCTTGCAGATTATTCCCCCTCAAGACCGCCTCGGTATTTAACCGGGGAGCGATCAGGGTTCCAGGATGAAAGGACTGCAGCACATAGCGCCGGGCGCCCCGGAGCAGCCGGGCAATCTCCATTAAATCTTCCCGCTGCAGGCCTGGAATCACCGTAGTACGAAACTCATGGTTGACAGAAGAATGGCGTAAAATCGAAACGGTGGCAAGAACCGCATCAATTTCCGCCAACCCTCCCGAGGCAAAAGAATATTTATCCGGGGGGCTTTTCACATCCAGGGCCACGTAATCCAGCAATCCCTTTTGCAGCAGGTCACGTACTGTGTCCGGCTTGGTGCCGTTGGTATCCAGCTTCGTTTTCCACCCCAGGGATTTGGCCTGATGCAGGAAGTCTTCCAGCCCAGGCTGCAGTGTCGGCTCTCCTCCCGTCACGCAAATTCCTTCCAGGAGATGGGCTCTTTTTTGCAGAAAGGCGAAGACTTCTCCCACGGGAATCATGGCCAACCGCTCGGGATGCAGCACCAGGTCCCGGTTATAGCAAAACGGGCAGCGCAAGTTGCAGCCCGGTGTAAAAACCGTGGCACAGATCACACCCGGGTAGTCAATCAAGCTGGTTTGCTGTAATCCTCTGATTTCCATTTCTGCACAACCCTAAAAAATTTTAAACACCCTCCAAGCAGGGGGTGGTTTGTGGTAAAATAAAACTGCACCCGTTGTGCGCAATCACTGGCCTCTTGAGGCCTAAACAGGGGAATCAGCCATGAGCTTCATCAAGTTAATTCTTAACCCCGCCGCGGGGGAAGTGCAATCCGGGAAAAACATTAACTCCTTTTTTATCAAGGCAGCAAAAAAAGGGTTTCGCGTTGAAATTGTCCCTTTTCAAGCATCGATCCTGCCAGAAGCACTCCAGGCCTGCCCTCAAGATACCCGGGCAATCGTGGTAGCCGGCGGTGACGGTAGCTTAAACTGGATTGTCAATACCCTGCTCCACCTGGATCCGCCTTACCCGCCCCTGGCCATCCTTCCCTGGGGTACGGCCAATGATTTCTCCAGCAACCTCCTGCAGAGCGCTTTCTCCATGGATAAACTGCTGGATGCCATCGCCCTGGACAAAAGACGCTCCGTTGACGTAGGGGCTGTCAATGACAGGTATTTTATCAATGTCGTGGGAGCCGGGCTCCTGGTGGACGTGGCCCATAATACCAGCTCCTCGCTAAAACAGAGTATCGGCATGCTGGCCTATTACCTGGAGGGCGCCTTAAACCTGCCGGATTATAAACCTTTTCGCCTGCAAATTGAGCGGGATGGCCGGACGGAAGAAATGGATGTGGATCTTTTCCTGGTCCTGAATGGGAAAACTGCCGGGGGGGTGCGCAATATGGGCCCTGAAGCCCAACTGGATGACGGAAAGTTGGATGTTCTCATCATCAAAAAAT
>PWQX01000142.1 GCA_003556605.1 Spirochaetaceae bacterium
CCACGGTGTGGTATCGCCGGCTGCCTACCGCCTTCAAGTACAACGCGGAGTACCTGCCGCTCCACTGCCGCGCGGGTTGAAGGGGCGAGCGGAGGTTGCTGTTTACAAGGTTTGGTCCAGTGCCTAGCCGAGGCTCGGTAATCGCGCCGCGCAACCCTCGCATCGGCTCCAGTAGAGATAGGCGCTCATCCGCGCACAAAAGATGGCTGTTCCGGATACAGCAGATTAAGCGGCCGGTCATCACGCACACCTGCCCCTCTCTCAGGCTCGAGCGCAAATTTAGATCCTTCGTTCGGACTATTTGAGAGCGTCGCTGGCGAGATGCACCACCGTCTCTATCTCGGCGGTCTGAGGATAAAAGTCATACCACCGGATGCGCCGGACCCGATACCCCGCTCCTACCAACGCGCCGAGGTCGCGTGCAAGAGTCGCAGGGTTGCAGGAAACGTATATCAAACTACGCACGCGTGTCCGTGACAGCATACGCACAACCGTCTTACTCAATCCGTTTCGTGGGGGATCTACCACAACCACATCATCCCGCTGCAATCCGCGCCGCGCCGGCAGGCGCTCCACGCTGCTGCTCTCGAACTGTGCACAGGTGCCGGCAAGGTTGGCGCGGGCGGCTTTACTTGCCGCCCGGTTACTCTCTACCGCTACTACCCGTTTGAATGAACGTGCCAGAAACGCCGCGAATACGCCGACCCCGGAGTAGAGATCGATAGCGCGCTCGCCCCCCAAAGGCATAATCTCATTCTCGATCAGACGGCTAAGCATGGCAAGGTTAGTCTGAAAAAACGCCTCCAGCGGCACGAGGAAGCTCTGCCCGCATAACGGAACGGAGATAAATCGCCGTCTCGCGGCGGGTTCGCCGGCAGCGCCCCAGATCACACGCCAGTTGCCGTTTTTCTGTGCACGTGAAGAACTCTCGTGCCAGCCGGATGGCAGCGCGAATACGCGCACGCGCCTGCCTGAAAGCCCGTAGCGTGCCGGATCACCGAGAATCGCGTTAATCTCTTCGACCACAATCGCGCAGCGATCTACCGGGACTACCTCGTTGCTGCGGCGCTTGCAATAGCCGTAACGCCCGTCGGGAGCTCGGTGCAGTTGCACCCTGCCGCGATACCCGAACTCTGCTCCCCCTACCGTCTCAATGCCCTCAGGCAGTGTTCTCAGATGCTCTTCAAGGCCCCCGATGCGCGCAAGCGTATCTCGAAGAATACCGCTCTTGATCGTCAGCTGGTGCGAGTAGACGGCGTGTTGCAGATTGCACCCACCGCAAATCCCGTATACAGGACACGGCTCCTCGCGCCGATGGGGTGAGGGTTCGATGATTTGCCGCACTTCGGCTGCGCGGTACGAACCGCCTTCGCCACCGGTTTGCGCTGTCACGAGCTCGCCTGGAAGCACCAGCGGTACGAACACTACCTTGCCCTCGTATCGGGCCAGACCGTCGCCACCGGTTACCAGCTTTTCAATCCGAAACGGATCGAGAAAAAAAACTCGGTCAAAAAGGCTTGATTCGGAGTCCATTCGGCCCTACAATCGATATGTGGAGTACCATACAAACCGGCTTCCAAAGAGGTTGTGTCACCGATACATTCGTCGAGGGTTATCTTAGCACATATGACGAGATCCTCCTATTCAGTCACATAAATCGAACGGTTTTCGTTAAAGGAGCAGCCCAACACTATGAAGAATGCGAACAAGCTGGCGAGTATGCCGACGATCAAGCGACTGCCGTCTTATTTGCACGTGATTGAAGCGGCCGAAAGAGAGGGGAAAGAATACATCTCAGGAACCGTGATCGCCGATGAGCTGGAGCTGGAACCGATACAGGTACGCAAGGACCTCGCGATCACCGGCATCGTCGGCAAGCCCCGTATCGGGTTTCCGGTCCGCGAGCTCATCACTGCAATCAACCAGTTCTTGCGCTGGGACCGCGAGCACCAGGCGATCGTGGTTGGAGCGGGGCACCTCGGCACCGCACTCATAGGCTACGAAGAGCTCGCAAACCGGGGCGTACGAATCCGCGCGGCATTCGACCTCGATCAACAGAAGGTCGGCAAGTCAATTAGCGGAGTTCCGATCTACTCCCTCGGACAGCTATCTGACAAGATCCACGAACTGAATATCGACATCGCGATTCTCTCGGTCCCCCCGAGCCACGCGCAGGCTGTGGCCGACATGATCGTGAAAGCCGGTATTCGAGCCATCTGGAACTTCACCACCGTGAAAGTCAAGCTCCCCCCGAATGTCGTAGTGCAGAAAGAAGACATGTCCTCAGGATACGCGATACTCTCGGTCAAGATGAAACACGCCTTCGGTGAGCACGAGTAGCCTCCCACCGCTTGTGCGCCTGTGGCAGCGCCGCTATAGCGCGCTCCTACTGCGAGACCTGAATGCGGAAGTAACGCTTCTTCCCGGCACGCAGCATAAGTACCTCTTCGAGCATCCACGACGCGTCAATCAACGTGTCAGGTGATTCGATCTTTATGTCGTTAATGCTGGCCCCGCCCTGCGACACAAGGCGCCGCGCCTCCGAGCGCGAGCTGCACAGCTCGGTGCGGCTGAACAGGTCAAGCACCCCGATCCCCTGTTCCAACTCGCTCTTGGGAACCGTCAAGGTCGGAATAGCCTCTGTACCGCCTTCAGCTGATCCGCCGAACGCCTTCCAGGCTGCCTCTCGAGCACGCTGCGCCTCACTTTCACCATGGACGGCCTTGGTGAGCTCAAACGCCAGCACCTCTTTCGCCTCGTTGATCTCAGCATCCGTAAGCCGCCCAAGCCTGCGAACTTCCGCAACAGGCAGAAACGTATACAACCCGAGAAAGCGCTCGACATCAGCATCCGGCACATTCCGGAAGTACTGGTAGAAGCTGTACGGGGAGTAGACCGCCCGGTCAAGGTACACCGCCCCTTGCTCAGTCTTGCCCATCTTCTTGCCGTCGGCTCGAGTAACCAGCGGAAAAGTCAACGCGTAACACTCATTACCGGTGACGCGCCGAATCAGATCGATTCCGGCGACAATGTTTCCCCACTGATCGTCACCACCAACCTGCAAGCGGCAATCACGTTCGCGATGCAGCACTAAGTAATCGTATGACTGCAGCAACTGATAGTTGAACTCAATGAAAGTGAGTCCGGTCTCGAGGCGTTGTCGATAGGTCTCAAACGACAACATGCGATTGACCGAGAAATGCCGCCCAATGTCGCGCAAGAACTCGATGTAGTTGAGGTCGGCCAGCCAGTCGGCGTTGTCGACGATCTCTGCCGTTAGTCCTTGCCGCTCCAAGAAATGCTCGATTTGGCGGCGTATCTTACCAGCATTATGCTGAATCTGCTTTACGGTGAGCATTTTACGAATTTCGGTCTTACCCGATGGGTCGCCGATACGTGCGGTGCCGCTGCCGATCAAAGCAATAGGCTTGTGGCCGGCGCGTGCAAGGTGTGCCATCGCGAACACCGGTACCAGATGCCCGGCATGCAGACTCTCACCGGTGGGATCAAATCCCACGTAGAATGTCACCGGCCGGTCCGCCATGATCCGGGTAAGCGCATTGAGATCGCTGCACTGTTGTATGAATCCTCTTTCGGCAAGTTCGTCAAGCCCAGACTGCATAGCGGCTACACCCTTTGATACTTCGTGATCTCAGAGCGAATCCGTTCGGCAAGCTCCGGCACCCGCACACGCACCTGCTCCATCGAGTCCCGCATCCGCAGCGTGACAGTTTGGTTTTCAAGCGTTTCGTAGTCGACAGTAACGCCGAACGGGGTCCCGATTTCATCTTGTCGGCGGTAGCGCCGGCCAATAGCTCCACTCTGATCGTAGAATGTCGAAAAATCGTTTCGTAAGCCCCTTTCGATCTCGCGAGCGCGCTCGGCAAGCCCGTCTTTCTTGACCAGAGGGAAAACGCCAACCGTGATCGGCGCAATCTCAGGGTGGAGTCTGAGAACCACACGCTTGTCGTTCTCGGCGATCTCCTCCTCTTCGTAGGCATCCGACAGCACCACCAAAACACTGCGCGTCAAACCGGCGGAAGTCTCGATGATGTAGGGCATAAAACGCTCTCCGGTCCCGTCGTCTAGGTAACGCAGATCCTTACCGGAGTACTCGCTGTGACGCCGTAGATCATAGTCGGTGCGGTTGTGTACACCCTCCAGCTCTTGCCAACCAAACGGGAACTCGTACTGAATATCGTACGCAGTCTTTGCGTAATGCGCCAGCTCGCCAGGTCCGTGCTCGACAGATCTCAGCTTGTCCGGACGGATCCCGAGTCTGAAATAGTACCGCATTCGCTGGTCTTTCCAATGCTCAAACCACCTGCTGTCCTCGCTCGGATGCACGAAGTACTGCATCTCGAGTTGTTCAAACTCGCAGGTACGAAAGATGAAGTTCTTGGTGACAATCTCGTTGCGGAACGCCTTACCCACCTGCGCGATCCCGAACGGTAGTTTCAGCCGTGAGGTCTGCACGACATTCTTGAAGTTGACGTAGATACCTTGGGCGGTCTCGGGCCGCAGGTACACCTCAGCGCCCGACTCTGCCACCGGCCCAAGATGTGTTTTGAACATCAGATTGAACTCGCGCGGTTCGGAAAGCGGATTGCCGGCCGGGCTCGTCATGGTCTTGCGGTTCTCCTCCGGCAGGTGATCCCAACGGAATCGCTCGTTGGTAACGGTGTCCTCCACCAACAGGTCGGCAAAACTCTCGACGTGCCCGGAGGCTTCCCAGACTCGTGGATGCATCATAATCGCAGCATCAAGACCGACGATATTGTCATTCAGCTGCGTCATCTCACGCCACCAAAAGCGCTGAATGCGGTTTTTCAACTCGACACCGAGCGGGCCGTAGTCCCAAGCCGAAGAGAGCCCACCATAGATTTCAGACGACTGAAATACAAATCCTCGGCGCTTACACAGCGAAATGATGTCATCCATTCGATTACCCATACGTGGTCCTCACTTATTCGCTCTTCTAACTTACAATTACAACTTCGCAATCGCCGCGTCAACGCGTTGCAGGGCCCGTTCAGTTCCGAGCAGACGCAACGACCCGACAAGCGGCGGCGAGGAGCGTGAACCGGTCACCGCTACTCGCAACGGCATCATCACGTTACCCAGTTTGGTGTTGTGCCGGTCCGCAAGCGCCCTAAACTCGGCCTCCAGCGCTTCGCCGTCGTAGTCATCTTGCGCCGCTATTAACGGGCGAACCGCCAGCAGTATCGTTTTCGTGCCAGCAGCATCCATCTCTTTCGGGACTAGCTCCTCCGCGTTGTAGGCGCCGGTAACGTCTTCAAACAAAAACCGCAACAGCCCAGGCGCTTCAGAGAGGGTTTTCAAGCGTTCTTTTACTAACGGTATGGCAGCACGTACGACGCCGGCTTCGGCAGTATCTGCGTCCTTCGGGATAAACCTCGCCGCCTGCAGATACGGCCGGATCAGCTCTAACACGCGCTCATCGGAACTCTCGCGGATGTAGTTACCGTTAAACCACTCGAGCTTTTTGTAGTCAAACACCGCCGGCGCCTTGTTGAGCTTTTCAGCGCTGAACACCTTCTCGAGCTCGGCGAGCGAGAAGTACTCGCGCGAGTCGTCGTAAGACCACCCGAGCAAAGCGATGTAGTTGATCAGCGCCTCGGGCAGATACCCTTGTTTACGAAACTCGATCACGCTGGTAGCACCATGCCGTTTCGAGAGCTTTTGTCCGTCCTTACCAGTTACGAACGGCAGATGACAATAGCGCGGGGGCTCGTACTGCAGCGCCTCGTACAACAGGATATGTAGCGGTGTCGAGGACAGCCATTCCTGCGCCCGCAGCACATGCGAGATCTCCATTTCGTGATCATCAACTACGTTAGCAAGGTGATAGGTTGGGAACCCGTCGGACTTTAGGATGATCGGATCGGGCGATAGGTCCTTGCACTTGCGCTTTACCGTATTCAATAGCATATCGTCGAACGCCGCAGCGCCCTGATCGGGGATCTTTAGCCGCACAACCGGCGTAATCCCCTGCGCGCGGTATGAAGAGCGCTGTTGCTCGTTCAAGGCGCGGCAATGCCGGTCGTAGCCCACAACCCCGTCACGCGCCCCCTCACTCCGCAAGCCGGCCAACCGTTTCGCCGAGCAGAAGCATTCGTAGGCCTTCTCTTCCTGCAAGAGTGTGTCCGCCGCCCGCCGATAGCGATCCAGCCGTTGTGACTGAAAGTATGGGCCGTAGGGACCGCCGCAATCAGGCCCCTCGTCCCAGCTGACACCGAGCCAGGCAAAGGTATCGTAGATGTCTTGTAGAGCTGCTTGGCTGTACCGTTCTCGATCGGTATCTTCGATCCGAAGTACAAACCTGCCGCCGTTCGCGCGCGCAAACAGGTAATTGAATAACGCAGTTCTGACACCGCCGATATGTTGGAGCCCCGTCGGCGACGGGGCGTAGCGTACCCGAACTGTCATGTAGTAATCCGCTTCTCCGTGTTTTCCGTTGTATCTCGCGCATTGCGCATCGGTGTGCGCTGCGGCGCATTATACGTCCGCCGATGTTTCAGGGTCAAGGTGAGCCCACGAGCGAGCGCACGAGCGCGTTAGCGAGTACCTTGGCGTGCAACCGTACGCGGTACGGCATTGTAACGCCCGCGCTGCTGAGGCGCGGTGTTTTCACGTCATTGCTTGTAACGGGCCAGGAAGTCAGCCAGGCGGTCGGTGGTTTCCTGCAGCGTGTCGACATCCGGCAAGAACACAATGCGGAAGTGATTGGTGTCGGGGCAGTTGAACCCCGTACCCTGAACAATCAACACACGCTTCTCCAACAGGAAATCCAGCACAAACTGCTGATCATCCGTGACATTGAAGCGCGCCGGGTCCAAGTGCGGGAAGAGATACAGCGCGCCTTTCGGCTTCACGCAGCTCACCCCCGGAATCGCTGTCACCCCTTCGTAAGCCCGATCACGCTGTTCTCGCAGCCGCCCGCCCGGTAACACCAAGTCGTCGATACTTTGATACCCTCCGAGTGCCGTCTGTATTGCAAACTGCGCCGGGACATTACTGCACAAGCGCATATTCGCAAGAATATCGAGCCCCTCGCGATAATCGCTCACCCCCCGCATAGCCCCACTCAGCATCAACCATCCCGCTCGGAAACCGGCCGCGCGATACGCTTTTGAAAGGCCGTTGAAGCTGAGACAGAACACTTCGTCACCGAGTGAAGCCATTGGTGTGTGCTCAACACCGTCGTATAGAATCTTTTCGTAGATCTCGTCGGCGCAGACCATGAGATTGTGTTCCACCGCCAGGCGATAAATTTGCTGCAGTAGATCGCGCGGATACACCGCACCGGTGGGGTTATTGGGATTTATCACGACAACGGCCCGGGTACGCTCACTGGCTTTGGCGCGCATATCGTCCAGGTCGGGATACCACTCGGCCTGCTCGTCGCAGCGATAATGCACCGGCGTGCCGCCGGCAAGCCGCACCGCCGCCGTCCATAACGGATAATCCGGCGCCGGTATCAAAACCTCATCGCCGTCGTTCAGCAGCGCCTGCATCGACATCTGAATAAGTTCGCTTACGCCGTTCCCGATGTACACATTCTCGATATCTACACCCAGCACGCCGCAGCGCTGGTAGTGTTGCACAACCGCCTTGCGAGCGGCGAACAAACCTTTGCTGTCGCAGTAGCCTTGCGCCGAGCGCAGGTTAATGATCACATCGTGGCACATCTCATCGGGAGTATCGAATCCGAATGCGGCAGGGTTTCCGATATTGAGCTTAAGAACCTGATAACCCTCCTCCTCGAGGCGTTTGGCTTCCACCATCACCGGACCGCGGATGTCGTAGCACACATCCGAGAGCTTGTTCGATTTTGCATACTGTGGATACTCGTTCATCGCGATGTATTCTCCTTGCGCTAGATTGCGATAGCAGAGCTTGCCGGTCAGCGCTATTCAGGTGATTTGCTCGTCTCGCCGGTGGCCGATAGACCCGAGCCCACAGTTGAGCCGGCACCACCGGCAGAAGTCGCATTCCCGGCGGCCGGCGAGCCGGAGGGATACCAATCAGGGAAGGCCCACGCCGAAGCATCCTGCAGCAGTTTCCCCATGACAAGAACCATGAGATTGGCGCGGCTTCGTTCCAGTTGCTTCTGCCAGCGCCGCGCGTTCAGCGAATTGCGCAACCGGTTGAGCGCTTCCTGCACTCGGCGAGCCACCTCTTCATCACGCGGGTGATAACTGTCGAGCATGTAGGCGGTAAGCACCTGAAGCACCGTATCACCTGAGTCTCCGAGCAGCTCTAGTAAGCTGTGCTTAGCCTCGTCATACTCTTGCTTCAACATAAGCCCGAAAGCATAGCCCCAACGTAACCACGCTCGGTTCTTGGCTTTCGGGTCGTCCGCGAGCTTTCCGAAGTAAGCGGTGATGACCTCTGCATCGTTACTCAACAGATGGGGAATACCTAACTCCACCCCAAACTCCCGAATCAACTTGGGTCGCTCGGAACGCAGAAACTCCTCAAGTTGTCCGATTTTCGCCGGCTGCGACACCACCACATACGCGTTCACCAAGAGACGAACATGCTGCGCTCTGATTCGTTTGCGCTCAAAAACCTCGCCTTCAAGATGCTCTACGAGACCGTGCCAATTCTCAGCTTCAAGCAGGCCAAAAAGCTTCCAGTTCCTTGCAAAATACAGATTTAGGACGACAATAATAACAAGGAACACTGCTGCGAGATACCAGTTTTCGGCCCAGAACACCTGGGTGTACTGCCACCCGAGAAAAAAGAAGGGCAACAGAAAGACGAAAAGGAACGAGAGCAGTATGATAACGTTGAAGGCCGCAAAGACCACCTTAAACTTCACGATGATTTCTCCTATAATCGTGCGCACGCTAGTGTAAAGCAAATGCGAACCTGCCGCAACGGGAGCAGCTATTATGAGAGAGTTCGACCTACAAACGATTCAACCGGGTCAGTATTTCACCCAACCGGTATATCTCGACAACAAATACGTTCTGTTGTCTCCCGAGACACCGCTGTGCGAAGAGCTGTTGAAACGGCTTCGCGAATGGGGTTTTAGAAGCCTGCTCACCGATGGTGAGGCGTCCGACGAAACGCTCGAGCCCTGCGCAGGCGGAATCTCCGGTGAAGCCCCGTTGTTGAGCTACCAAACCGATCTCAAGGAACGCGAGCATCTGCAAGAAGTACGCAGCTTCTATCACGAACTGCTCGCGTACACCGAACAGCTGTTCACGGCGTTCGTCTCCAAGAACGAGCTTCCCCGAGAGTCGGTCTCTGAGCAAGTCAAACGCCTGATCGAGGTGGTGCGCCAGCGTCGTAAGTTCATCCTTCGCTTGACCGAGATAGAATCGGGAAAACAGAACTACGTTGTTGAGCACTCAGTTAAGACCGCGATCGTCGCGATTGCCATCGGGAATACCATGAAGCTGCCTACACACAAACTCATTGAGCTCGCTATAGCCGCATTGCTGCACATGGTAGGAATGGTGCGTCTTCCTCCGCAGATCTACATGTCTCAAAAAGATCTCACGCCGCAGGAGCGCAAAGCGATCACCGCGCACACAGTTCTTGGTTTCAAGGTGCTGAAGCAGTCTTCTTTTCCGGTGCCGGTTTGCCTCGCGGTGCTTGAGTGCCATGAGAAACTTGACGGCACCGGTTACCCCCGCGGCATTACCGAAGAAAAGATCTCGTTGTACGCCAGGGTAATTGCAGTTGCCGGCTCTTTTGCAGCGCTGACGTCGAAGCGCCCGTTTCGGCCCGCCTATCCCGCACACGCAAGCATATTAGAGCTACTGAAATACCGCGGGACCGCTTACGACGAGACGGTGCTGCGGGCTCTGGTAGTGACTGTCTCAATCTATCCGATTGGCTCGTACGTCTTGTTACAAAACGGCGCGCGTGGCATGGTTGTAGACACGAACACTGCGGATGCACGTACTCCGAATGTCCGGGTCTTGTCCGCTCCGGACGGGCGGGTCTACTCGGACCCTCCCACGGTTGCAACAACCACCGAAGAGTACCAGATTGCGCGCGCGCTTACCGCGGAAGAAGCTAGACAAGTCAGCCGGCGCTGATGAGAGCCCCCAGCGCCGCGCGCTAAGAGCGAAACGAGATGCCGATGTCGCACACAGTCACCATAGAGTTTGCCGACGGCAGCATTCGAGACCTGCCGTTAGGAGTTACTACCGGCGCGGCGTTACGTGAGGCCGG
>PWQX01000213.1 GCA_003556605.1 Spirochaetaceae bacterium
ACAACGAGCCGCCGACGACTCAGTCGTCCGTGTATACCGAGCCGTTCACGGTCGAAAAAAAAACGCAGTTCATTCGCGCTAAAGCCGTTTTCGCCGAGGAAACCGGCGAGCCGGATGCCTTTGCTGCCGGGTTGTATGTAGTCGTTGATAAGAAGTTTGTCACGCCTTATGGGAACGAATCGAAGCAACAGTGGCATTACGACACAATCAATATGCCGAAGGCCTGGACGATCCTCTCCGATGCGCTGCTGAGCGACGGATTTGAAGGCTCCCGCGTAGCGGTGTTAGACACCGGCTACTGGCCCCATGAGGACCTGATACCAAATCTCATAGAAAACACGAGCTGTGATGGGTATGGGTGGTATTTTGTTACCGATCCGTTTGGAGATTACACGGATGGATGCGATGCCGAACAAGCGGTAGACGGCAACGCAATACCGCATGGGACCCACGTGTCGGGCACGATTGCTGGAGCACTAAACGACAACGGGTATGTCGGAATTGGATGGGATGCTCACAGCCAGGCTGGAAACGCCCATAGCATTCTGGAGATGATGCCGGTGCGTGTTTTGAGATGGGACGACTCGCGGTGGATAGGCCGCTCAGAGGATGTGGCTGAAGGAATTAAGTATGCCGCGGGTCTTGATAACCGATCGGAGACAACGCCTGACATGCCCGTTCACGTGATCAACCTCAGCCTGGGTGGTGACGGTTATGATCCTATTCTGAAAGCTGCAATCCAGAGCGCCGTTGACAAAGGCATAACGGTAGTTGCTTCTGCTGGAAACTCCGACAAAGGGAACGACGTTGTGTATCCGGCGCGCTTCGATAACACGATCGCGGTGAGTGCAACAAATAAGGATAACGAGCGAGCTGTGTACTCGAGTTTCGGGCCGGAGGTCGATTTTGCAGCGCCGGGTGGTGAAGGGAGCTCGGTTGACGCTTCCGGCAACAACGGCAATCCTGCACCGGACGCTGTGTGGAGCACTTGGCGCGATAATGAATATGCCGGTCTACAAGGCACGTCGATGGCGGCACCTCACGTGTCGGCTGTCGTCGGGCTGCTGTACGCGTATGAGCCGAACCTCAATCAGAGTGATGTGTACGAGATTCTCAAGCGCTCGGCGAACCCTTTGGGTAGTGACGGCCGTACCCACGAGTTCGGCTGGGGGCTGATAGACGCTGAAGCGGCTCTGCGCACGCTGCTTGCGCATAAGGATGCTGAAGGCTGGGGCAGTGGAACTAGAACTACCTCGCTTCGTTCTAGAAGTCCGGCACCTGCTCGCCCACGATCGTCTGAAATAGACTGGGAAAACGCGGAGTACGAGCCGCACACGCTGCTGGTGCGGTTGCGTGACGGCGCGCGTGGGGCGGCTGCCGATCACCGGCGAGAGCAGGCGTCCAATGAGCTGGCGCGCGCGCATGGTCTTTCGGTTCGTAGAATACTCGGCCAAATTGCGGTTGTACGAGTTCCGGTGAAGCGATCGCTGCATGAGGTAGCTGAGGCGCTATTGCGGGACCCCGCCGTGGAGCACGTCCAGCCAAACTACGTCTACCGCGCTATGCGCTGATGCTCACACCATCTCAAGCAAGGTGCGGATTGCGCCGAGGTGCCAGGCACCGTGGGCGATCTGGCTGAGGGTGCCCGGCAGAACCATTGGAGCGTCCCAGGGGATGTCTTGGGTGAGCGCCGCGCGTAGCTGATCATACTCCGTGCGCAGGTCGGCCAGAAGCTGCTTCCATTGATCATCGGTCACGCTGCGCGTCTTCCAGCTGCCTTCCCAGTCGGGGTCGCGGTAGGGATTCTCACCGCGAAAGGCGCGATTTGCCAGCGAAAGCGCGTAACGAACGTGAGCGGTGTGTGCGGCTATAGTGGTGTTGTCTTTGCCAAAAGGACGGCTTGCGCCGGCGGCGGAAACGCCCTTGAGCGTACCGAGGATACCGGTGTCGGGCTCATTGTCGGTGAACCACGGCATTTCGGCGTTAGCGGGCCCCACGTACGCTTCGTCAAACAACGCGAGTACTGCGTTGGTGAGTGTCTTGGTATCAATCTGTTCCATTGGGTTCGTTATCCTTTTTTTGGTTTTGGTTTGTGTACTACGGTATACTCCTGATCGGTGAAACGGACAAGAGCGTCAATCTCCAATGGTTAGAACGCGATTCTGTCGAAGGGATTCAGGACAGTGCAGAAAATGACGTTGTATAGTGTAGGGAAACGTATGGCTCTGTCACTCTTTGTTGCTCGCACGGTTCATACCCGTTTTGTGGCGGCGTGTGCCGTGTTGATAGCGCTCTCACTTGGTCCGTTCGCCGCGCAGGGCATAGCGCGCGATACCGGATTCGAAGGTTACCGCCGCATAGATACCGAGTACTTCCGTATCATCTACGAACCGCGCGACCGCGAGAGCGCAGCGGCGATCGCGCAGTATGCGGACGACGCATACGAAGAGCTTGCCGCTTTTCTGCAGAATTGGCCGAGTCGCCGCATCCGCGTGTGGATCAATGGTCGTACCGATGTTGCTAACGGCTACTTCATGCCGGCGCCGCCGAATCACATCGCGGTGTTCGTCGCGAGTCCCACTACTCCCTGGATCGGCGCGCGTACCGAAAACTGGCTGCGGGCGGTGTTCATTCACGAGCTTGCGCACCATATGCATTTCATGTATCAACAGGGACTGCGCAGCCCGCTGAGCCGTGTGTTTGGTGAGCCGCTGCTCGCGCTGCCCGGTGTGTTTCTGCCGGGCTGGGCGATTGAAGGTATCGCGATAGAGGCCGAGACGCGTTTTACCGAAGGCGGGCGCGGACGCTCACCGTATTTTGAACACTACTATGCCGCGCCGATCTTAGAAGACCGGTTCTTTGACTATCGCCGCGCGGCCTTTGACTCACACCGCCCACCGCGCGGCCGTTTCTATGTTGCCGGCTATATCATGGTCGATTACCTGATCGAGGAGTACGGTGACGACGTCTTTGCGCGCATCCACCAGGAGTTCCTGCGGCCACCGCTGTTCAGTTGGGACCGGGCGATTGCGAAGGTAACCGGTGTCTCAGCCGAGCACAACTACCGCTTGATGAAGCGCCGGCTCGAGGAGCGCTACGCTTGGCGTCGCGCGCTCCCGGCCGGGGCGGCCGTCAGCCCGCAACGTATCGGCCACTACCACCTGCCGCGAATCGCCGCAGACGGGGTGTACGTGTATCGCACGCGACCGGACCGGCCGGCGGCGATTGTACGGCTTGATAGCGCTGCCGCCGGCGATGACGAAGGAAAGAGCGAGGTAGTACGGACCGGGCCGCTGGTAGACGGGTCTAGTTTCGATGTCTCGCCCGACGGTACCCGGATTCTCTTCAGCGCGTATCGCTCAACGCAGCATCATCGGGGACCTCAGCGGCAGAACGCTGAGTTGTATCTGTGGGAAGAGGGAGCCGGGGTGCGTGCTATTGACGGTATTTCCGGGGTGCATCACCCGGCGCTGGTAGATGAGCGCTGGGCCGTTGCAGTGCAGCGGCGTGGCGCCGATCATCGCCTGGTCTGGGTTGATCTTGAACACGGCGGGGTTTCACCGTTATACGAGCCTGAAGGCATGCGCCTGTACTGGCCGCAGCCGGCACCCGAGGGAGCGCGCCTGGTGTTCACCGAGAACAACTCCGGCACTCAGCTCGTGCGCGAGCTCGATCTGCCGGCTCGCGGCGGCTACGCCGGACGTTCACCGCGCACCATCCCTACGCCGGCCGGTCGCCCGGCCTACCAGGCGCGCTACGCCGGCCCGGACCGACTGCTGTTCAGTCTAGAGACCGACGGTCCGCTGGTTCTGTACGAGTGGCGCCGTGAGGCCACAAGCGGCGCCCGGCAGGACTGTGGCAGGGGATGCCGCGCAGGGGATAACTGTACGGCACCCGGCGATCAGAACCTGCGGCCGCTGCTTGCTGATCAGGTGGGTGTCCTCGCAGGCGAGCTCCATAATAACACGCTGTACTACGCCACATACCGGAGCGACGGCTACGCGGTGCGCAGTATCGCAAGCTCCGAGCTTCCGGCCGGTGTAGAGACTGCCTATGCGCATCGACCGGAGACTTACCCCCGTAGCAGCGGTGCAAACCCGGAGCTTCCCTTTGACTCTGCTGCGGCGGCCGGCAACGAATCAACTGAGAGCCTGCACGGGCCGGATAACCCCACCGCTGAACTGACGGGCGAGCGCAGGTTCTGGAATGCGCCGCGCCTGGGTTTCTGGCTCCCGATACCTGCGGTGCTCGAGGGCGCACAGCAGGATCTGTACTGGGGCGGCGGTATTCTGGCATTGGGGGGGACATTCGTCGACCCCGCGTCGGTGCACTTTGTAGCGAGCTATCATCCCGAAGTTGAACAGGTGTTTGTCGACGCAGCGGCTCGCTTCCGTTATGGCCGGGCAGGCGTCTCGACAGCGGTGCGGCATCGGTACGAGCTTGTAGAGAAAACGGTCGAGCGGCCCGGCCGGACCGCTATTGTTAAGAACAAAGCTGAGCAACGCAGCGAGGCCGAGCTCATCCCGAGTGTGGTGCTCTACGGAGCACAAGAGCGCGGGGTGCAGCGCCAGGTGTCGCTGTACGGGTTCGGGGCGTACACGCTGGTGGCCCGTGCCGACGAGGATTTTGCCCTGCGCTTCGACGCGCCGCCCGGTGGAAGCTCGTTTGAATATGTAGAGCTCGGCGGCGGTCTGCAGGCACGGCGCAGTGGCCCGAGCTCACAGCGCGACCTGTATCCCTCAAGGCTGTTGTCCGGGCGCTTGCAGGTAGCCCGCGACCTGCCGGAGTTCGGCAACCCCGCAGAAGGCCTCCGTCCGCACTTGGACGCTGAGGTCGCCCTTCCCACAGCGCGGTCGGGACAGAGTGTTTCGCTGAATGCGGGAACGCTCTACTCCACCGGTGACGTGCGGACCATAAGCCCTTTCGCACCGCCTGGTTTTGACGGCCCGGTGTCCGATCACAATCTGCCGGGCTGGTTACGCGCACGCATCTCCTATCGCGCAACGCTGGCGCTCACCGACATTGCGCTGCCGTTTGGATTCAATATCGGGGGGTTCGGTGCCGCGGTGTTCGCCGAGCAGCAGGCCGGCTACGACCTCGAACGGGAAGAGCTCCAGGCTCAGGAGGCGGTGTATCTCGGCGCCGAGCTGCTCACCTTACTGGGCTACAGTATAGGGCGTTTCCCGCTGCGCACCGGAATCACTGTGCGGCTTGAAGACAACCGGCTTACGAATGCGCGTTTGTATATCGGCCTTGAAACTACGCTCCGCTTTTCGTCGGGCGGAGACCAATAAGGCAGTTCGGCGCGTTCGTATGGAGGTTTCTCCGCCCGGCGGTTTTCAACGCTTCGTGCACGTGCCCGTAGTTTAGAGGTTGGTGATGCTGCAGCAGCGCCCCCTGCATCGCTTTCTCGCGCGGGCTCTTGGGTATCGGGTTTGCCGTCGCGCGGGGGCGTGGGGCGAGACGTGCTCAGCGCGATACTGTTCAATCTCCTGTATGAGCGTTGCTCGGTAGAGCGAGCTCAGACGAGAGTGCCCACAGGCGCTTAACACTCGATTACGTTGATCGCGATCCCGGCGGCGAGCCCACCTTCACTCGTTTCCTTGTACTTGCTGTCCATGTCCAGCGCGGTGTGCCACATCGTCTCGATCACACGGTCGAGGCTCACTCGGGCCTCGGCAGGGTCGCTCGCGAGTGCGAGGCTGCTCGCGGTGATCGCTTTGACCGCGCCCATGGTATTACGCTCGATGCACGGAACCTGCACCAGCCCGCCGACCGGATCGCAGGTGAGACCGAGATGATGCTCCATACTGATCTCCGCAGCCATGAGTGCGTGGTCCGGGCTCCCGCCGCGCAGCTCGGTTAGCCCGGCAGCGGCCATCGCCGAGCTCACCCCTATCTCGGCCTGACAGCCGCCTTGCGCCGCGCTGATCGTGGCGCCCTTTTTGAAGACACTGCCGATCTCGCCGGCGGTAAGCAAGAACCGCACCACACCCTCGGAAGAGGCGCTGGGAACAAAGCAGGTGTAGTACAGCAAAACCGCCGGGAGTACCCCGGCGGCGCCATTTGTGGGAGCGGTGACTACGCGGCCGAAATCGGCATTCTCTTCGTTGACGGCCAGCGCAAAACAGCTCACCCACCGCAGCACCTGCTCAAACCCGCCCGCAAAGGGCTGCTCGGCGCCGGCCGTGCGACTCGCCTCAGCGGGCCGGACCGAGCGCGAGACGGCTGAGAAGAACGCATCGATGTCGGCGGGCCATGGCGCCGGCATCAGCGGCCGAGCTACCCGACCGGCGCGTCGCCGCACCTCCAGCCCGCCGGGTAATGTACCGCCGGCGCACAACCCGCGAAACACCGAGCGGCGCATGGTTTCATAGATTGCCAGCAAACGCTCGGATACCGTATCAGCGGGAGCCCATACGCGCTCGTTCTCCCACACTATGTCGCTGATTCGCGCCTCGGCGCCGCGGCTGCGCGTCCAGCGCAGAATGTCTGCAGCTTCGTCGATTGGGTATGGGAGTGCCGGCAGCGCTTCGGCGCGGTCGTCTTCGCCTTCCTCTACCACGAACCCGCCGCCGATGCTGAAGTAGGTGCGGCTCAGCGTCCGGATGTTATCGGTGCCGGTAGAGCCGCCCGGGGCGTCCACGGAGAGCTCGGCGGTGAAGGTGAGGCCGTTGGGATGGTAATCGAGACTGTGCCCAACTACAAAGCGAATGTCGCGCTCATACGAGAACGGGATTTCATGGCGGTCCTCCAGCCGCATGGTAGTTCGTCCACGCAACTCACTGTGGATACGACGCACAAGCTCGGGGTCTACGGTCACCGGGTCGTAGCCGGCGAGTCCCATGTATACCGCGAGGTCCGTGCCGTGGCCTAGACCGGTCTTCGCGAGCGAGCCGTAAAGCTCCACGAGAACTCTCCGGACCGCGCCCAGTGTTCCGCTGGTAGCAAGTTCTGCGACGAATCGCTCGGCTGCGCGCCATGGTCCCGTGGTGTGCGAGCTTGACGGACCAATCCCCACTTTGAAGATATCGAATACGCTGATGCGTTGTTGTGGGTAGCGGTTTCGCATACATCCTCCCGAATACTCATGATGATCTCGAAAACCGGATTTCACAACCCGGGGTAGGCGGCATGTCGTGTGCTTATTCAGATATACCCGATTCTCCGTGGTGACGAGGACTGTACATGCAGGCTTGAGCCGATTCCCCGGCCGGTGCATCAAAAAAAGGGCTGCACCCCCGCGCAATCCGAAGGAGTGCAACCCGCAAGCTCGGCTTTAGTTGTATTCGGCAGCCTTACTCGTTCTCAGCCAGCATACCCTTGTAGGGCTTGTCGACCGGTTCGCCCTCCGGGCCTTCCGGGCCCTCAAACTTGCGGTTCCAACCGGTGATGCTGACGATCAACAGCAGTGCCAGCAGGAGGAAGCCGAACCACACATACGGGGTAAGCTGCGTGGGCACAACCGGCTGCACGAAATCGTAGTCCTCAGTCAAGGCGTTAATGGTAGTCACCAGCAGCAGCAGACCACCGGACCACGGCAAGACGTATCCCAATGAAGAGGTAGGACCGTCGAGCAATAGCGCGCGGCGGTACGGATGCAGGCCGTATGTCCGGCCGATATCGCGCACAAACGGCGCGGCTGCAACCTCGGCTGCGGTATTGATCGTGATTACTACGTTCAGAGCCGAGACCAACGCCCATATTGCGACTTCAGCCTTCCAGACCGCGCGTTGGATCTTCGCTTTAGACCACTCGACCGCGTCGTTCATTGCCCCGCTGAGCCTGATCATGTGCCCGAGGGCCACAATTAACAGGATCAGAATGGCATACTCAACGTAGCCGGCGATGCCGTCGACCAACGCACCGGAGACGGTACCCTCCTGAAAATCAAGGTGCAGTATGTCGCTGAACGGGGCCAGACCGAAGAGCAGGTTGAGCACGATGCCGATCACAATCCCCCACGTGAGTGAAACAAGCAAGTGGTACCCTCTGAACGCGATGATCAGTACTGCTGCAAAGGGAATCAGCAGGATGAGGCCCGCAGGATCGGAGTACTCGGCGATAACGGCCTCCGGGTCGAAGCCGCCGCCTGCTCCAACTTCCGCCCCACCGCCGAACAAGAAGTACAAGACAACCGTTACGAGTCCGGCGACGATTACGTACTTGAAGCGAAACTTCACGACCCCGGGTACATCGGTGTCTTGCGTAGCCGCGGAAACGATGGTGGTATCCGAGATAGGCGCAAGCTTGTCACCGAACGCCGCACCGCTCAATATGGCGCCTGCCAACATCAGCGGGTGCGCGCCCACCGCGATCCCTGCGGGATACATCAAGGTTCCGAAAGCCACCGCAGTGCCGTAGCCCGTTCCCACGGCGGAGGCGAAAGCAGCGGCTAGTATAAAGGTTAAGCCGGTGTAAATCGCGCCTTCGGCTCCAACGAAAGCTGCGATCCAGATCAAACCTTCTACCAACCCCCCTACCTGCAATACTTGGGCGAACATCCCTGCGAAGAACCAGGCGACGATCGCTACCGCAGCAATGTTCCGGGTAAATCCCTCAAACACCGCCTTAGCGTAGGTATGGCCGTCTTGCTTGCACAAGACCATACCTACCACTAAGCCGATGACGGCGCCTGTGGACAACCCATTGGTGGTAACAACTTCGGTAAGGCTGGTGACGACCGCCCAGACAATGAAAACCAGGATCGGGATTGCTGACCCGAACCCTCCCAAGTGAAACTCAAGCCTTCTGATCTCGTCCACTTGAGGTTCAGCCTGAAAATCTCTCTGTTCATCCGACATACATGACCTCCTGTGTTCTTTTCGAGATTCCGTTCCTGTTTTTCTTGGTGAGCTTGCCTCCTTGTTTCACGCCCGCCGGAAAAGGCCGTGCAGGGTGATTGATTCTTCTAATACTCTCGACTGCAGCGAGCCGCAGCTAATGAGAATCAGTATTGGAATAGTGTTGAGTTTTGGAGCCGGAAAACCAAACCACTCCGAGTCGGCAGAAACGCTATTCTGCAAGTTTAACTCCAATACAAGGGTACTATGACTTATATCAAAACGCAAGAGCTGTCACGCTCAGCGCTGTAAAAGGTGCTTGGCGGGGAAGAGAATGCGGTGTTCAAGGAGAAGGACTGTTCGGTTACTGCAGACAGCGTGACCCCGGTTCGCGCGGTGCCCGGCCCGGCCTTCACATCCGGCGGCTTCCGAGACGGCGGCAGGCGCATCGTGAAGGACGTCGGCGCGCGCGTACAGACGCTGAAGAGAAGCTGTGGTATCAATTCCGGTCTGCGCGGATGCGGTGCCGAACGGTTCCAATTGTCGCAAAAAGACGGTAATCTCGTTATGACATGAGACTCCTGATAATCCGACACGCTGATCCTGATTACGGGAACAACACCATTACCCCCGCGGGCCATCGCGAGGCGGAGGCGCTGGCACATCGATTGGCCGGCTGCGGGCTGACACGCATCTACAGCTCACCTCTTGGGCGCGCACAGGATACCGCGGGTTATACCGCCGAGCGCACCGGCCTGCAGGTAGAAACCGAGCCGTGGCTCGAGGAGCTGCACGAGCTTCGTATGGACGAGGGCCCAGCCCCCGGCTATATGGCTTGGGATCTGCACGGCCACCTCATTCGAAAAGACCCGCCGCGCGCCGTCGACGGAACCCTTTGGCAGGCGCCCGGGCTCTCGAATCCACAGTTTCAAGAAGAAGTGGAGCGCGTGGGGTGCGATTCAGACCGCTTCCTCGAAGCGCTCGGCTACCACCGCGAAGGCGGGCGGTACCGGGTGCTTGAATCCAGTCGCGAGCAGATCGCGGTATTCTGTCACAACGGTCTCGCGCTCACGTGGCTTGCCCACTTGCTTGCGCTGCCGGTGTTGCTGATGTGGTCGGGTTTCTGGCTGAGCCCATCGAGCGTTACCACAGTGCTGTTCGATGAGCGGAACCACGACTGGGCTACACCGCGCTGTCTGGGGGTTGGTGACGTGTCGCATCTTTACGCGGCCGGGCTCCCGCTGCAGCCGGCGGGTATCAAGGGCAACTTCACGTAGAATGCGAAGTTCCAGCCAGGAGAGGGAATCGAACCCTCGACCTGCTCATTACGAGTGAGCTGCTCTGCCGCTGAGCTATCCTGGCCTGTGTTTGCCGCGGAGTATAGCCGATTTGTCTCAGTCTGTGCAACCGCCGGCTGCTCTGTG
>PWQX01000106.1 GCA_003556605.1 Spirochaetaceae bacterium
CGGCACTCGGTTCGGCGAGCCGGTTCCGCATTTTCTCGGCATCGGCGCGATGCGCGCCGGCAGCTCCTGGCTCGCGCGCGTGCTGCGCGAGCATCCCGAGATCTGGCTTCCGCCGCTCAAGGAGCTGCATTACTTCGACACCCTCGACCGCCGTCGCCACGGCCGCAAGCTGCCGCGCAGGCGCTACGGACGGCATCTGAAATGGCGGCTGCGGAGTAACCTCCGCCGGCCGGCGCGCCGCTTGGTCTGGGATCTACGCTACTTCATCGGCGAGCAAAACGACCGCTGGTACCGCTCGCTCTTTGCCGCCGCCGCCCGCCGCGGCTACACCGTGGGCGAGATTACGCCCGCCTACGCCGTGCTCTCGCCCGAAGGTGTGCGCCACGTGCGCTCGCTAAACCCCGCGGTAAAGCTCATCTACATCTTGCGCGACCCCATTGAGCGCACCTGGTCGGAAGCGGTGCGCGCGCTCTGCCGCAAACGAAACCGTCGCGTAGAAGACACGCCGCCCGATGAGTTCTTGCATTGGTTTCACCGCGGCCGCGGCCGCTCAAAGTCACAGTACGCGGCAACCTTGGCAACCTGGGAGGCCGAGTTCCCGCCCGAGCAGCTCTTGATCGGGTTCTTTGAAGAAATCCGCACCGAGCCCGCCGCGCTGGTGTCGCGCGTCTGTAGTTTTCTCGAGGTGGGGCCGTTTCCGCAGATCGAGTCCTCGCGCCTCACCCGGCCGCAGAACGTGGCCGCCGGGCAGTCGCCGATTCCGCCTGTGCTCGAGCACGCCTGCGCCGAGGCCTTTTTGCCCGACCTGCAGGCCCTAACCCGGCGCTTTGGGCCGGAGTCTTACCCGGCCGAGTGGCTTGCACGCGCCGAGCGCGCGCTTCGGGAGGCGCGCTGATGCAGCCTCTCCAGCCTGCCGCCTGTAGCGCGGCAGGCACAAACGCGCGGGCCGGGAGCACGCGGGCGGGGCGTGGCTGCGTGATAGAGCTCGTGGGGGTGGCCGGCAGCGGCAAAAGCCGCCTCGCGGCCGAGATCTACCGTGCGCTGCGACGCCGCGGGCGCATCCCAAAGCGCCGGCAGACCACCGAGCGAGAGCCGCGCTCGCTCCGCCGCCTCGCGGCCGGGCTGGACGGGGCGGTGCGTCTGCTCGCCTCGCCCGGGGCGCTTTACGCCGGGTTGCAGCTCGCGCGGGTGATACGCCCGCGGCGGCCGGCCGCGGCTCTGCGCCTCGTCTGGCTGTATCTGCAGCAGTGCGCCGTACTGTTGCACCTGCAGGCACGCCCGGGCGTGCATGTTCTGGAACACGGCATGGGCCAAACCCTCACGCAGCTCAAGCGTTTGGGCCCCGGAGGCCGGCGGCTGCCGCGCTACCCGCGCATTATTGGGCGCATCCCCACCGCCGTGGTAGTTGTGCGCCTCGATATCACCCACCGCGAGCGGCACCGCCGCCGCATTGAGCGCGACAAAGACGTCAACTCCCGCAAGCGCTACACCGGCGATGCGCGCCGCAAACGCCTTCGGCGTTTGGCGGTGCGCCTCGGCTCGGCGGGCTACGAGCGGCAGGATCTCCACGCCCTCCTTGAGCGTTTCAACCAACGGTTCTGCGCGCCGCCGCTGCCGGAGCAGCAGGTGGAGGCCGCGGTATCGCTCGCCGCCCGCCACGCCCCGGAGGCCGGCGGGTACGGCGAGCACGGCGCTCGCGTGCAGCCGAACGGCGGGCCGAACCGAGACCCGGTGCGTGAGGGCGAGCGCGGCAAGCCGGGGAAAGTTGAGTTCATCCCGGCGGTGTTTTCCGTGCGCCCCGATGTGCGGTTTCTGCGGATGCCGAACAACACGACTGAAGACTTGGCCCGCATTGTACACGCGGTGCTGCGCGCGCTGGAGGCAAAAGAATAGCCGGATGCGTATTCTGATCATCCAAAAACGGTTTCACCCTAACACCTACGGCTATGTGAAGGCGCTCGCCGAGCGCGGGCATGAGCTTGGGATGGTAGTGCACTCAGGCGGCGCGCCCGGCGCCTTGGGCGATCTGGTGCAGCCGGTGCAGGTGCCCTACGGCCGGCTTTCGCGGCGCCTCGCGCGGCTGTTCGGGTCTAAGGCGGTGCATCGGTTCGCTCCGCCGCAAATCACGGCATATGCGCGCGCGTTTCGCTCGTTCAGGCCCGACGTTGTTCTTGTGAAGAAGCTGCGCGTCGGCGCCCTCGCGGGCATTCTGTTTGCCCGGCTGCACGCCGTCCCGTGGATTTTGTGGCGCAACAACCCGCCGCGGCGTACGGGTGCCTGGGCGCGAGCCCTTGGACGCGCCTTCGGACGCGCGGCAACCATAACCACAACGGTGGGCGCAGGCGACGAGCCGGCCGGCGGCTGGATCAACGGCGCCCGCTTTCTGCCCTACCCTATTGAGCTTCCGGGGGGGCGGGAACCCGGCCCGCCGCCGGACGGCAGGCCGGTGCGCCTTTTGGTGGTGGTGAAGTACGGCAGCGCGCGCAAGCGGCCCGAGTGGGTGGTGGAGGCGCTTGC
>PWQX01000011.1 GCA_003556605.1 Spirochaetaceae bacterium
ACTGCGCCGCGCGCAGCCCGCGGACTCCAATGGCTTTACCCGTAAAGCAGACTCGGGCTGGGCGGATTTGAACCGCCGACCTCTCGGTCCCGAACCGAGCGCGCTAGCCCCTGCGCTACAGCCCGAAAAAAAGCCCGCAGAGTTTGCGGGTTGAGCGGGAGCGACGGGAATTGAACCCGCGATCTCCGGCTTGACAGGCCGGCGCGATAACCGACTTCGCTACGCCCCCGTATCAGAAAGTTCTTGAACTATACAGAACATCATGTAATGTGTCAAGCCGCCTCAGGAGAATCTCCGGAGCGTGGCTTGCGAACTTGGCAGCGTTCTTGCATGTGGCAGGCGCGCGGGTCCAGAGCGTGACAGCCTTGTTGAGCGTGCTTCGCGCACGTCCCGGCGCTTCCGTGCGGCTGCCGAGGCCGCAGGTCACTCCATAGCACGGAAGTTCTTGACAAACTGTACACGGTCGTAGGCCGCGGGATTGCGCACGTTTACTTGACTCAAGCGGCCTCGAAACTGGTTGATCCGATCGTAGCCTTTGCTCTGCATCCAGCTAGTCAGCCGTTCGTTCATATTGCGCACAGCTTCGAGCCCTTCGCGATACAAGCAGGAGGCAATTTGTACGGCCTGAGCGCCGGCCAATAGCTGCTTGATCACACCGTCACCGTCGTGCACCCCGGTAGAGGCGGCCAGGTCGCAACTCACGTGGCCGTGCATAATTGCGATCCAGCGCAGTGATACGGCAAGGTCGCTTGGACTGCTCAACACGTTGGTCGGAATAATGCTCAAGTCATCGATGTTGTAGTCAGGGCTAAAGAAGCGGTTAAACAGAACCAGCCCGCTGATACCGGTCTCTGAGATCGTTTTGAGTGTTCGGGCGAGTAGAGTGAAGTAGTGGCTGAGTTTCACCGAGACCGGAATACTCACCTGGTCCAGAACCATCTGTATGATATTGAAGTATGTCTTTTCAAATGCGATAGCCGATTCAGCGAGGAAATCCGAAGGCATCAAGAACACATTCAGTTCCAAACCGTCCGCGCCCTGCTGTTCGATGGTTTGCGCAAAGTGTGTCCATTTCTGCGCTGTAATGCAGTTCACCGAGGCAATGACCGGAACATCGAGCTCGCGTTTTGCGCCGGCGATAAGCTCAAGGTAGTCGGCGACACCGGACTCAGTCGGCAACAGATCTTCCATCTCGGCGAGGTCCGGAAAAGTATAGCCTGAGCGCTGCATTTGGGTTTCCGAGCGTTCCAGCTCGGCGATGATCTCTTCTTCGAACAAGGACTTCAGCACCACCGCGCCAACACCGAAGTCCTGGAGCTGTTTCAAGTTGGCGACGTTGTCGGTAATGCCGGAACTGGACGCAATTACCGGTGAGCGAATCGGCAGCCCCATGTAGGTGGTCGTAATATCGGGCATCATATGGAGCATTCTAGAAGCAAACCGACAATCTGGCAAGCAAAAACCATGTGACGATGTACCGGTTTCGCAGCTGGTGTGATAGGTTACTGGTATGAACGAAATCGAAGAGCTTCCCAAGCACATCCAGTCGCATCTTCGCGCGATCACCGAATCGTCCGGACTGCCGATCGGTGAGGAATCGCTCAGGCGTATTACCGAGAACTGGCTGGAGAAGCGCAAGCTGTTCGCCGACCAGATTCGTCTGCTGGATATGCTCGAGCTCGAGCTTCTGGAGCCTAATGATCCCCGCGGCGTGATCCTGTTAACGTACTCAGGCTCACTGATAAGTCTTGGACGCCTTACCCGCAGCGGCCGGAATCTTGAGTACGCAAGCATTAAGCTCCGGAGTGACGTACCGCGACTGGTGAAAGAGCAGCAGGTTGAGTTGGCCGAAGCGATTCGCGTCGACGCTCCTGCCCGGTTTAGCTCGTCTGCAATCGAAAAAACGTCTGATATTCTCTCGGTCGCTGCGTGTGATCCCTCGCTACCGCTTGAAGAGCAGGAGAGTCGTCTACGTGAGGCTACCATCTTCCTCACCAACGGTTTCTCGAAACTGAATCGAACACTAACCCTCCCGGGTGAGAGCGAGCAACTGGATCACTTCACGACCAAGACGCTGGTGGCGTACGTCGCGCGCAAGAACGATCTCACTCAGGCGCAAGCGCGTCAGGTGATCGATGATTTTCTCGCGATGGTGGAAGCCGGTGCTATTATGGGTGAGCGCGTTCCTGTCGGGCGACTCGGGCGTTTGTTTCTCGATCATCGCCCCTCTCAAAAGGCGCGTATGGGTCGCAATCCGGCTACCGGAGAAGAGATTCTCATCCCGGCGAAGCCGGCAGTCTTGGTGCCGAAGTTCTCGTTCTCTAAACCGCTGCGCGAGCGGGCTGCACAGCTGCCGGTGGAAAAGGACTGCGAGCGGTAATACGCTAAGCAGTTAATACTGGTCCGAAGCTTGTGATGAATGCGCGGCTAACCGCATGGTGTTGCGGAAGTCAGCCGACGGGCCTTCAGCTCGCGGTGCTTAGCGGCATTGCCGAAACGCTAAAGCTCGTACCGGCTGCTATTTGCGTGGCACTCGCACCACAGGATTCGGACCAGTCTTCAAACAGTTCTCCTGAAAAAATAACTGTCACTTCAAGGTACAGTTACTCAATTCTTTACGCTTTCCGCCGAAGATAGAAAGTAGCATGAAGCCTGTCTTGAGGTTGGTCGCCGCTCATTTGTGCTTTGCGGTACTTGGTCTGCTCGTGGTCATTTCGCTTGGAGCCGAGGCCATTGAGCACAAAGTCGAGCGCGGAGACACACTGTTCAGCATCTCGCGCAAGTACGGAGTTCCGGTAGATGCGTTGCGTGATGCGAATGATATATCCGATGCGGATTCTATCCGCGTAGGAACACGGCTGCTGATTCCTGATCAGTATGAAGTAACGCGGGGCGATACGCTCTATTCAATCGCGCAGCGTCACGGGTTGTCAGTGGAGAGGCTGATGAACCTTAACCGAATGTCCGAAGGTGACGTGCTGCGGGTTGGGGATCGCTTGTACGTACCGGGCTCTGAGGTGGATGCGCCGTCGGTAGCCGGAAGCGCGTTTGATCTCGCGAACGGACCGGACGGCCGCACTGAGAATTACTGGCCGCACCCGGGAAACCGCGCACGAACCGACGGCAAATTTCCCGGGGTTGCGATTCGCGGTGATCGGGGCGACGACGTGGTTGCCGTGGCTTCCGGCATGGTGGTGTATGCCGGACCGCACTCCAGTTTCGGCCGTGTAGTGTTTATCCAAGCTTCGAGCGGTCACGTCTACATCTATGCCGGCAATGAGAATATTGCGGTTGACGTGGGCGATAACGTGCAGGCCGGAAGCCGTATCGGAAGTCTTGGTACCGTACCGGGCGAGAGTGCGGCACAGCTGTATTTCGGCGTCTGGAAAGACAACCGTTTCTTAGATCCGGACGAAGCGCCAAGGGGGTGAAGGTGGCGAGAAGCGATCGTACACACGAGCGTGGCGAGAGCGACCCATTGTCGTTCTATCTCAAACAGATCGCAGCGTATCCGTTGCTAACGCTTGAAGAAGAACGCGAGATCGGGGGAAACATCGAGAAGTGCCGGGAAAGGCTTGCGGAGATAGAATCACAACACAGTACCGGTCGGCTGAAGGCGATTCAGTACGAGTCGGAGAGAGCAGAACTAGAGCAGAGCTTACTGGAAGAGAAGAACCGTCTGATTAACGCAAACCTTCGGCTGGTCGTCTCGATCGCGAAGAAATACTGTAACCGCGGCCTCAGTCTCCTCGATCTAATCGACGAGGGCAACATTGGGCTCATTGAAGCGGTTGAACGTTTTGACTATCGTAAGGGCTGCCGGTTTTCCACTTACGGCACCTGGTGGATTCGTCAGGCGATAATCAAAGCGCTCGCCGACAAGTCAAAGGTCATTCGCATCCCGCTGAACATGCTGAACACGATAAAGAAGTGGTACTTGGTGGCACGCCATCTGTCCCAGGAGCTGGGGCGCGACCCGGGCGCGGAGGAAGTCTCGGAGTATATGGCGCTCCCACGCCACAAAGTGGAAGAGATCATGATGCTTTCTCAAGATGCCGCATCTTTGGATGCCGCGGTCGACGACGAGAACGTGACAAGTCTCGCCGAGTTGATCGAAGACGTGCAAAGCGAGCAGCCGTTCGAGATGGCCTTTCACTTAACCCTGCAAGATACGCTGGAACGCGTGCTCGCACAGCTGAGCGAGCGGGAAATGAAGATCATCAAGCTGCGGTTCGGGCTCATGGGTGACGGTGCGTTTACGCTTGAAGAAACCGGCAAGGCTCTGGGTATCACACGCGAACGGGTGCGCCAGATTCAGGAAAAGGCGATTGACAAGCTCAGGAAATCCGAGGTAATACAGGATTTTCAGGAGCGCTGACACTGTGATTGACTTTGAGCGGGTCACAACGCGGGGTGGGGATCGAGGCGAGTCCAGCCTTTTCAATGGTGAACGTCGCCCGAAAAGTGATCTGTTGTTCGCCGCACTCGGTGACTTAGACGAGCTCAGCTCGGCCTTAGGGCTTACGCGCGCGGTGGTGCGGGAAGCGAACCGTAAGCGTGAGCTGTATGAGTGCCAGCAGGTGTTGTTCAAGATCGGAGCGCAGGTCGCCACTCCGGAACACGATCCCATGTATCGACGGCTTGAATTGATCGAAGACGCTGATCTTGAGTTGCTTGAAGAACGTCAGGAACGGCTGATGCGCAGGGTCGTGCTTTCCAACCAGTTTATTACCCCGGGTGATACCGCTATGAGCGCGCACTGCGATCTGGCGCGAGCTGTGTGCCGCCGGACAGAGCGTACTGTGGTGATGTGTATTCGCACGCATGGACTTACACACCTCGCACCGGCGCAGAACTACCTAAATCGCATGTCGGATTACTTGTTCGTGCTGGCTCGGTACCTAGAGCAGCACCACGAGTAGGCTTTCAGGCGTCTTACCGCCGGCGGCTTCGCGACTCCTCGGCGCCGGTAGTCGACGCATGAGGCGCGCCTACCTCGACGGCATCATCGAGCATCGTGTCTCCTTCGAACACAAAGCGCCCCCGAACGTACCGGCCTGCGAGCACGTGTGGCAGCCACAGTGGGTCATCGGCCCACATCTCTGTGTAAGGTATCTCGGAGAGGTGAAACCACATAGGGTCGCCTTCGTCGGTTTCTACAACTTCACCGTCGTATCCGCAGGCGGTGAAAACGCGTGCGTCTAGCGAATACCCATCGGTAAAGACGAAAGTCAGATGGGCGGCGTCGCGCAGTCTGCGTGGGGTAATGCCGAGTTCTTCCTGCGTTTCACGCACCGCAGCGTCATGGTAGGTTTCTCCCGGCTCAAGGCGACCGCCGGGGCCGTTGATCTTCCCGCGACCGAGACCGCGTTTCTTGCGCATCAGCAGAACACGCTGGCCCTGCAGTACAAAACACAGCACGGCTTTCTCGCTGTAACTCATTGCTTCCCAGTTGTAATCGCGAATGCGCCGGCCCATAATTGCCGGAATCATAACCGGATGGTACTATGAAGTCAATTTATGGAGCAGCGGGGAAGCTCTGCGACGGAACTACTCGCCGAAATCTTGAGACAGAAGTACGTGGTGCTGGAGTCCGGCAGGCAGCCTGAGCGCGTGGTGCTCTCCATGCGCAACTACCGTCTGATTCAAGCGTATCACGCAACACTCGGTGAGACTCCCGGAAGTATGCCCGACTACATCACACGGTACACGATTTTTGAGCTTCCGGTGTATATCGACGATACACATGATTGCATAGTCCGTTAGCAAGCGCGGCAAGCGAATGCTCAAACATCGGCTCCCATAGCGCGAGCGGGACGCCCTGGAGCGCGGCACACTCGTCCCACAGCGTTTCAGCGCCTAGCTCGGCGGCCTCGGTACCCTCTGCACCTAGGTTGCGCGCAATGAGACGGTGGAGGAGCGACCGTTTCTCACGCGGGTAGTAGCGTACTCGACACGTGCCGGTGTGGATACGGCGCGTGTACTCAATCGCGTCTGTGAGAGTCCCGAGCTCATCTGCAAGACCCAAGCGTACCGCGTCGTAGCCGCTCCACACGCGCCCCTCGGCAAGCCGTTCTATCTCTGCGATCGCACGACCACGAAACTCTGATACCCTGCGCAGAAAGGCGTAATAGAGCTTCGATATCATCTCGTCGAGCATTTGGCGCTCTTTGTTGGTGAGCCGGCGCAGAGGACTGCCGAGATCAGCGTGTTCGTGTGTTTTGACGATATCTTCGGTGACGCCTTTCGACTTCAAGAACTCACGCAAATTGAAAACCGCCATCAGAACGCCGATAGATCCGGTTATGGTAGAACGCTCGACGAACAACCGCTCGGCCTGGGTCGCGATCCAGTAGCCGCCGGAAGCGGCGATTTCACCCATTGACACTACCACCGGCTTCTTCCGCCTTAGGCGCTCTATCGCGTGCAGGATAGAGCCGGATGCACTAGCTGACCCGCCGCCGGAGTTGATTCGGACTACCACAGCCTTGACACGACGGTTTCGTTCTAGTCGCGCAAGCTGCTCGCATACGGTTTCGCTTCCGGCGGTCTGCCCGAACACCGGGGAGTTTCGCGAACGGCCGGACACTAGAGTACCTTCGATGAACAGTACCACTACAGTTCTGCCGCGGCCGAAACCGGTCTCAGAGGTCTTAACGGCGGACTTACGGCTTTTATCGTCACGCCAGCCACCAACGAGCTCCGGATAGCTCATCCGGGCCGTTGCCCAATTGCCGTCCAGAGCTTCGCGGGCGCCCAATGCAGTGCCGCTGGTCAAGATATCGAGGTCGCGCACCGAACAGTTATAACCCTCGGCGATACGGTTCTGGATTTCGGTCATGGTGCCAAGCAGAAGGTCATTGTACTGTTCGCGCTGG
Organism: Spirochaetaceae bacterium; assembly: GCA_003556605.1. Lineage (GTDB taxonomy): Bacteria > Spirochaetota > Spirochaetia > DSM-27196 > SLAA01 > B1Sed10-166. The sequence goes on from PWQX01000011.1 coordinate 6,879, forward strand.
AAATGATCTAGCCGGTGGTTGCGAAAGCTGTCGAGTGCGCCCTTATAGCGCCCGCGCCGAAAGACCTCTACGTGAAGCTTGTGTTCGGTTAGCGCTTTGCGGAAGAACACAAACGGGCGGGACAGGCCCAAAGCCTGCACGAACCCAAGGGGATGCAGTACCCGGTGCCGGCACGCGGAGGCAAGGTAGAGCTCACCGAGGCCGTAGTGCTCGGCGTAAAACCAGAGGTCTTTGCCGGCGGACGCAAGGCGTGTGAGCTGTTTGCGGATCATCTCATAGCCTGCGTAGCCCTGCGGACGAAACCCCGGTTTGCAATGCACCAAGACACGGCTGATTCTACGTGCCTTCAACAGCGATTCAACTGCGGCAACGAACAAATCGAAGCGGAAGCGCGTTTGCGACGAGCGAGCGGTGATTCCGCGGCCCGGTGAGCTGCTCTCGTAGAGCACGCCGTCGAGCGTGATCTCGTGGTACTTCATGGGTCTCTCCCGGTACGGCTGATTTGGTTGCGTCTTTCTTTCGATATCGCGACACTATAGCAACAGTATCGGCAAAACACAAAAAACCCCGGAAGTACACCGGGGCATGATTTCTCGTTACTTAACGTTTTGAAGAGTGTTGAGCTCCCCCGGTTGGACTCGAACCAACGACCTAGTGGTTAACAGCCACCCGCTCTACCAACTGAGCTACAGGGGAATAAGGCGCAATGCGCGAAGCGGTACCGGTCCGCACGTTCGCGCCCAGAAGATAGCGCATCGGCCCTAAACTGTCAAGCATCCCTGCGGTGCTCATTCAGTGCGGGTCAGTGCCGGACGATGTCGGTCTCGCGCCCGCACGCCTTGCAGGTGCCGCCGGAAGCGATACCCGGCAGCACGGTGCGATAGCCGTTACGTTGAATCAGCAGCTCACCGCACGCGGGGCAGCGCGTTTCGGTCTGCTCTCCGAGATTGCCGGGATACACGTACCGCAGGAAACGGCGTGCGGTTTCTGCGCGGGCGTGTACCGTGGCAGCCGGGGTTGAGGCGGTTCGAAACGAGGAAGTTGGATGATATGCCGAGAGATGCAGCGGGATAGCCGGATTCAGACGCGCGACAAACTCGGCGATGCGGTGGATTTCATCATCCGAGTCGGTGGCACCGGGAACTAACAGAGTAGTGATCTCGACATGACAGCGCTCAACCGCGGTTCGAGTGAACCCGAGCACGGACTCCAGCTCGGCGTGCAAAGTCTTTCGGTAATACTCCGCACTGAAGCTCTTAAGGTCGATGTTTACCGCGTCCATGAGATCCAGCAACTCGCGCGCCGGCGCATCGTTGAGGCTGCCCGCAGTAACCAGGACATTCTTGAGTCCGGCACGGTGAGCGGCAGCGCCGCACTCAAGCAGGTACTCAATGTGGATAGTCGGTTCGTTGTAGGTATAGGCAATTGCAAACGAACCGCTGTTGCGTGCGGTCTGAACGAGCTGTTGCGGAGGTATGTATTGCGTCCTCGCGGTAGTGTCGTGCGCAATGCGATAATTCTGACAGTACGGGCAGCGCAGACTGCAACCGAGAAAGCCGACCGAGAGAATTTCGCAGCCCGGGAAGTAATGATACAGGGGTTTTTTCTCGATGGGGTCTACCGCGAGGGCGGAGACCGCCCCGAAAAACGGCAGATGCAACTTCCCCGCGCGATTGGCGCGAACGCCGCAGAAGCCGGCGCTCCCGGGCGCGATGCGGCAGCGCTGCGGGCAAAGCTCACACTGCAGTGTGTCGCCGGAACTTGCGGCAAAGAATCGTCCGGACGTGGCGGCTCTATCCGTTTTGGTCAAGCAGCGCCTCCGGTGTCGGCGTTGCGTGTTCGGAGCCGATGACGATCGGCGTGAGCTGTACGGCACGACTGCCGAGCCTCACCCATAGCTTCATAACGGGCAGATTCTCCCCTCTTTCGGTCACGATACTGCTCAGCTGCTCGAGGTGGATAACATCCCGCAGTTGAAACTCGTACAGAATTCGCTCTTTCTCAAACGGATGCGGCACGAGCACAACTTTCTCGGAGTCGTACGGATGCCTGCGGGGAGTGCCGGTAAACGGCACCGAGCGCTCTGCGTAGTCCTGCTCCCGCCGGTACAGATCAAGCTCGTATACCGGCTGCATTTCAAAATACTTCTGCACCGCCATCGTAAGTGAATTCTACGCCCGGCTCGTAATTTCTGTCAAGAACGGCCGGCGGCTTTTAAGCGTCGCTGGGTAGACCCTTCAAAGTAGTGCTCAATGTGCTCAACGTGCTGTGAGCTCAAATGGTCAAACATGAGTGTGAGCGTTTCTTCTCGGCGAACCACGGTGACTGTAGTCGTGATGAGGTGCTCGCCGACGCGCAGGCATGCGTTGGGTATCATGCTGCCCGGTTGCAGATCTGCCGCAGCGGCGGGCACATCAGGTATGAACGCCAAACCACCGATCGATATGTCGCGCACTGTACCGAAAATGAGTTGGAGGCTCTTGGGGTGTGTTACCAGGAACTCCACGCGGTCGTGCTCGCCCGGGCGGTAACGTGGAGCGGCACGCGCCTCACGCAGGTCCTGATACCGTGCGATCACGTCACGCAAGCGTACCAGGTCATCCTCATCCGACAATGACTCGTTCACCAGCGCGTTGGTTCCAAGGTGCTGGGCTTTGATAGCGTTGTCTTCGGAGAACTCCGGCGGCGTGAGAAGCACAAACACGCACCGGTCACGGTACAGCTGGCCGCGGAGGAACGTCAGAAAGGTCTTCCAGTGTCGTGGAAAATCAGCCGAGCTGAACAGCACCACGTTGGGTTGTACTTCCTCGAGGTTGTCCATAGCCTTGATGGGATCGCTATAACGAATTACGTCGACGCCGTGAGCGCCGAAACGCTTGTGTACACGCTCAGCCGACTCCTGGCTTGAGCCGATCAGCATCAGCTTCATTCTTCAGTCCCGAGGTTCTCAACGTTGTAGTCGACCACCATCCAAATCTCATCGTCGCGCTCAAGCTGATAGGTGTAGCGCTTAATCTCCGCGTATGCCGGAAAGCGAAAGCGCTTATCCACGATCACTATTCCACGCTGCGGCGTGTACTCGGTGCGCACAATCTCATAGCTTTCGGGGATTAAGACAATGTCTTCATCGGTCCGCTCCTGCTGTAAGCGCTCGCGGAACTCCGCGAGCTCGGTGCGCCGGTGGGGTTCGGACAAGCG